>CAKTPQ010000026.1 GCA_934591745.1 uncultured Oscillospiraceae bacterium
GTGGCGCTCAACGCCCTGCTGCTGCAGGCGGGCTTTCTGGTCTGCGCCAGGGAGGCGCGGATGCCCCTGTTCCACAGTGTGAAGATGCTGTTTGACGACCTGCAGTCCATCCAGTCCGGCCTCAGCGGCTTCGGCTCCGAGATCGTCCAGTTCCAGAAGGCGCTGGCGGAGGTGGAGCAGGGCTACTCCCTGTTCCTGCTGGACGAGTTTGCCCGGGGCACCAACCCCGATGAGGGCGCCGTCATCGTGCAGGCCGTCACCCGGTATCTCAACGGCGTCAACGCCATCTCCCTGCTGACCACCCACTACGACAAGGTGGCGGAGTACGCCCGGCTCCACTACCAGATCATCGGCCTGCGGGATGTGGACACCGAGCAGATACGCCGTGAGCTGGCCGTCACCAGCGAGGACGGCGTGGCCGTCATTGCCCGCCACATGAACTACGGCCTGTACCGGGTGGAGGGCCGCTCCGACTGCCCGCGGGACGCGCTGAACATCTGCCGGATGCTGTCTCTGAAGCCGGAGATCCTCAAAATGGTGGAGGAGGCCTATTGATTTTCGCGGCGTGAAAAAAACCACGAAAAGACTGAGAAAATTTTGCAGGGTGCAAAAATATTATTGTCAAAGCTGTCACGAAGTCCCTTGACAAATGCCCCAAAAGCGGTATAATTTGAGAGTAGAATTTCATAAATATCAGTCAATAGAGGCGCGGAGATCGGGGTACTGCTGTGTGTCGGGACGGGCACCCATGTGATGCAGCGGGAAGGAGTTCTCCGCCGAAAGCAACAGACCAGCCTGGGGTCTGCCGCTTGGCAGTGCGGTGTAAGCGGTGCTGCTGTCATGTAGCGATACATGGAGCGCTATTGGTCAATGACCTTGACCGATAGCGCTTTTTTTCATACCCAAAAAGAAGCGGTAACGGCCGGATCTGGTGTTGAGAAATTGCACGTCCAAAATTTTGAAGGAGGAAAAACTTATGGAAAAGATGACTTCTATGCTTCGCCTGCGTATGAGCGCCAAGGATGCTCATTACGGCGGAAACTTGGTGGATGGCGCCCACATGGTCCATCTGTTCGGCGATGTCGCTACCGAGCTGCTGATCAAGTGCGACGGCGACGAGGGCCTGTTCTGTGCGTATGACAACGTGGAGTTCCTGGCTCCCGTGTACGCCGGCGACTACATCGAGGCCTACGGCGAGATCGAGAAGATCGGCAACACCTCCCGCACCATGAAGTTCGAGGCCCGCAAGGTCATCGTCTCCCGCCCCGACATCAGCGCTTCCGCCGCTGACGTTCTGGCCGAGCCCGTGGTGGTCTGCCGCGCTCACGGCACCTGCGTCACCCCCAAGGACTGCCAGCGCAACAAGATCGAGAAGTAAGGGAGCGTAACGATGGAAAAGCTCATTATTACCGCCGCCATCTGCGGCGCTGAGGTCACCAAGGCCCAGAACGAGGCTGTTCCCTACACCGTTGAGGAGATGGTGCGCGAGGCCAAGTCCGCCTACGAGGCCGGTGCGGCTATCCTGCACATCCACGTCCGCGAGGACGACGGAACCCCCACCCAGAGCCGCGATCGCTTCAAGGTCGTCATGGACGCCATCCGCAAGGAGCTGCCTGACGTCATCATGATCCCCTCCACCGGCGGCGCCACCGGCATGAGCCCCGAGGAGCGTCTGCAGCCCACCGAGCTGTTCCCCGAGATGGCCACTCTGGACTGCGGCACCTGCAACTTCGGCGACGAGATCTTCGACAACACCATGCCCACCATGCGCGCCTTCGGCAAGCGCATGATCGAGAACGGCATCAAGCCCGAGTACGAGTGCTTCGAGCTGGGCCACATCGACACCATCCTGGGCATGGCCAAGAAGGGCGAGGTCCCCGGCCACCCCATGCAGTTCAACTTCGTGCTGGGCGTACACGGCTGCACCCCCGCCTCTGTGGAGAATCTGGCCTTCTTCGCCAGCAAGATCCCCGCTGACGCCACCTGGACCGTGTCCGGCGTGGGCCGCGCTGCGTGGACCATGGCCGCTGCGGCCATCGCCATGGGCGGCAACGTCCGTGTCGGCTTCGAGGACAACATCTATCTGGGCAAGGGCCAGAAGGCCGCGTCCAACGGCGAGCTGGTGGCCAAGGTCGTCCGCATCGCCAAGGAGCTGGGCCGCGAGATCGCGACTCCCGCTGAGGCCCGCGAGATCCTGAGCCTCAAGCCCCTGAAGTAAGTACCTACATACAACAACACATATAAATTTTAGGAGGATATTACAATGGCTGAACTGAAAGGCAACAAGTACGGTTCCCACCGCGTTATCGAGCCCAAGGGCGTGCTGACCCAGGCTGCTTGGAAGATCGACAACGACATGAGCAAGGTCTACTCCAACGAGATCGTCTGCGACGTGACCTCCCTGAACATCGACTCCGCTTCCTTCACCCAGATTTCCGAGGCCTGCGGCGGCGATGAGAAGAAGATCGGCGAAATGATCCTGGGCATCGTCGCTGAGCGCGGCAAGCAGCAGAATCCTGTCACCGGTTCCGGCGGTATGTTCAAGGGCGTCGTCGCTCACATCGGCGAGGACCTGAAGAAGAAGCCCGGCTTCGACCTGAAGGAAGGCGACAAGATCGTCTCCCTGGTGTCCCTGTCCATGACCCCGCTGAAGATCGACAAGATCCTGGCCATCCACAAGGATATCGACCGCGTTGATATCGTCGGCAAGGCCATTCTGTTCGAGTCCGCTCTGTACGCCAAGATGCCCGAGGATATGTCCGAGCCTCTGGCCCTGGCCGCTCTGGACGTGGCCGGCGCTCCCGCCCAGGCCCGCAAGCTGCCTCACGAGGGCGACAGCGTCCTGATCCTGGGTGCCAACGGCAAGTCCGGCGTTCTGTGCGGTTGGGAAGCTATGAAGAAGGTCGGCCCCAACGGCAAGGTCGTGGGCGTCGTCCGCAACCCCAAGCAGGTCCCCGGCCTGATGGAGCTGGGTGTGTACACCGACGTTATCGTCGCCGACTGCACCAAGCCCGTTGAGGTCATGGAGGCTGCTCTGGCCGCCAACGATGGCAAGGAGTACGATCTGTCCATCTGCTGCGTGAACATCGAGTCCTGCGAGATGTCCGCCATTCTGCCCGTCCGCGATGACGGCATGGTGTACTTCTTCTCCATGGCTACCTCCTTCACCAAGGCCGCCCTGGGCGCCGAGGGTATCGGCAAGGACGTTACCATGATCATCGGCAACGGCTACACCAAGAACCACGCTCAGATCACTCTGGACGTGCTGCGCGAGAACCCCAAGCTGCGCAAGCTGTTCGACGAGAAGTACTGCTAAACGACTTCCTTCAAAAGCTGGGAGGCCCAAACGGCCTCCCAGCCTTTGACCTACCCCGAAACATTATGATTTTGTGAAGGAGAAACGACTATGAAGACTCGCAACGGTTTGTTCGCCGATGTTCCCGAGAATCTGTGGAACGACTGGCATTGGCAGGTCGCCAACCGCGCTGAGACGGTTGAGGATCTGAAGAAGTACATGAACCTGACTCCCGATGAGGAAGAGGGCGTTCGCAAGACCCTGGGCAAGCTGCGCATGGCTGTTACCCCTTATTATCTGTCTCTGATCGATCTGGACGATCCCTTCGATCCCATCCGCAAGATGGCCATCCCCCGTGCGGAGGAGCTGGAGTATGCCGATTATGAGGACGCCGATCCCCTGCACGAGGATACCGACTCTCCCACCCCCGGCCTGACCCACCGCTATCCCGACCGCGTGCTGCTGCTGATCACCGACCAGTGTTCCATGTACTGCCGTCACTGCACCCGTCGCCGCTTCGCCGGTCAGAACGACTGCGAAGTGCCCATGCAGCAGATCGACAAGTGCATCGACTATGTGGCCGCTCATCCCGAGGTCCGCGATGTCCTGCTGTCCGGCGGCGACTGCCTGATGGTTTCCGATGAGAATCTGGAGTACATCATCAAGCGCCTGCGCGCCATCCCCCACGTGGAGATCGTCCGTCTGGGCTCCCGCACCCCCGTTGTGTGCCCCCAGCGTATCACTCCCGAGCTGTGCGCCATGCTGAAGAAGTATCATCCCATCTGGCTGAACACCCACTTCAACACCCCCAAGGAGTTCACTCCCGAGGCTGCCAAGGCCTGCGCCATGCTGGCTGATGCCGGTATCCCCCTGGGCAACCAGTCCGTGCTGCTGGCCGGCGTGAACGATTGCTCCCACGTGATGATGGAGCTGGTCCACGGTCTGGTCAAGATGCGTGTCCGCCCCTACTACATCTATGCCTGCGATCCTTCCCTGGGTCTGAGCCACTTCCGTACTCCCGTGTCCAAGGGCATCGAGATCATGGAAGCTCTGCGCGGCCATACCTCCGGCTACTGCATCCCCACCTTCGTGGTGGACGCCCCCGGCGGCGGCGGCAAGACTCCCGTTATGCCCAACTATCTGATCTCCGAGACTCCCCGCAAGGTCATCCTGCGCAACTTCGAGGGCGTCATCACCTCCTACACCCAGCCCGAGCACTACGTCCAGGATTGCCACTGCGACGTCTGCACCGGCAAGAAGAAGGTGGAGAAGACCGGCGTGGCATGGGTCGCCGAGGGTACCAAGCAGCGCTATCTGGAGCCCACCAAGCTGCTGCGCAACGAGCGCCACGTCAAGAAGTAAGAGAGAGGTTTAACTATGGAAAGCAAACTCGGCTTGAATATGGAGCTGGTCAATCAGGCGCGTGCCTCCGCGGCCAAGGTGGCGGACGACACCCAGCACTTTATTGACCAGCACACCACCGTCACGGTGGAGCGCGCTGTTTGCCGTCTGCTGGGTATCGATGGCATCAATGATATGGATGTCCCCCTGCCCAACGTGGTCGTGGATCACCTGATGGCCAACTCCCTGCTGCCCGCCGGCGCCGCGTGGGCCATCGGCAATGCCATGGTGGAGACCGGCAAGGATCCCCAGGGCGTGGCGGATGCCGTCAGCAGCGGCGAGCTGGATCTGAGCAAGATCCCCGCCCACTCTGACGCAGAGATCCGTGCGGCCATCACCCCCGTGGTGAACGCCACCGTGGACCGCATCAACAAGAACATTGCCAAGCGCAACGCCTACCTGAAGGAGTGGGGCGACAAGGAAGGCCCATACCTGTATATCATCGTGGCCACCGGCAACATCTACGAGGATATCATCCAGGCCAAGGCCGGTGCCAAGCAGGGCGCCGACATCATCGCCGTCATCCGTACCACCGGTCAGTCCCTGCTGGACTATGTGCCTTACGGCGCTACCACCGAGGGCTTCGGCGGCACCTACGCCACCCAGGAGAACTTCCGCCTCATGCGCGCTGCGCTGGACGAGGTGGGCGAGGAGCAGCACCGCTACATCCGGCTGTGCAACTACTGCTCCGGCCTGTGCATGCCCGAGATCGCCGCAATGGGCGCGCTGGAGCGTCTGGATGTCATGCTGAACGACGCTCTGTACGGCATCCTGTTCCGCGACATCAACATGCAGCGCACCATCGTTGACCAGTACTTCTCCCGCGTCATCAACGGTTACGCCGGCGTTATCATCAACACCGGTGAGGATAACTATCTGACCACCGACGACGCCATCACCGCCGCCCACACCGTGCTGGCCTCCCAGTTCCTGAACGAGGCCTTCGCCAAGGACGCCGGTATGCGCGAGGAGCAGATGGGTCTGGGCCACGCTTTCGAGATGGATCCCTCCGTGGAGAACACCTTCCTGTATGAGCTGGCACAGGCGCAGATGGCCCGCGAGATCTTCCCCAACGCACCTCTGAAGTACATGCCTCCCACGAAGTTCATGACCGGCAACATCTTCCGCGGCCACATCCAGGATGCCCTGTTCAACATGGTGACCATCCTGACCAACCAGCGGCTGTGCCTGCTGGGCATGATGACCGAGGCCATCCACACCCCGTTCATGTCCGACCGTGCTCTGTCTATCGAGAATGCCCAGTACATCTTCCGCACCATGAAGGATCTGGGCAGCGAGCTGACCTATAAGGAGAACGGCATCATCCGCAACCGCGCCAACGAGGTGCTGACCAAGGCCACCGATCTGCTGAAGGAGATCGAGAAGCTGGGCCTGTTTACCACCATCGAGAAGGGCATCTTCGCCGACGTGAAGCGTCCCAAGGACGGCGGCAAGGGTCTGGCCGGCGTTGTGATCAAGGACGACAAATACTTCAATCCGTTCATTGAAGTCATGAAAGGCAAGGTGGGAGCATGAGCAGCGGACTGTACAACACCCATAAGATCGATTTCGATACCACGCTGGATCTGACCCGCCTGAAGCCCTACGGCGACACCATGAACGACGGTAAGGTGCAGACCAGCTTCACCCTGCCCGTCAAGGATGACGAGCGCGGTGAGGAGGCTGCCCGCCAGATCGCCAAGAAGATGGGCCTTGAGGAGCCCAACGTGGCATATCACACCGCGCTGGACAAGGAGTTCACCTTCTATGTGGTCTACGGTAGCTGCGTCCACTCCGTGAACTACGAGGATATCCACGTCATCACCGTGGAGTCCGACGTGATGAGCATGGAGGACACCAACGACTACATCCGTGAGCACATCGGCCGCAAGGTCGTGATGGTCGGCGCCTCCACCGGCACCGACGCCCACACCGTTGGTATCGACGCTATCATGAACCGCAAGGGCTTCGCCGGTCACTACGGTCTGGAGCGCTACGAGATGATCGAGGCCTACAATCTGGGCTCTCAGGTCCCCAATGAGGAGTTCATCAAGAAGGCTCTGGAACTGAAGGCCGACGTGCTGCTGGTCTCTCAGACCGTTACCCAGAAGGATGTGCACATCCAGAACCTGACCAACCTCATCGAGCTGCTGGAGGCCGAAGGCCTGCGCGACAAGTTCGTCGTCTGCTGCGGCGGTCCCCGTATCACCCATGAGCTGGCCAAGGAGCTGGGCTTTGACGCCGGTTTCGGCGCCGGTAAGTATGCCGACGACGTGGCGTCCTTCGCTGTGACCGAAATGGTCAAGCGCGGCATGAAATAAGATCCTCAGCAAAGCGGAGAGCCGCCTGTCCGACTCTCCGCTTTTTGCGCGGATTCACCATGGCATGGGTAAATTTGCGCAAAAACAACATGGCCATCCCTTGCATTTTCGTGCAAAGGGTGCTATGATGCTATTGTTAGAGGAGTCACAAAGCGGGAGTCTTTGTGACTGTAAACCACCGCCCGGTTGCCGCATTTGCTCCGACCGCCCGGTGGCATAAAACAAGGAGGAACAGAAATGGCAAAGAAACCTGTACTGACTGCCAAAGAGGCAGCGGCAATGATCCCCGATGGCGCTACCATTATGTGCGGCGGCTTCCTGGCCTGCGGCCAGGCCCGTGCCATCGTCAAGGAGCTGGTAGCCCGCGGCACCAAGGATCTGACCCTGATCGCCAACGACATGGGCCGCGCCACCGGTCCTAAGGGTGAGGAGTTCTTCGGCATCGCGGAGCTGATCCACAATCATCAGGTCAAGCGCGTGATCGCCACCCACGTCGGCATGACCCCCGAGGTCGGCCAGCAGCACACCGAGGGTACGCTGGAGGTCAACCTGCTGCCTCAGGGTACGCTGGCTGAGTGCATCCGCGCTGCCGGCGCCGGTCTGGGCGGCGTGCTGACCCCCGTGGGCATCGACACGCTGGTGGAGGAGAGCCCCTTCTGCATGGGTCGTCAGACCATCGACGGCAAGGACTACCTGCTGATGAAGCCCATCCACGCCGATTTCGCCCTGCTGGGTGCCTACAAGTGCGATGAGTACGGCAACTGCTGGTACAAGGGCACCATGCGCAACTTCAACGTTGTCATGGCCACCGCCGCTGACACCGTCATCGCCGAGTGCGAGTACATCGTTCCCGTGGGCGACATCGAGCCCGAGAACATCCATACCTACGGTATGTGCGTTGACTACATCGTGGAAGGAGACAGAAAGTAATGGAAAAGTCCGAGATCAAAGGCTTTATTGCCAAGCGCTGCGCCAAAGAGCTGAAGAACGGCGACGTCGTGAATCTGGGCATCGGCCTGCCCACCCTGATCCCCAACTATCTGCCTGAGGGCGTTGAGGTGATCATCCATGCTGAGCTGGGTATCGTCTCCGCCGGCGTGTCCCCCAAGGAGGGCGACGCCAACTACGATCCCTACCACGTTGTGGATGCCGGCGGCAACCCCTCCTCCGTGGCTTACGGCGGCGGCTTCATCGACTCCGCCACCAACTTCGGCCTGATCCGCGGCGGTCATGTGGACGCCTGCTTCCTGGGCGCTCTGGAGGTTGACGCCGAGGGCAATCTGGCCAACTGGATCATCCCCGGCAAGAAGATGCCCGGCATGGGCGGCGCCATGGATCTGTGCGTCGGCGCCAAGCACTGCATCGTCTGCATGGAGCACACCGCCAAGGGCAACCCCAAGATCTTCGAGAAGTGCCGTCTGCCCCTGACCGCTTCCCACTGCGTGAACAAGATCATCACCGAGATGTGTGTGTTCGAGGTCACCAAGGACGGTCTGCTGATGACCGAGATCAACCCCGAGTTCACCGTGGACGATGTGAAGGCCGCTACCGCCGCGCCCTTCGCCGTTGCCGCTGACCTCAAGAGCATGATCGACTGATCTGCCCTTACCGAAAAGAGCAAAAAGAAAAGGCCCTTTGGGCCTTTTCTTTTTGCTCTTTTTTACTTTTTCAGACGCTTGTCGCACTTCTTACTCAGCCAGGTGCCCAGACTCTGGAACACCTGCACCAGCAGCACCAGAATGACCACCGCTACCAGCATCACCAGATACTTGTACCGGTAGTAGCCGTAGTCGATGGCGATCTTGCCCAGACCGCCGCCGCCGATGATGCCGCTCATGGCGGAGTAACCCAGAATGGTGGTCAGTGCGATGGTCACGTTCTGGATGAGGGAGGGCACGCTCTCCGGGATCATCACCTTGCAAATGATCTGCATGGGCGTGGCGCCCATGCTCTGGGCAGCCTCGATGATGTTGCCGTCCACCTCCCGGAGACTGCTCTCCACCAGACGCGCCACAAAGGGGAAGGCCGCTGCCACCAGCGGAACGATGGTGGCTGTGGTGCCCACGGCGGTGCCGATGAGCAGGCGGGAAAGGGGGAACACCATGATCATCAGGATCAGGAACGGGATGGAGCGCAGCAGGTTGATGATGACGTTCAGCACCTGCATGAGCCAACGGGGGAGGGGCAGCACGCCGTTTTTCTCGCCTGCCACCAGCAGCACACCCAAGGGCAGACCGATGACCAGCGACAGCGCCGTGCTCACCACGGTGACATAGAACGTCTCCCACACGGCGAAAGGCAGGGTGGGCAGCGCGGTCAGCAGATCCTGCACGGACTGCGGGGAAAACAGATCGTTGTACATACTCACTCCACCTCCTCTACCTGTACGTTGGCCACGTTGTGGATAAACGCCACGGCCTTGTCGAACTGACTGCTGGGAATACCCAGCATCATGCTGCCGTAGACCTTTTCAGACAGCTTCTGGGTGCTGGCGGAGATGACGTTGCAGAAAATGCCCTCCTCCGCCGCCAGCCGGGCGATCAGGGGGATGCTGGTGGTCTTGCTGTCCTTGAACACCAGCCGCACCAGCTTCTCCTCCGCCGGGTCGTACACCTGTGCGTCGGCGCCGCCGGGGAACACCAGACGGCGCCCGGCCGCGGACTTGGGCGCGGCGAACACCGTGCCCACCAGCCCAGCCTCCGCCACCTGGCCCTCGTCCAGAATGGCCACATGGCTGCAGATCTCCTTCACCACGCTCATCTGGTGGGTGATGACCACCACGGTGATGTTCAACTTCCGGTTGATATCCCGGATCAGCTCCAGGATCTGCCGGGTGGTGTTGGGGTCCAGCGCGGAAGTAGCCTCGTCGCACAGCAGCACCTTAGGGTGTGTGGCCAGCGCACGGGCGATGGCGATGCGCTGCTGCTGGCCGCCGGACAGCTGGGCCGGATAGGCGTCCGCCTTGTCGGGCAGACCCACCAGCTCCAGCAGCTCTTTGGCCCGCTGCTCGGCTTCGCTCCGCTTTACGCCTGCCAGCTCCATGGGGAAGCACACGTTCCGCAGGCAGGTGCGCTGCATCAACAGATTGAACCGCTGGAAGATCATGGTGATCTCCCGCCGCGCCGCCCGCAGTTGGGCGGGGGTCATGGTGTCCAGCCGCTGGCCGTTGACGATGATCTCGCCGCTGGTAGGCTTCTCCAGCAGGTTGATGCACCGCACCAGCGTGCTCTTGCCGGCGCCGGACATACCGATGATGCCGTAGATGTCGCCGTCCTCAATGGTCAGGGAGACGTCCTTGAGAGCGTCTACCCCGCCGGATGTACCGGCATCAAATGTCTTGCTGACATGCTTCAGTTCGATCACGGACGTCTCCCTCCTTTCCCGGTTACTTGCTCAGCGCGTCCAGCGTGGTCTGCTTGCCGCCGTACAGGCCCATGGGCTCCACATGGACAGCGGAGATGGAGGCGATGTGAGTGCCGTTCTGGGCGTTGAAGTCCTCCAGATAGGGCAGGTGCTGGAAGTAGTTGGCGTCCACGGTGCCGTCGTCAACAACGGTGTTGGGCACCACATAGTCGTTGTAGGTCTGGATGTCCAGCGTGATGTCCTTGGCGGCCAGGATCTCCTTGGCGACCTCCAGGATCTCGGCGTGGGGCGTGGGGGAGGCGGCGATGGTGATGGTCTGGCCCTTCAGGGCGTCGTAGTCCACGCTGGCGTCATAGCCGTCGGTGGGATTCTCCACCACGGAGATGACGGAGCCGTTGTAGGTCTCGCTGATGTAGTCGGCAACCTGCTTGCTCTCCAGAGCGGCCTTCAGGGCCAGGATCTTGGGCTCGTTCTCGCTGCCTTCCTTGACGGCCAGAATGTTGGCGTAGGCAGAGGCGCTGCCCTCGATGAGCAGAGAGTCGGTGACGGGGTTCAGGCCGGCATTGATGGCGTAGTTGCTGTTGATGACAGCGTAGTCCAGATCGGGCAGCATGTTGGGCAGCTGGGCGGCCTCAGCCTCCACGATCTCCACGTTGTAGGGGTTGTCCACGATGTCGTTCTTGGTGGCGGTGATGCCGGCGCCATCGGCCAGCTTGATGATGCCGTTTTCCTGCAGCAGCAGCAGGGCGCGGGCCTCGTTGGTGGTGTCGTTGGGGACGCCGATCTTGACGGTGGTCTTGGTGTCGCCGCTGTTGTCGGCGTTGTTGTCCTTACCGCCGCAGGCCGTCAGGCTCAGGGCCAGGATCAGGGTCAGGGCCAGAGCGGCCAGACGGGTGAAATAGTTATGTTTCATGTTCATGTCTCCTTTTCAAATATGGTTTGAAGGAATATATGATCTTGCTGACGGCGCGCCGCGGGACTGTGCACGTGCCCCGCTGCCCGCCGGAACAAACGAAAGAGATGTGCCGGGCAAAATAAAAACAGCGGCAGGTCGATCGACCTTCCGCTGCTTGTTCACACACCGGCTTTTTCAAGCCGTCAAACAGTTTTTGGAAAGCAACCGATCATTTTGGGCGCGCAGAAACATGCACATGGACATCATACCCATGCACATCTCGCACATCATCATAGCCGTGCTGCGACGCTTCATGCTGCTTTCCTCCTCACTGTATTTTGCCGAAGCTGGGCGCATCATAACGCTTTTGACTGCAAATGTCAACCCTTTTTTCGCGTTTCTGCATTTTTTCCAAAAAACCTACATATGCCGTAGGCGTTTTCGTGCCATCTGCCATAGCATAACTTTTGGGTTGCACAAACCACAAGAGGGTGTATAATAATACGAAATGAACCACAACAGGGAAGGGGAGATGACTGTGTCATCCCGTGTTTTTGACTTTATCGCGCAGGAGGAACTGCGGCAGAAGACTACCGTGGAGCTTATCGCCAGCGAGAATTTTGCCAGCGCGGACGTGCTTCGGGCGGTGGGAAGCTGCCTGACCAACAAGTATTCCGAGGGCTATCCCGCCCGCCGCGTCATGGGTAACCAGGGCCGCTATTATGGCGGCTGTCATGTGGTGGATGAGCTGGAGGAGTACTGCATCGCCAAGTGGAAGGAGGTCTTTGCCACCGACTACCATGTGAACGTCCAGCCTCACAGCGGCTCATCGGCCAATCTGGCCGCGTATATGGCGCTGCTGCAGCCCGGCGACACGGTGCTGTCCATGAGCCTGGCCAACGGCGGGCATCTGACCCACGGCTCGCCAGTGAACTTCTCCGGCAAGCTGTACGATCTCCACTTCTACGATGTGGACGCCGACGGCTTCATTGATTATGACAATATGGTACGCATGGCCCGGACGCTGCGGCCCAGGCTCATCATTGCCGGTGCGTCGGCGTACAGCCGCATCATCGACTTTACCCGCTTTGCCGACGCCGCCAGGGAGGTGGGGGCGTATTTCATGGTGGACATGGCCCACATCGCAGGGCTTGTGGCGGCGGGGGAGCACCCCAGCCCCTTTGGCCTGGCGGATATCATCACCTCCACCACTCACAAGACGCTGCGCGGTCCCCGGGGCGGCCTGATCTTCTGCCGTCCGGAGCTGGCGAAGAAGGTGGACAGTGCTGTGTTTCCCGGCATGCAGGGCGGCCCGCTGCAGCACGTTATCGCCGGTAAGGCCGTGGCGGCGGAGGAGGCTCTGACCCCGGCTTACCGTGCCTACGCCCGCCATGTGGTGGAAAACTGCAAGGCCATGGCGGCAGAGTTTGTGGCTATGGGCTACCATGTGGTCACCGGCGGCACCGACAACCATCTGTTCCTGCTGGATCTGACGGACACCGGCCTCACCGGCAGGGAGGTGCAGGAGGCGTTGGACACCTGCGGCATTACCCTGAACAAGAACTGCGTTCCCGGCGACAGGCGTCCGCCGTCCCAGACCAGCGGCGTCCGCATCGGCACCGCCGCCATGACCACCAGGGGCTACACGGCGGAGGACTTCTGCCGCGTCGCCCGCCGCATCGACGAGGTGATCCGGGGCATGATGGCGGAAAGGTCCGCCGCGCAGGCTTGAGACGACCTTAAACGTGCAAAAAGTATCCCACGGCGCTGCCGTGGGATACTTTTTGCTTATTCTGCGTTTTTTTGCAGGAACCGCCGCAGGAACCACACGGCCATCACCGCGCACAGCGCCTCGGAGATCACCGGCGCGAACCAGATGGCGCTGCCGCCGACGGCGTAGGCCAGCACCACCAGCGCTGTGGCCTGGAACAGCAGGCCACGGCCCACGGAGATGGAGATGGCGCCCCTGGGCTGCTCCACAGCCGTCAGGAAGCCGCCCATCAGGATATTGCCGCCCACCAGCAGGTAGCTCAGGCCGTACCGCCGCAGCGCGCCCGCCGCGCTGCCCAGCAGCTCCGGCTTTTCCGCGCCGAGGAAGATCCCGGCGATCTGGGGGGCAAAGATCATCACACCGGCGAAGATCACCGCCGTCATGATGCCCACCGCCGTAAAGCCGTACCGCAGCAGCTTTTTGTAGCCCGCCGCGTCCTCCTTGCCATAGTGGTAGCTGACCAGCGGCTGGCTGCCCTGCGAAATGCCCAGCATGGTATTGACGATCAGCGTATTGACATAGGCGATGATGGTGTAGCTCACCAATCCGTCGTCGCCCAGACACTGTAAGATGATGCGGTTGAACAGGAAGATCATCACGCCGTTGCACAGCTCGGTGACGCCGTCGGCCACGCCGATGGGCAGCAGCCGCTTGTAGATGCTCCAGTCCATTTTGAACCGCACCAGATGGAACGTGTTGTGCCCCCGCAGGAAGTGGGTCAGATAGATGACGCAGGTCAGCAGCTGGGAAAGCCCGGTGGCCACGGCCGCGCCCCAGACGCCCCAGTTCAGCACAAAGATGGCCAGATAGTCCAGCACGCAGTTGGTCAGGCACCCGATGATGACCGTCAGAATGGCCAGCTTGGGGTAGCCGTCGGTCTTGATGAGCACCTCCATGTTGTAGGACACGATGAAGCACACGGCAAAGGGGGCCAGACCCTTGAGATAGTCGACGGTGTAGGGCAGCGTCACGCCCCGTGCACCCAGCAGCCGGGCGAACGGCTCCAGAAATACGAACACCAGCACGGAGATGGTCAGGCCGATAGCCACCAGCAGCGCCAGATTCTGGGAAAACAGGCCGTTGGCCTTTTCGCCCTGCTCCTGTCCGAGGTAGATGGCGATGATGGTGCTGCTGCCCACGGCGAAGATGATGGCAATGGAGAACAGCACATTGGTGAAGGGCACCGCCAGATTCACGGCGGACATGGCATATTCGCCCACGCCCTTGGCCACGAACAGACCGTCCACGATGGAGTACAGCGAGAACACCATCAGGGACGCCACGGTGGCCGCGATGAAATGGAGAAACTGGGAGAGCAGACTGCGCTCATTGAGCATTTTGGATGAAATTCCTTTCTTTTTGATTTCCTGTTGGGCTATACAATTCTATTCTAACGAAAAAAAGCCTGTCTGTCAAATCTACTTGCCGTTAAGAGCAGGACAGTATATAATCATCTTAATTAAAAAAACTGTGGAGGTATGCCCTATGGAAGCCTATGTCATGGATGCCTTTTCCGCTCAGCTATTCGGCGGCAATCAGGCCGGTGTAGTGCTGCCGGAGCACCCGCTGGACGACGCGGTGATGCAGCAGATCGCCGCAGAGTTCAAGCACTCCGAGACGGCCTTCGTCACCGTGGAGCCGGACGGCAGTGTGACGCTGCGCTACTTCACCCCGGCGGGGGAGGTGGAGCTGTGCGGTCACGCCACCATCGCGTCCTTTGCCCTGCTGCGGAGACTGGGCCGCATCGGTGACGGCACTGTTGCCGCCCACACCAGAGCCGCCGACCTGCGCATCGAGGTGCGGGGCGACACGGTGTGGATGGACATGGCTCCGCCCTGCTGGCTCCGGGAGCTGACGGAGCAGGAGCTGCCGGCACTCTACGAGGCCTATGGCCTGACACCCGCCGACTGCCCGGAGGGCCTGCTGCCTGCCATCGTTTCCACCGGCCTTGCCGACATTATGATGCCCGTCCGGGATCACGATACCCTGCTGCGGGCCGTGCAGGATGAGCCGGCGGTGACGGCGCTTTCCAAGCGGTATGACGTCACTGGCGTCCATATGTTCTGCCCCGGCGATGGCTGCACCGCTTATTGCAGCAACTACGCGCCGCTGTACGACATTCCAGAGGAATGCGCCACCGGCACCAGCAACGGTGCGCTGACCTATTATCTCTACCGCCACGGCATGGTGGGGCCGGAGGAGGAGAATGTGTTTTTGCAGGGAGAGCATATGCACCGGCCCTCGGAGATCCGCAGCCGCCTGTACGCCGACGGCGATGCCGTTACTGTCCGGGTAGGGGGGCGCGCCGTTATGAGCATGGCCTGTGACCTGAAGATATGAAAAGCTGCCAACGTGAGGGAGAACGTTGTATTCTCCCTCACGTTCTGCATAGTGACAACTTGAAGTTGCGCCATGCCGGCCCGAAAATGCCGGATGCAACCTGAGGTTGATAGACGCCGCCGCACGGGAGGGCTATACTGTGACAAAAAGAAAGGAGTGGAACACATGGAATCCAAACGCGCATATTCCGCAAAGGGCGTCCTGACCGCGCTGGGCAAGTCCCTGCTGTACCTGCTGTTCTTTCTGGCAATCCAGTTTCTGGGGGGCATCATTTATGCCGTCATTGCTGTCGCCGGCGCGTCGCTGTTCCACGGAGAGGCGGACGCTGGAAGTGTTCTTGCCGGTACGGAGACGGCCATGCTCTTCGCTTACCTGCTGACTGCGGCGGCGATACTGCTGTGGTTCCGGTTGCGGCATAAGCCGCTGGGGGAAGCGGCGGGGCTGCGCCGCTGCTCCGGCTGGACGGCAGCCTTCTGCGCCTTCGCCGCTGTGGGCCTTTTCGTGGTGGTAGAACTGGCGCTGACGCTGCTGCCGACGGTGTGGCTGTCCGACTATAACGACCATATGGAGCTCCTGCTGTCTACCGGCCTGATCCCGGCGCTGTCCATCGCCGTGGCAGGCCCGTTGGCGGAGGAGCTGATGTTCCGCGGGGTCATCCAGACCCGGCTGGAGCAGGCCATGCCCGTGTGGGCGGCAGTGGTGCTGCAGGCCGTCCTGTTCGGCGTGGCCCACGGCACGCCTGTCCAGATGGCCTATGCGTTTCTGCTGGGACTGGTTTTCGGCTTCCTCCGCAGCCGCACAGGCAGTATTTTGCCCGGCTTTGCCGCCCACGCCGCGTTCAACGCGATGAACGATCCGCTGGGGCTTATCAGCGGCGCCGCGGGGGGCTGGCACGTGCTGGCGGTCATGGCGGCGGTGTCTGCGGCGGGCTGTGTGCTCTGCCGCCGCGGGCTTACGGCGCTGACGGCGGCCCCGGATGCGAGGGAGGGCGGTTCTGCGCTGTGATGGACACCCGGCGGAGGTGTGTCTCTGTGCTTGCATTGACAGGATAAGAGGAGGACGGCCTTGGCCGTCCTCCTCTGGCTGTTCTGTATGCTGCTTTACACGTACCGCTGGGAGTTGACATCAAACACACCGCGAGTGGTGATGCGCAGGCTGGGGATCACCGGCAGCGCCATAAAGCTCAGGGTCATGAACGGGTCGATGCCCTCGGACACGCCCAGCGCGTAGGCGGCCGCCTTGGCGGCCTCCAGGTCCCGGTTCACGTTGACCAGACTGTCGTCGGACATGATGCCCGCAATGGCCAGCAGCACGTCGCCCTTCACCTGTCCGCCCTCCGCCACGGTGATGCCGCCGTGGCTGCGCACGATGTGGTTAGCGGCGAAGGCCATGTCCTCCTCGTTGGTGCCCACCACGATGATGTTGTGGCTGTCGTGGCTGATGCTGGTAGCCACCGCGCCCTTCTTCAGGCCGTAGCCCTTAATGTAGCCCAGGCCAATATGGTGGGTATTCTTGTGCCGCTCGATAACGGCGATCTTCAGGATGTCGTAGTCCACGTCGATGCGGTCGGTGTAGCCGCCGTCAGTGGTTGTGATCTCACCGTTGACCATACCGATGACGGCGTGGGGCCGGCTGTCGGTGAAGTCTGCGGCGGTGAGGGGTGCTACATGGAACGTGTCGTGGGCATGCTTCACCAGATAGGGGTCGATCTCCGGGGTGGGGAAGTCCTTCAGCACGCCGTCGCTGTACATCAGCTCGCCCTTCTTGAACACCTTCTCGATGTTGAAATGCTCAAAGTCGTCGATGATGACGAAGTCTCCCAGATAGCCGGGGGCGATGGCGCCGCGGTTGTTCAGCAGGAAGTACCGCGCCGCATTGTGGCAGGCGGCCTTGATGGCGGTGATGGGATCGGCACCCAGGGAGATGGCCTTCTTCACGATGTAATCGATGTGGCCCTTTTCCAGCAGGTCGTTGGGGTGCTTGTCGTCGGTGCAGAACATGCACCGCTCCACGTACTTGTCGCACAGCAGGGGAGCCAGCGCTTCCAGGTTGCGGGCGGCGGTGCCCTCGCGGATCATGATGAACTGGCCCCGCTCCAGCTTGGCGATGGCATCGGCCAGATCGTGGCACTCGTGGTCGGAGTATACGCCTGCCGCCACATAGGCGTTGAGGTCATTGCCTTTCAGGTCAGGGGCGTGACCGTCGATTTTTTTGTGGTGAGCCTGGCTGGCCACGATCTTCTCCACCACCTGGGGATCGCCGTTGATGGTGCCAACGAAGTTCATCATCTCCGCCAGACCCTGCACCCGGGGGTGGTCATAGAATGAGTCGATGGCCCGGTAGTCCAGATTGGCGCCGGACTCATCCAGCGGCGTGGCCGGTACGCAGGAGGGCAGCATGAACCGCACGTCCACCGGCAGATCCTCGGTGGCCTGCAGCATGTACTCGATGCCGTCGGTGCCCATGACATTGGCGATTTCGTGGGGATCGGTGATGACGGTGGTGGTGCCGTGGGGCAGTACGGCCTTGGCGAACTCCGTGGGACTGACCAGCGAGCTTTCCAGATGGATGTGGGCATCCACGAAGCCCGGCAGCACGATCTTGCCGGTGACGTCCACCTCCACCGCGCCGCTGTATTCGCCCATGCCGACGATAAGGCCCTCCGCCACGGCAATGTCACCGTGACACAGCTCATTAGAGAAGACGTTGACGTAGGTGGCGTTCTTCAGCACCAGATCCGCCGGCTCCCGCCCGGCGGCCACAGCGATGACGCGCAGCTTCTTGTTGAGCTTGCGGTTGATCTTGCCGGCATAGCTTTCCTTCACAGACATATAGGTAGGCTCCTTTCCGCATATGACTCTCAAAAGCCATTAGTTATGTTAATTCTAAATATTACCACAGCTTATAAAGAATGTCCAGACTCCCAGCTATAAAAAAAGTGCGGCAGCCTTGACGCTGCCACACTTTTTACTTATGTATGCCTACTTGACGCCCGGTTCACTTGATGCTGCCGTCGGCGTTGAACATCGGCAGGGGCGCCAGGAACTTGATATCGGTGCGCTGGGCGGCCTCGCCCTCGGCCAGCACGGCCACGCGGCCCACCACGGTGCCGCCCGCCAGCTTCACCAGCTCCTCCATAGCGTGGATGGAGCCGCCGGTGGAGATCACGTCGTCCATCAGCAGGATACGCTTGCCGCGGATGAGGTCGGCATCGTCCCGGCCCAGATACAGCTTCTGCACGCCGGCGGTGGTGATGGACTTATCCTCCACATGGATGGGATCGGGCATGTAGGCCTTGGGGCCCTTCCGGGCGATGAAATACTTGTCGGCGTCGCTCTGGCGGGCCATCTCGTGGATCAGGGGAATAGACTTGGCCTCGGCGGTGAACAGATAGTCATAGCTGTCCCGGTCCACCAGCGCCAGCATCTCGCGGGCGCAGGCCACCGTCAGCTCCGCGTCGCCGAAGCAGATAAAGGCGCCGATGTACAGATCGTCGGTCACCTTACAGATGGGCAGCTCCCGCTGCAGACCGGCCACGGTAATGGGATATACAGACATGATTCAAAACTCCTTTTGCGGCGCGGCGCGGAGAACGGGCCGTCTGCCGTCATGAATTGGGAGCGCTGCACAATACAGCGACAGTCTACATTATAAGGTAAATCGAAAAAAAGTCAAGATGCAGACGGAGAGCCCCGCAATTTTGCGCGGAAAAGCGGGTGCGCTTTAAAGTGCAAAAGCAATGGTGCTTTCGCAAAAAATCAGCCGGTTTCGCAGGGGTTTGGTACAGGGTTTTGCAAGCGGAGATTCAACAATATGCACAAAAAGCGGGACGGATTTTTTACGGGCGCAAAGAGGGGATTTGTCCGCTGACCCCTTGAGAAAAAAGGAAAATAGTGTTATCATCGGTACAGATGGAAGCGTGGGAACACCGCGCCGACACATTCCGAACGGAACATTTATTTGAGGAGGAATTATTTATGAATGCTTATCTGGCCAGCGTTCTGGAGAACGTCAAGACCAAGCATGGCAACGAGCCTGAGTTCGTGCAGACCGTCGAGGAAGTCCTGTCCTCTCTGGAGCCTGTGATCGAGAAGCACCCCGAGTACGAGAAGGTCGATCTGCTGGGCCGCATGGTCGAGCCTGAGCGTATGTTCACCTTCCGCGTGGTGTGGTGCGATGACAACGGCCAGTGGCACACCAACCGCGGCTGGCGCTGCCAGTTCAACGGCGCCATCGGCCCCTACAAGGGCGGCCTGCGTTTCCAGAAGAACGTGTATGAGGGCATCATCAAGTTCCTGGGCTTCGAGCAGACCTTTAAGAACAGCCTGACTGGTCTGCCCATCGGCGGCGCCAAGGGCGGTTCAGACTTCGATCCCGCCGGCAAGTCCGACGCCGAGGTCATGCGTTTCTGCCAGAGCTTCATGACTGCTCTGTATCGCTACATCGGGCCCGACATCGACGTTCCCGCCGGTGACATGGGCGTGGGCGGCCGCGAGATCGGCTACCTGTATGGCCAGTACCGCCGCCTGAAGGGCGTGTGGGAGAACGGCGTTCTGACCGGTAAGGGTCTGAGCTACGGCGGCTCCCTGATCCGTCCCGAGGCTACCGGCTACGGCGCTATGTACTATCTGCAGGAAGTGCTGAAGCACGAAAATGACACCATTGAGGGCAAGCGCATTGCCATTTCCGGCTACGGCAACGTGGGCTGGGGCATCATGAAGAAGGCCGCTCAGCTGGGCGCCAAGGTCACCTATTTTGCCGGCCCCGACGGCTACGTTCACGATCCCGACGGCGTGATCACCGACGAGAAGCTGAACTTCATCCTGGAGATGCGCGCCAAGGATCCCATGCACTGCAAGCCCTATGCCGACAAGTTCGGCTGCGAGTTCGTCGCCGGCGAGAAGTGCTGGGGCGTCAAGGATGTTGACGTGTACATGCCCGCCGCTATGCAGAACGACGTCAAGATGGAGTCCGCTGAGAAGATCGCTGCTTCCGGCGTGAAGTACTACATCGAGGTCGCCAATATGCCCACCACCAACGATGCTCTGAACTATCTGCGTGCGCAGAAGGGCATCATCGTGGCTCCCTCCAAGGCTGTCAACGCCGGCGGCGTGGGCGTCTCCGCGCTGGAGATGGCTCAGAACTCCGAGCGTCTGGTCTGGACCGCCGAGGAAGTCGACCATCAGCTGCACAAGATGATGGAGAACATCCACAAGGTGTCCGCCGAGGCTGCTGCCGAGTACGGTCTGGGTTACGATCTGGTGGCTGGCGCCAACATCGCCGGCTTCAAGAAGGTCGCCGAGGCCATGATGGAGCAGGGCTGCTTCTAAGCCGAACGCTTCACAGAACAACTGAAAGCATAAAAGGAACTCCCGCTTCGGCGGGAGTTCCTTTTATGTCCGGCTGCCGGAAGAACACCCGCTCCGGCGGCTCTTTCCTTATGTTTTGCTGAAGATTTTCCAGGAACCGTTGACATTTTTTTCGGAAACTGATTATACTATACCGTCCGGTCAGTGGAAAAAGTACCGGAAATACGCGAAATTACAGGTGAGGACGGGGCGTATGCCGCATTTGGACATGGGGAAAATTTTACAGATGCTGCCGGATCTGGCGGTGTTGGCGGCGGTATATTTGCTGGCGCTGCTGCCCCGCTGGAGACGGGCGGGCAGCCGGATGCTGGCGGTGCGGACGGTGTTTTTCCTCTACATGGTCTGCGTGCTGGGTGTGACGCTGCTGCCGGTGCTGGCCAACCTGCCGAAGCTGGCGGGGAACCGCTATGTGCCCATGGAGCTGGAGCCGTTCCGCGACCTGCGGAACGGGTACGGCAACGCCGCGCGGCAGCTGGCGCTGAACGTCGTGATGACGGTGCCCTTCGGCTTCCTGTGGCCGCTGGTGCGGCAGAGGAGGGGCCTGTGGCGCACGGTGCTGGCCGCGTTCCTGCTGAGCCTGTGCATCGAGCTTCTGCAGCCCCTGCTGACGACCCACCGCACGGCGGACATCACCGACCTCATCGCCAACACCGCCGGCGGACTGACGGGCTATGTGCTGTTCCTGCCCTTTGCCGGGCCGCTGCTGCGCCTTTGTGAAGAGAAAAAAGAGCCGCCGGAGGGGTGATCCCGCCCGGCGGCTTTGCTGTCTTTACTTACAGGGTGTCCGGCTTCCATGCGTGGGGGAGGAGGGCAATGACGGCCTCCGTCAGCTCCCGGAACTGGCGGCAGGTCAGGGACTGCCCGCCGTCGGACAGGGCGCAGGCGGGGCGGTCATGTACCTCCACCATCAGGCCGTCGGCACCTGCAGCGGCGGCGGCCAGCGCCAACGGCAGCACCAGCTCGCTGCGGCCCGCCGCGTGGCTGGGATCCACCAGCACCGGCAGATGGGTGGCCCGTTTCAGAACGGGAATGGCGGCGACATCCAATGTGGCCCGGGCGGCGGACAGGCCGCTCTGCACCCCGCGCTCACACAGGATCACCTGCTCATTGCCGCCGGCCAGCAGGTACTCCGCCGCCAGCAGGAACTCCTCCACCGTGGCGGACAGACCCCGCTTCAGCAGCACCGGACGGCGCAGCTCGCCCAGCGCCTTCAGCAGCGCGTAGTTCTGCATGTTCCGTGCGCCTACCTGCAGGATGTCCACGTCGGCCAGCAGCGGCAGCTGGGACACATCGGTGATCTCCGTCACCACCGGCAGGCCTGCGTCCCGGCCCGCCTGCACCAGCAGCTCCGCGCCGGTCTGGCCCAGCCCCTGAAAGGTGTAGGGGGAGGTGCGGGGCTTGAAAGCGCCGCCCCGCAGCACCTGTGCGCCGGCATCCTTCACCGACTGGGCCACGGCTGCGATCTGGGGCGCGGACTCCACGGCGCACGGACCCGCGAAGAAGCAGAATTTTTCGCCGATCCGCGCCTCGCCCACGGTCACCACAGTGTTGGCGGGATGGGCAGCGCGCCCGGCCAGACGATAGGGCGGCGTCAGGCGGCGCACCTCCCGCACATAGGGCAGCGCCTGTAGCGCGTTGGGATCAAGACGCCATGTCTCGCCCACCAGCGGCAGCAGAATGGCCTCCTCACCGGCTACGCAGCCGCCCTTGACGTTCTGAGCAGCCAACTGGGCCAGAAGCTGGCGGATAGCCGCCTCCGGCGTTTCTTTTTTGATGATGATGACCATGTGAGCCTCCTGCAGAATTTATTGATGTGTGATAAAGAAGCAATAGAAGTGTAAAAAATTTTGCCGTTCCTATCCGGCACTTGCGCATTGTGT
>CAKTPQ010000027.1 GCA_934591745.1 uncultured Oscillospiraceae bacterium
TGCTCACGGCTGTCCTTATACTTGTGGGTAGCGCGCAGGATGGTGACGATCTCTTTCTTGGTGGGCAGAGGGATGGGGCCGGACACGCTGGCGCCGGTGCGCTTGGCGGTCTCGACGATCTTCTCTGCGGACTGGTCGATGACCTGGTGGTCATAGGCCTTCAGACGAATGCGAATCATTTCTTTTGCCATTTGGTCTTTTCCTCCATGTTTTCGTACGGTTTTTTCTGCGTGACCTACTGCCGTACGGCGGGAAATTTCTTATTCACCGTTCCGTGCGTATCATTCCGGCTCATAAGAAACACCGGCTTTTGGCCGGTGTCCTTCTGGCGCGGCGATCTACGCCGGCGAACAGAAATCTCTCAGCCGCCCGATTATCGGACATACTCCCCGGAAGTTACCTCCTTTTCGGAGCAATCTCCCGGTTCATCGCATTGCAAACGCCTCCGGGCGTGTTGTGCCCGTTACGCGCGTACCTGCATATAATATAGGAAAAACCGCGTGGTGTCAAGTAGATTTTTCTATTTTGTCAACAAAATTTCCATGAAATTTTCAGCACTTTTGACGGGCATATATATTGTGCCCGCGGCGCCCCTCCCCTCCCCTATCTGGGGCCAGAGCGACAGAAAAAGAGCCGCCTTCCGGCGGCTCTTTTTCTTATATTGGTCTGTTGTGCGGTTTTTCAGAAGTCTGCGGCTCAGATCCGCTTCCACTTGGCGCCGTTGGGGATGTCGGTGACCTCGATGCCCTTGGCCTTCAGCTCATCGCGGATGCGGTCGGCCTCGGCGAAGTTCTTGGCTTTCTTGGCGTCGGCCCGGGCGCGGATCAGCGCCTCCACCTCGGCGTCGGCCTCGCCGGACTCGCTGATGACGGCGAACTCGCCGGCAGGCGCGGCAGCGGCCTGCTTGCTGCGCAGCTGCGCCGCCTTCTCCAGCAGCTTCAGTCCCAGCACGGTGTCGAAGCTGTCCAGCAGGGCCAGCTTGGTCTTGTCGTTGGTCTTGGCCTTCAGCACGTCGTACAGCACGGTGACGGCCATGGAGGTGTTCAGGTCGTTGTCCATGGCGGCGGTGAACTTGGTCCTGTACTCGTCAAAGGCCGCCTGCTCCACCTCGCCCTCGTCCTTCAGGGCGGCGATGCGGCTCAGTAGCTTGTTGTAGGCCACGGTGGCGTTGTCCAGATTCTCCCATGTGAACACCAAGCTCTTGCGGTAGTGGCTCTGGAGGCAGAAGAAACGGTAAGCCAGGGGGTCGTACCCTTTCTCCTCCAGCAGGGAGACGGTGAGGAACTCGCCCTTGGACTTGGACATCTTACCGTGGTCGGTGTTCAGATGGGCCACATGGCACCAGTGGGGGCACCACGGGTGGCCCAGATAGCTCTCGGACTGGGCGATCTCGTTGGTGTGGTGGGGAAAGGCGTTGTCCACGCCGCCGCAGTGCAGGTCCAGATACTCGCCGTTGTACTTCATGGAGATGCCGGAGCACTCAATGTGCCAGCCGGGATAGCCCACGCCCCAGGGGGAGTCCCATTTCAGGGCCTGATCCTCGAACTTGGACTTGGTGAACCACAGCACGAAGTCGTTCTTGTTGCGCTTGTTGGTGTCCTCCTCCACGCCCTCGCGGACGCCCACCGCCAGATCCTCCTCGTTGTGGTCGTTGAAGATGTAGTAGCGCTGGAGCTTGCTGGTGTCGAAGTACACGTTGCCGCCGGCCACATAGGCATAGCCGGTGTCGATGAGCTTGGTGATGATCCGGATATAGTCGTCGATGAGGCCGGTGGCGGGCTGCACCACATCGGGGCGCTTGATGTTCAGCTTCCGGCAGTCGGAGAAAAACGCGTCGGTGTAGTACTGGGCGATCTCCATAACGGTCTTATGCTCGCGCCGAGCGCCCTTGAGCATCTTATCCTCGCCCTCGTCGGCGTCGGAGGTCAGGTGTCCCACATCGGTGATGTTCATGACGCGGTTCACGTCGTACCCGGCGTAGCGCAGGTACTTCTCCAGCACGTCCTCCATGATGTAGGAGCGCAGGTTGCCGATGTGGGCGAAGTGGTACACGGTGGGGCCGCAGGTGTACATCTCCACATGGCCGGGGGTGTGGGTCTTGAACTCCTCTTTCTTGTGGGTGGCGGAATTATACAGATACATGATGAGCCTCCTATGGTCTACATTATAAATATAGTATGGTAAATAAAACGCCTCCCATGCCCGCGGGCATGAGAGGCGAAAGAATACTTCGCGGTTCCACTCTCGTTTATCACTCAGGTGCGGCCCATGACGCAGGCCATGCGGAGGGCGTCCACAGCCCTCGCGCTCCCGGACGCACTTTCTGTCCGCAGCGGGTGAGCGGGCTTGCAGCCGACGGCCCCCTCTCTCTTGCCCCGTGGGATGGACATACTCTTTCCGATCAACGCGCTATTCGGTTGGGTCTTATGGTAGCAAGATTTTCCGCAGGTGTCAAGTTATTTGATACTCTTGAACACATCAGCGTTCTTGGCGAAATACTCGATGCCGGAATAAACGGTGGTCACCAGGATCACGCCCTGACACACATAGTTGAGCCACTGGGGAATGCCGAACAGGATGAGGCAGATGCACACCATGGTGCTGGCGGTCTTGATCTTGCCCGACCAGCCGGCGGCGATAACGCGGCCCTTCTCCACCGCCACAAGGCGCATACCGGACACGGCGAACTCCCGCAGCAGCACGATGGCCAGCACCCACGCGGCAAACGTACCCTCCTCCACGAACCAGCACAGCGCCGCCATCACCAGACACTTGTCCGCCAGCGGGTCCATGAACTTGCCAAAATCGGAGATCTGGTTATAGTGGCGGGCGATATAGCCGTCCAGCAGGTCGGTGAGACAGGCCACGATGTAGATGCCCAGCGCCGCATAGCGGCAGCCGGGGAAGCCCCAGTACAGCACCACCAGAAAAACGGGGATCATCAGAACCCGCAGGATCGTCAGTTTGTTCGCGGTCGTCATGTATGTATCAGCCTTTCGTTTTGGTGTTTCCGCGCCGCCGGCGGATGCAGCCGCGCCACGCGCTGACGGTATTGTAGCACGGGCGGCGGGAAATGAAAAGCCTTTTTTACTCCGCCAGCTCGCCGGTCAGCTCGCCGTCCATGGCGCCGGTAATGCGCACCGGCACAAACTCGCCCGCCTCCACCTCGTGGTCGGCGGTAAAATAGATGCGGCCGTCGATGTCGGGGCTTTCGGCGTAGCTGCGGCCCACGAACATCATGGACTGGCTGTCAAACCCGTCGCACAGCACCTCCGCCACGCCGCCCATGCGGCTGTCGTTGAAGTCGTCCATGATGCGGGACTGCACATCCACGATGAGGTCGGCCCGGCGCTCGGCCTCGTCGGTGTCCACACGGTTCAGCATCTTGGCGGCGGGGGTGCCTTCCTCCGGGGAGTAGGGGAACACGCCGGCCCGCTCGATGCGCACCTCCTGCAAAAACGCGCACAGCTCCTCAAAGGCGGCCTCATCCTCGTAGGGCAGGCCGGTGATGAGGCTGGTGCGCAGCACCAGACCGGGAATGCGCGCCCGCAGCTTACGGAACAGCGCCAGCAGCTCCGCCTTGCCGCCCCGGCGGTTCATGGCCTTGAGCACCTTGTCGTTGCAGTGCTGGATGGGAATGTCCAGATAGGGCAGCACCTTCTCCTCGGCGGCGATGGTGTCGATCAGCTCGTCGGTGAACTCGTCCGGGTACAGGTAGTGCAGACGGATCCAATGGAAGTCCAGCTTGCACAGCTCACGCAGCAGCTCCGCCAGCTTCCGCTCTCCGTACAGGTCGATGCCGTAGCGGGTGATGTCCTGGGCGATGACAATGCACTCCTTCACCCCGGCATCCGCCAGACGCCGGGCCTCGGCCAGCACATCCTCCATGCGGCGGCTGCGGTAGCGGCCCCGCAGGGACGGGATGACGCAGTAGGCGCAGCGGTTGTCGCAGCCCTCGGCGATGCGCAGATAGGCGTAGTGTCCCGGTGTGGTCAGCACCCGGTCAAACTCGTCGATCATACCGTGGATGTCCGCGAAGCGGCAGGGCCTCCCGCCAGCCATCAGCTCCGCCAGCGCCGGCACGATCTCACCGTAGCTGCCGGTGCCCATGATGCCGTCCACCTCCGGCAGCTCCGTCAGGATCTCCTGCTGGTAGCGCTGGGTGAGACAGCCGGTGACCAGGATCTTCCGCACCTGTCCCGCCGCCTTCAGCTCCGCCGCGGAGAGGATGGTGTCGATGGCCTCCTCCTTGGCGCTGTCGATAAAGCCGCATGTGTTGATGACCACCACGTCGGCGCCGGCAGGCTCCTCCTGCAGGGTGTGCCCCGCGTCGCGGCACAGGGCCATCATCTGCTCGGTATTCACCAGATTCTTGGCACAGCCAAGGGAAATAAAGGAAACTTTCACGTCTCGTTACCTCATGTTTCATCGATCTCTTGCCCCAGCTCATGGAGGGCGGGGCGGATGTCCTGCCATGCAAAGCCCCGGCGCTGGAGGGCGGCGGCCAGACGGCGGCTGTCCTCCGGGGTCAGCGGGCGTCCCCGCAGCTTGGTGCGGAGGAATTTACGGATGGCCTCCTCCGGCGGCGGCAGCTGCTCCAACGCCTCGTCCCACAGTTCCTTGGGTATGCCCCGATGGTGCAGCTCCTGCCGGACGCGGCCGGGGCCGTAGCCCATGCCGCCGTAGTGCCGGGCGATAACGCCGGCATAGGCGGCGTCATCTACCGCGCCCAGCCCCTCCAGCCAGTCCGCCGTGTCGGCGGCATCCTCCGGCGAGGCGCCCTTCTTTGTCAACCGCTCCGTCAGCTCCTTTTTGGAGAGCATCCGCCCGGAGGCCATGCTGGCGCCCCGGCGTTTGGTGTCGGCGCGGCGGGACGCGGCCTGCAGATCCGCCAGCGTATCCGGCGTCAGGTCGAGGCCCTGATATAAGCCAAATTGCAGAAGCTCCGCGCCGGTGATCCGGAGGATGTTGCCATCCTCCAGATGCACCAGCACGCGCTCCTGCTTGTGTTTGGAATTTTCCAGTCTTTCGATGCGCATCAGTCTGCGTCGTCGAAGTCGTCGGCGGACACGTCCACCGCGCGGCCCGCTGCCTTGGCAGCGGTGCGGGACTGTGCGCCCATCAGCTTGTGGAAGTTCTCCCGGACGGCTGCCTCCAGCTTGTCCGCCTCCTCCGGATGGTCGCGGAAATACTGCTTGGCGGCGTCGCGGCCCTGTCCCAGACGGATCTCGCCCATGTTGAACCACGAGCCGCTCTTCTGCACCAGATCCAGCTTCACCGCCAGATCCAGCAGGTCGCCCAGCTTGCTGATGCCCTCGCCGTACATGATGTCAAACTCCGCCTCACGGAACGGAGGGGCCACCTTGTTCTTCACCACCTTGGCGCGGGTGCGGTTGCCGATGACCTCGCCGCCGGACTTCAGCGTTTCAATGCGGCGCACGTCGATGCGGACGGAGGCATAGAACTTCAACGCCCGGCCGCCGGTGGTGACCTCAGGGTTGCCGTACATGACGCCCACCTTCTCGCGGAGCTGGTTGATGAAGATGACAATGGAATTGGTCTTGTTGATGACGCCGGTGAGCTTGCGCAGCGCCTGGCTCATCAGGCGGGCGTGGAGGCCCACGAAGCTGTCGCCCATCTCGCCCTCGATCTCGGCGCGGGGCACCAGCGCAGCCACAGAGTCCACCACCACCACGTCGATGGCACCGGAGCGCACCAGCGCCTCCGTGATCTCCAGCGCCTGCTCACCGGTATCGGGCTGGGAGATGAGCATATCCTCCACATTGACGCCCAGCGCCTTGGCATAGGTGGGGTCCAGCGCGTGCTCGGCGTCCACAAAGGCCACCTCGCCGCCCATCTTCTGGGCTTCCGCCAGCACATGGAGCGCCAGCGTGGTCTTACCGGAGGACTCCGGCCCGTAGATCTCTACGATACGGCCCCGGGGCAAGCCGCCGATGCCCAGCGCCAGATCCAGCGACAGGGAGCCGGTGGGGATGGCCTCCACGTTCAGGGTACTCTCCGCGCCGTAGCGCATAATGGAGCCCTTGCCGTACATCTTCTCGATCTGCTGCATGGCTGTTTCCAGCGCCTTTTTCTTGTCGGATACCGCCGCGCTCTGGATCGCAGGTTCTTTCTTCGCTGCCATTGTTCCGTCCTCCTCCGTTGTGATACCTTGATATTATGGGAATCGCTGTCCCGAAAGCAGGACAGTTCAGATCTCCGTGTGCAGAATACCCCAGACCACCCGTGGGATGTCGTTGAGGTCGGGGAGCACCTCGATATCGCCGAAGCCCACGGTGCGCATGATGCGCAGCACGTCGTCGGCCTGTCCGATGCCCACCTCGAAGTACAGCCGTCCGCCGGGACGCAGCACCTCCCGCCAGTTTTCGCAGATGGCCCGGTAGAAATCCAGTCCGTCGGCGCCGCCCTTCAGGGCCAGATGCGGCTCGTAGTCCCGCACCGAGGGGTCCAGCCCGGCGATGTCGCCGTCGGGGATGTAGGGCGGGTTGGACACGATACAGTCGAACTCCCCCAGCCGCCTGGGCGCGCTCTCCAGCGCGTTGAGCTGCATGGACACCGCCTGTCCGGACAGGCCGGTGCGGCGGATGTTCTGGCGGCAGATGCGCAGCGCGCCCTCGTCGATCTCCCCCAGCACCACATGGCTGCCGGGGACGTTTTTCGCCACGGCCAGACCGACGCAGCCGGAGCCGGCGCACAGGTCCAGCACACGGGGGCTGTCCAGGCCCCGCAGGCCCTCGATGGCCGCGGCGGCCAGCACCTCCGTGTCCGGGCGGGGAATGAGTACCTGCTCCGAAATGTCCAGCGGCAGGCCGTAGAACTCCCACTCGCCGATAAGGTAGGCCACCGGCTCGCCGGCCAGATGGCGCTCCACCAGCGCCCGGGCCTGCCGTTCCACCGTATCCGGCACATAGAGCCGGCTGTCGCGGGTCAGCTCCTCCCGGCTCTTGCCGGCGGCACAGCACACCAGCTCACGGGCCTCCAGCGTGGCGGCGGGCAGACCCGCCGCATGGAGCTGCTGGCGTATATCTAAATACAGATTGTTATATGTGATCGCCATAATACGTCGCGTTATCCCCTTTTACCACTGATCTTTCCCTTTTTCGTCGGGGATCACCAGCTTCATGGCCTCGATAGCCACCTCGATCATGGAATCGTCCGGCTCGTTGGTGGTGAAATTCTGCATCCACATACCGGGGGCGGACAGGATGCGTGTCACGGCGTTGTCATGGGCGCCCACAAAGCGGTTGAACTCATAGGTCACGCCCACCACCGGGATCAGCAGCAGCAGCTTGACGCCGATGCGTACCCAGATGTTCTGCCAGTCGATGTAGGGGAACACGATGCTGGACACCAGAATGGACACGATGATGACCACGAACAGGAAGCTGGTGCCGCAGCGGGGATGGTGCTTGGGCTGGGGGCGGACATTCTCCACCGTCAGAGGCAGCCCCGCCTCGTAGCAGAAGATGGTCTTGTGCTCCGCACCGTGGTAGCAGAACACCCGGTGGACATCCTTCTGTTTGGAGCAGAGGATGAGGTAGGTCAGAAAAATCAGCACCTTTACCACACCCTCGATGATGTTGTGGACAGCGGCGCTCTGGGCGTGGAACAGCCCGGCGATGAACGTGGGCAGCAGCATGAACAGCACCAGCGTCAGCCCCAGACTGAGAATGACGGAGAACGCCACCACCAGTGACTGCAGCTTCTCCGCCGGGATGTGCTTTTCCATCCACTGGTCGAATTTGCTGGGCTTGGCGTCCTCGTCGTCGGGGAAATAATCCGCCGAAAACATCAGTGCCTTGACGCCGGTGATCATGGAGCTGATGAACGTCACGGCTCCCCGGAGGATAGGCACCCCCAGAATGGGGTATTTGTCCTTGATGAACCGCCGCTCCGTTACCTTGGTGACCAGCCCCTCGGGAGAGCGGACGACGATGGCGTCCTTCTCCGGGCCGCGCATGAGAATACCTTCGATCAGCGCCTGTCCGCCGATGGTGGTGCGGAAGGCGCCCTGCTTCTTTTCCATATGCCTGAATGATCCTTTCTGAGGCAAGCATATCACAGCTCGCCGAAAAATGCAACAGTTGTTCGATTTTTTTACAGTTCTTTTTCCGTTTCCCGCTTCAGCGGCAGGCGGATAGTGACCACCGTACCGCCGCCGGCGGCGTTGCCGATGTCGAACTGCCCGCCGTGGAGGTGTACGATCTCGTCGCAGACCGCCAGACCGATGCCGCTGCCTCTGGCCCTGGAGGAGCCTTTATAGAACTTCTGCTTCACATAGGGTAGCTCCGCCTCGGGGATACCGGGGCCGAAGTCCCGGATGGTGATGATGTACACCTCGTTCTCCTGGGTCAGATGCACCACGATGCGCTTGCCGGAGCCGCCGTGCTTGGCGGCATTGTCCAGCACGTTGCAGAACACCTGCTTCAGCCGCTCCGGGTCGCCGGTGATGGGCTCGTCGTACAGGGCCTTGTCGCTGGTGTACTCCAGCGAGATGCCGTCCTGCCGGAACAGCTCCCGGTAGGTGTAGACCGCGTCCTCCAGCTCCGCCTGCAGGTCGGTGTCCTCCACCTGCAGGGTGAAGCGTCCGTCTGTCATCTTGGAGAAGTCCAGCAGCTCCTCCACCATGTTGGTCAGGCGGCGGGACTCCTTGAGGATGATCTGCACGCCGCGCCGCAGCTGCTGCGCATCGCAGGACTCGTCCTCCAGCAGTGTCTCGCCCCAGCCGTTGATGGCCGTCAACGGCGTGCGCAGCTCATGGGACACGGAGGAGATGAACTCTGACTCCATTTTCTCGCTCTGGCTGATCTTCAGGGACATGTCGTTGATGTTGTCCACCAGCACGCCCATCTCGTCGGTGTATTTGTTGGGGATCTGGATGCCGTAGCTGCCGCCGGAGATGCGCTTGGCCGCCTCCGACACCGCCGACACCGGCGCCACCACGTTGTTGATGAAGATGGAGCTGGACAGGAAGATCAGGCAGATGACGGCGGCCATGACGCCGCAGACCACCAGCACCGTCAGGAACACCTGACGGTCCAGCTCGCCGATGCCGGTGACGTAGCGCATGACGCCCACCACCTGCCCGTTGAATTTCAGCAGGCTGGAGGCGGCGATGATCCGCTCTCCGGTGGCCTCGTCCCGGCCCACGAAGTCCTGGACCGTGCCGGTCTCCACGGCCCGGGCGATCTCCGATGTGCCGGGATATGTGCCCGCCGTCAGGCCCCGGGTGGTGACCTCCACCCGCCCGGCGCTGTTGAGGAACTGCAGCTCGATGCGGTCGGACTCGTCAAAGGTGGCAGCGTACAGCGTGGCGCTGCGGTAATACTCCTTGTAGCCGGTCATGACGTAGGTGTTGAAGTAGTCCGCGCCGGAGGATGCCTTGGCCCGCAGGGTGGAGCGGGCGCTGTTGTAGTAGTTGCTGGCAAAGCCCACGGAGATAAGGACGCCCACCAGCAGCAGTATGGCGGCCACAGGGCCGATGCTCCCGGCCAGCCAGCGGCGGCGCAGACCCTGCACCTTGGGCAGCTTGGCAGGCATATTCCTCAGCTCCTTTCAGATAAGATGTGTGCCGCACAGGATGCGCGGCAGGTATTTTCCGCCGAGACGCGGCACACCGCTGACGGCGAGAGATTTTTCGTTGAGACGAGGCACACCGCTGACGGTGGGAAATTTTTCGTCAGGACGAGGCGCGGCGGCACAGCCGTACTTTGTGTACGGCACGCCGCCGCAACGAAGTACTGGCGAAAAAGATCCGCCGTCAGAAGCCCCACTTGTAGCCGTAACCCCAGATCGTGGTAATATAGGTGGGATTTGTGGCGTTGTCCTCGATCTTGAGACGGAGGCGGCGGATGTTGACGTCGACGATCTTGAGTTCGCCGAAATAGTCGTGGCCCCAGACGAGGTCGAGGATCTCCTCGCGGGAGAGGGCCTTGCCGGGGTTCTCCATGAACATTTTCATGATGGAGTATTCGACTTGGGTGAGCTTGATGCGCTGGCCGTTCTTCTCGAGGGTGCGGTTGCGGGTATTGAGAAGGAAGGGGGGCTGCTCGATCTCGCCGGCGTCCACGGCGGCGCCGCCGGAGCGGCGCATGAGGGCATCGACGCGGGCGGTAAGCTCGGCGGGAGAGAAGGGCTTGGTGACGTAATCGTCGGCGCCGGTCATGAGACCGGTGACCTTGTCCATCTCCTGGGAGCGGGCGGTGAGCATGATGATGCCGATGGAGGCGTTGGTGGCGCGGATGCGGCGGCAGACCTCGAAGCCGTCGATGCCGGGAAGCATGATGTCCAGCAGGGCCACGCGGACGTCGGCGTGCTGCTTCAGCTTCTCCAGAGCCTCCTCGCCGGTCTCGGCCTCCACCACCTCGTAGCCGGCGCGGCGGAGATTGATGACGATAAAGCTGCGGATACTGGATTCGTCCTCCAGGACCAGAACTTTTTTCATAGCGGGCTCCTTTCTCAGGAATTGTTCCATGTGCCGAGGATGAGGCTGAAGCAGCGGCGCAGCAGATCCTCATCCATGCCGTAGTAGGGGGCGATCTCGTAGACCTCGCCGGCGTAGACCGTAGTGGCCTGACGGCGCAGGACGATGCGGCTGCCCATGCGGCTGCGGTTGTCCCGGTTCTCGCCGGTGATGGTGTAGATGGTGAGCACGGAGTCACCGTTGATGCGCAGGGTCATCTGGCTCTCATTCTGGATGCCGCCGGTGACGGCGTCCACCTCCCAGTCCCACCAGCTCATGGGAATGGAGACATACCATCCGCTGGAGGGGCTGTGATAGGTCTTGGCAGTCTGCTGGAAGCGGCCGTCGGACTGCCAGCTCATCCAGGATACAAGGCCATCCGTCTGTTCGGCGGCACTGTCGCCCAGGGGGCAGGGTATCTCGGTGACGCCGTCACCGTCGATGTCCTGCGGGGCCAGCTGGCGGTAGGGATAGACGGCGGCGGAGACGCCGCTGGTCTTATCCAGTGCCACATTGACGAGGCCCGCCTCCGACCGGTAGATAAGGACATCGGTGACGGCCATGTTGGTGGCGTCCACACCGGTGATGAATACGGCAGGGGTGTCCCTGTCCACCATGCCTGTAACGACGCTGCCCCGGTTCAGGGCCGTCATGGAGCTGGACAGGCGGCAGCGGTAGGACACGCCCATCTGCTCGTCCTGCCAGCCGTAGAACTCCGCCACAGGGCCCTGCTCGCCGTCGGCCCGGAGCACCAGCAGGCTGGGGACTCCGTCGCCGTTGAGATCCTGAATGCTGAAGCGGCTGTAACCGCAGGACATGAGGGCCACCGGCTCCGGCTCGATGGAATAGGCCGCCAGCGTCTGGACATCGGCGCTGATGCGCCAGCCCACGATCAGCTCCCGGCGGCCGTCGCCGTTGAGGTCCTGATAGTACACGCTGTCCACGGCGGTCCCGCTGCTCTCGATGGTGCAGAACCGGCTGCAGCTGTCGTCCCCGTCCAGACGGTAAACGATGATCTTCAAGGGCTTTTCGTCGGCGCTGCGGCGCAGGAACACCAGCGCCTCCTGCCGTCCGTCGTCCTCCAGATCCACCATCTGCACGGACTGGATGTTCCGCCCGCCGGAGGGGGGCGCGTACTCGTAGCCCTGGGCGATCAGGCTGTCCAGCTGACGGGAAAGCCCGGTGTACTCCGGTGCCATGCGGGGCAGGGTGAACAGCTGCTCCACGGAGGAGTCGAACACGGTGCAGCCGGACAGAATGGCGGCCAGCGCCAGCCCCGCCAGCAGCAGGATGCACTTTTTTGCGGCGCGCTTCACGGCGGCTCCCCCCTTTCGGCATATGTCCTCAGTATATATCAATATATACTATACCACAGTCCGCGGCGTTTTGGTAGTGCTTTTTGCGTTTTCCGCTGGGTATCGGCGGCAAAAAAGGAACGCACCCCGCAGGTGCGTTCCTTTTTTTGCCGTATCATGCGTGCTCCGCCAGATAGCGGGCCACATAGACGCCGCTGGCCGACGCGTGGGACAGGGAGTGGGTGACGCCGCTGCCGTCGCCGATAACGAACAGGCCCTTGTGGGGCGTCTCCAGATTCTCGTCCAGCGCCACCTCCATGTTGTAGAACTTCACCTCCACGCCGTAGAGCAGGGTGTCGTCGCTGGCGGTGCCGGGAGCGATCTTGTCCAGAGCGTAGATCATCTCGATAATGCCGTCCAGGATGCGCTTGGGCATCACCAGGCTCAGGTCGCCGGGCGTAGCCGCCAGCGTGGGGGTCATGAAGCCCTTTTCAATGCGCTTGGGGGTGCTGCGCTGGCCGCGGATCAGGTCGCCGAAGCGCTGCACCATCACACCGCCGCCCAGCATATTGGAAAGCCGGGCGATGCTCTCGCCGTAGCCGTTGCTGTCCCGGAACGGCTCGGTGAAGTGCTTGGACACCAGCAGGGCGAAGTTGGTGTTCTCCGTATGCATGGCCGGATCCTCGTAGCTGTGGCCGTTGACGGTGACGATGCCGTTGGTGTTCTCGTTGACCACCGCGCCCCGGGGATTCATGCAGAACGTGCGCACCTTGTCTTGATATTTCTCGGTCTTGTAGACGATCTTGCTCTCGTACAGCTCGTCGGTGATGGGGGCAAACACCTCAGCGGGCAGCTCCACCCGGACGCCGATGTCCACCCGGTTGGACTTGGTGGGGATGTCCAGCGCCTCGCACACGGACTCCATCCACTTGCTGCCGCTGCGGCCCACGGAGATGATGCACTTGCTGCCGCAGAACGTGCCCTTGTCCGTCTCCGCCTCGTAGGCGCCGTCAGCTGTGACGCGCAGCGCCTTCACCGGCGTCAGGAAGTGGAAGTCGATGTGGTCCCTCAGCCTGGCATACAGGTTTTCCAGCACCTTGTAGTTGATATCCGTACCCAGATGGCGCACGGAGGCATCCAGCAGGTGCAGGTCGTTCTGCAGGCACAGGCGCTTGAAGCCGCTGTCCGCTGTGGAGTACAGCTTCGTGCCCGCGCCGCCGCAGGCCACGTTGATCTCGTCCACATAGCGCATCAGCTCCATGGCCTTCTGCTTGCCGATGTACTCGTACAGGGTGCCGCCGAACTCGTTGGTCAGGTTGTACTTGCCGTCAGAGAAGGCGCCGGCGCCGCCGAAGCCGTTCATAATGGCGCAGGTCTTGCAGTGGATGCAGGACTTGATCTTGTCGCCGTCAATGGGACAGTGCCGCTTCTCCAGCGGGTTGCCCGCCTCCAGCACGGCCACCCTCCACTCCGGCTTCCGCTGCATCAGCTCATAGGCGGAGAAGATACCGCCGGGGCCTGCGCCGATGATCAACACATCATATTTCATCAGAAGAATACCTCCTTCACGTTTTGAACCAGCGTACAGTATACCCGAAAGGCTGCCGGGACACAATTTCTTTTTCCTTATCCCTCACATTTGTGTTTCCAATCGCCGCCGAATCTGGTACAATGGGGAAAAACACACAGGGGGTACGCTTATGAGCCGTGCAGACCAGATCTTCAAGGAAAATTGCCGCGACATTCTGCAAAACGGGGTGTGGGACAGCGACCAGCAGGTGCGTCCCCACTGGGAGGACGGCACGCCCGCCCACACCGTGAAGAAGTTCGGCATCGTCAACCGCTACGACCTGCGCCGGGAGTTTCCCATCCTCACCGTGCGCCGCACTTATTTCAAGACCTGTATCGACGAGCTGCTGTGGATCTGGCAGCAGAAGTCCAACAACATCCACGACCTGCGGGGCCACATCTGGGACAGCTGGGCGGATGAGAACGGCTCCATCGGCAAGGCCTACGGCTACCAGCTGGCGGTGAAGCACCAGTACCCCGAGGGGGAGATGGATCAGGTGGACCGGGTGCTGTACGACCTGAAGCACAACCCCGCCAGCCGCCGCATCCTCACCAATATCTACAACTTTCAGGATCTCCACGAGATGGCGCTGTATCCCTGCGCCTACTCCATGACCTTCAATGTCTCCGGCAACACCCTCAACGCCATCCTCAACCAGCGCAGCCAGGATATGCTGGCCGCCAACAACTGGAACGTGGTGCAGTACAGCGTACTGGTGCATATGATGGCGCAGGTGTCCGGACTGGAGGCCGGCGAGCTGGTGCACGTCATCGCCGACGCCCACATCTACGACCGCCATGTGCCCATCATCGAAAAGCTGCTGGAAAAGGACGAGCGTCCCGCGCCCCGGTTCGTGATGGATACGTCCGTCACCGATTTCTATCAGTTCACCCGTGACAGCTTCTCGCTGGAGGGCTACGACCCCCAGCCCTTTGAGGACAAGATCCCCGTGGCCATCTAAGGAGGAACGCCCATGTATGCCATTGCAGCCGTTGACCAACACTGGGGCATCGGCCGGGATAACGCCCTGCTGTTTCACATCTCCGCCGATATGCAGCGTTTCCGCGCCCTGACGGAGGGCAAGACCGTCCTCATGGGCCGCAAGACCCTGCAATCCCTGCCCGGCGGCAGGGGACTGCCCCACCGCCGCAACATCGTCCTCACCGGTGACCGGGACTTTACCGCGGAAAATGCGGAGATCGTCCACTTCCCCGTGGAGGCGGTGTTTCAGGCCGGGGAGGACGCATGGATCATCGGCGGTGAGAGCGTCTACCGCCGGTTCCTGTCCCTGTGCGACCGGGTGTATATCACCAAGATCTTTGCCGATGGTCACGCCGACGCCTTTTTCCCCGATCTGGACAGCGACCCCCAGTGGCAGGTGGACAGCGAGAGTGAGGTCATGGAGTCGGACGGCCTGCGCTACCAGTTCGTGGAGTACGTCCCCGCCCCGCCGGAGGAGGACGCCCCCTTTGCCGCGCCGGAGCCGGCGCAGGAGCCATCCCTTTTTGCACCGCCCGCCGATTTCTCCGTGTTCAGCGGCTTTTGACGCCATGACCGATCTGCACACCGACATCCGGTACATCAAGGGCATCGGCGAGACGCGGGCTAAGGCTCTGCAAAAGCTGGGCATTGCCACGCTGGAGGACCTGCTGTCCTACTTCCCCCGCCGGTGGGAGGACCGGACGCTGACCCGGCCCATCCGGGAGCTGGTGCCGGGGGAATACGCCTGCGTCCGGGCCATGCTGGCGGGCGACCCCACCGCCAGCCGCATCGCCGGCGGCCGCACGCTGGTAAAGGTACGGGCCGTGGACGACAGCGGCACGCTGGACGTGGCCTTTTTCAACCAGGACTACCGGAAAACCAGTCTCCACAAGGGAGAGACGTATATCTTCTACGGCAGGGTGGAGGGTGACCTGCTGCGCCGCCGCATGACCAATCCGGTGCTGGAACCGGAGGGGCGGCAGCTGCTGACGGGCCGCATCATGCCCATCTATCCCCTGACCGCCGGCGTCAGCCAGACCATGCTGGCCAAGGCCATGCGGCAGGGGCTGGACGCCTGCCGCGACCTGCTGCCGGACGTGCTGCCCGATGAGGTGCGGCAGGCCCATCATCTGTGCTATACCGGCTACGCCTATGAGAACATCCACTTCCCCGACTCGCCGGAGGCGCTGGACATTGCCCGCCGCCGTCTGGTGTTCGAGGAGCTTTTCGTGTTGGCCTGCGGTCTGCAGCTGCTGCGCTCCCGCCGGGAGACGGGCCGCGGCCCCGCCTGCGAAAACGTAAGCCTCGCGCCGTTTTACGACGCCCTGCCCTTCGCCCTCACCAACGCCCAGCGCCGGGCCGTGGAGCAGGCGGTGTCCGACATGACGTCGGGCCGCCCCATGAACCGCCTGTGTCAGGGCGACGTGGGCAGCGGCAAGACCATGGTGGCGGCGGCCTGCGTCTGGTTCGCCGCCCAGAGCGGCTGGCAATCGGCGCTGATGGCTCCCACGGAGATCCTGGCCCGCCAGCACTATGAAAATCTGACGCCGCTGTTCGCCCGGTTCGGCCTGCACTGCGCCCTGCTCACCGGCTCCACCCGGGCCAGGGAGCGCCGCGCCATTCTGGCCGGTCTGGCCGATGGCTCCATCGACCTGTGCATCGGCACCCACGCCCTGCTGACGGCGGACGTGCAGTACGCCCGGCTGGGGCTGGTCATCACCGACGAGCAGCACCGCTTCGGCGTGGACCAGCGGGCGGCGCTGTCCAGAAAGGCCGATTCACCCCACATGCTGGTGCTGTCCGCTACCCCCATTCCCCGGACGCTGGCGCTCATCATCTACGGCGATCTGGACGTATCCATCATCGACGAGCTGCCCCCCGGACGGCAGAAGGTGGACACCTTCGCCGTGGGGGAGAAATACCGCCAGCGGCTGAACGCCTTCATCCGCAAGCAGGTGGCCGAGGGCCATCAGGTGTTCATCGTCTGCCCTCTGGTGGCGGAGGAGGACCAGCTGCCCGACGAGCGCAAGGCCGTCACCGCCTACGCCAAAAGGCTGCAGGAGGAGGTGTTCCCCGACCTGCGCATCGCCATGCTCCACGGCCGCATGAAGGCCAGGGAAAAGGAGGCGGTCATGGCCGCCTTTGCCGCCGGTGACAGCGACATTCTGGTGTCCACCACCGTGGTGGAGGTAGGCGTGGACGTGCCCAACGCCAACCTGATGGTGGTGGAAAACGCCGAGCGCTTCGGCCTCAGCCAGCTCCACCAGCTCCGGGGCCGCGTAGGCCGCGGCAGCGCCAAAAGCTGGTGCGTCCTGCTGTCCGACAGCGACAACGAGGACACCCGCCGCCGCCTGAAGGTGCTGACGGAGACAAACGACGGCTTCCGGATCTCCGAGGAGGACCTAAAGCTCCGCGGCCCCGGTGACTTCTTCGGCCAGCGGCAGCACGGCCTGCCCACCCTGAAGGCCGCCGATCTCAGCTGCGACATGCGGCTGCTGGACGAGGCCCAGTCCGCCGCCCGGGAGCTGCTGCAGCGCGACCCGTCGCTGACCGACCCTGCCCACGCCCCGCTGCACCGGCGCATTGACCGGCTGTTCGCGGTGAATGAGGGCGGCCTGAACTGAAAAACGCAAAAAACGGGCGGAGCGCCTTACGGCGTTCCGTCCGTTTTGAATGCCGGGCAAAAGGGGGGTGCCCGACAGGGGGAAGAGCAAATTCCAACGTGCGGCGCGCCAACCAAGCGCACCACTATGCTTCCTGCATATTGTACTGCAATGTTTTTTTATTGTCAATGTTTTTCATCGGATAATTTTTCCTTTTTCTGACACTTTTTTCGCTGCTCCGGCCCGGTCCCCTCTCCCCCTTGCCTGCCCCGGCCCGCCGTGCTATACTGGGAAAAACACATTCCGCAGGGAGGTGCCGCCATGACGAAGGACGAGCTGCGCGCCAGAGCCAACGAGCTGCCGCTGCTGCCCGGCGTCTATCTGATGATGGACAAAACGGGGCAGGTCATCTACGTGGGCAAGGCCAAAAAACTGAAGAACCGGGTGAGCCAGTACTTTCAGGACACCGCCTCCCACAACGGCAAGACCCGCCGCATGGTGTCCCAGGTGGATCGGTTCGACACCATCATCGTCCGCTCGGAGTTTGAGGCCCTCATCCTGGAGAACTCCCTCATCAAGCGGCACATGCCCCGCTACAACATCCTGCTGAAGGACGACAAGGGCTACCCCTTCGTCCGGCTGGACGAGAAGTCCGCCTACCCCCGGTTCTCGCTGGTGACCCGCCCCGCTCAGGACGGTGCCCGGTACTTCGGCCCCTTCGGCGGCCGCAGCGAGACGCGGCAGGCCATCGACGCGGTGTGCGCCGCCCTGCGGCTGCCCACCTGCTCCCGCCGGTTCCCCCAGGACATCGGCAGGGAGCGGCCCTGCCTCAACCATCACATCGGCCGGTGCGATGGCTTCTGCCGCCCCGACGGCCCGGACGCCGCCGAGTACCGCCGCCGCATCGCCCAGGCGGTGCGGCTGTTTGAGGGGCGGCTGCGGCAGGTGACGGCGGAGCTGACCGCCCAGATGAACGACGCCGCCGAGGCGCTGGATTTCGAGCGGGCCGCCACCCTGCGGGATCAGGTGCGGGCACTGTCGGTGCTGTCCAAGAACCAGAAGGTCATTGCCGGCATCTGCGCCGACACCGACGTGTGGGGCGTGTACACCGGCCCCGCCCGGGCCGGCTGCGCCGTGCTGCACATCGAGGACGGCGACCTGCTGGGCCGCCGGGTGGAGGTGCTGCCCGCCGCCGAGGACGACGCCGCGCTGCTGGACGCTGTGGTGACCCAGTACTATCTGGGCCGGGAGCTGCTGCCCCGCGAGATCCTGCTGCCCCTGCCGGTGGAGGATATGGACACCCTTTCCGCCCTGCTGACGGAGCGCTGCGGCCACACCGTCACCCTCCGTATACCCCAGCGGGGCCAGCGCCGGGAGCTGCTGGACATCGCCTGCCGCAACGCCCGGGAGGAGGTGGAGCGTGTCACCTCCGATGCCGAGCGCACCGCCGGCATCCTCCGGCTCCTGCAGGAGCTGGCGGGCCTGCCGGTGCCGCCCCGCCGCATGGAGAGCTACGACATCTCCCACACCGGCGGCGCCGATCAGGTGGCCAGCATGGTGGTGTTCATGGACGGCCGCCCCCTGAAGCGGGACTACCGCCGGTTCCAGATCAAAACCTGTGACGGTGCCGACGACTATGGCGCCATGGCGGAGGTGCTGGAGCGCCGGTTCCGCCGGTATCTGGACGGCGATGAGAAGTTCGCCCCCCTCCCAGACCTGCTGCTCATCGACGGCGGCGTGCAGCACGCCCGCGTGGCGGAGGAGTTGCTGGAACGGCTGCACCTGTCCGTGCCCGTATTGGGCATGGTGAAGGACGACCGCCACCGCACCCGCGCTTTGGTCACCGCCGCCGGCATGGAGATCGGCATCCAGACACCCCCCGCCCTGTTCGCCCTCATCGGCCGCGTGCAGGAGGAGGTACACCGCTTCGCCATCACCTACCACCACCAGAAGCACGCCAAAAACGCCTATCGCTCCCGGCTGGATGGCATCCCCGGTGTGGGGGAGGCCCGGAAAAAACTGCTTTTGCAGCGGTTCGGCACCGTGAAGGCCGTCCGGGCCGCGGAGCTTCTCCAGCTGGAGGAGGTGCTGCCCCGGCCCGCCGCCCGGGCCGTCTACGACCATTTCCACAGGGCGGACGCCCCAAAGGAGGACACCCCATGAGATACTACGCCACCCTCGGCCCCGCCTGCTGCGAAGTGTCCGCGCTGCGCGCTCTGCTGCGCCGGGGCATCACCGGCTTCCGGCTCAACCTGTCCCACACGCCGCTGGCGGCCCGGCGGGACTGGATCGCCGCCCTCCACGATGCGGAGCGGCAGACGGGCCTTTCCGCCTCGCTGATGATCGACCTCCGCGGGCCGGAGGTGCGCATCGGCGCGCTGCCCGCCCCCCTGCCGCTGGCGGAGGGCGATACGGTAACGCTGGGCGCGGACATCCCCGTGGAGGCGGACGTGCTGGCCGCTCTGCGTCCCGGCATGACCGTGCTGCTGGATGACGGCGCCATGGCGCTGACCGTGCTGGACGGCGGCGTGTGCCGCGTCACCCGAGGCGGCGTCCTCACCGGTCACAAGAGCCTGACGCTGGAGGGCGCCGACCTCCACCGACCCGCCCTGTGCGAAGCAGACCTTGCCGATCTGGCGCAGGCGGCGGCGCTGGGCGTTGACGCCGTCATGCAGCCCTTCGTCCGCAGCGCCGATGACCTCCGGGCCGTCCGGCGTGCCATGGCGGAGCGCGGCCTCGCCGGCGCGGAGCTGTTCGCCAAGGTGGAGAACCAGCCGGGGCTGGACGCCCTGCCGGACTGGATGGACCTGTGCGGTGTGGTGACCATCGCCCGGGGCGATCTGGGCAGCAGCCTGCCGCTGGAGCACCTGCCCGCCGCCCAGAAACACATCGCCGCCCTGTGCCGCAGCCGCCGGAAGCCCTTTCTGGTGGTGACCCAGCTGCTCCACAGCATGCTCGACCACCCCACCCCCACCCGGGCGGAGGTGCTGGACATCTACAACGCCGTGCTGGACGGCGCGGACTGCCTGATGCTCACCGGTGAGACGGCCCAGGGCCGTTACCCGCTGGAGGCGGCGGACTGGCTTCTCCGCGTGGCGCGGGAGGCGGAAAAAGCCCGCTGAAGCGCGCATAAAAAAGGAACGCACCCGCAGGTGCGTTCCTTTTTTATGCAATTACTCCTCATCCCGGCGCTTCCGGCGCAGCAGCGCCAGACCCGTCAGCGACGTGACTGCCGTCAAACCATAGACGCCGATACCGGCATCGAAGGTGCCGGGGCTGGACTTCCCGTTCTCGCTGCCGCTTTCAGCGGTCCTGCCCCGCGGGGGGATGACGGTGTCGGACTGGCTGATCGTCTTGGTCCCGTTGGCATCGGCAAAGTACTTGCCGCAGGCCTTGCACTGCCAGTATTCGGTGTTGCCCCGGGCGTAGATGCCAGGCGCCTTGGCCGCCGTATGCTTCAGGTCATGGTTGCCGGCGTCTTTCTTGCCGTAGGCCTGCCCGCACACGGTGCAGACCGCCTTTTCGGTACAGGTGGCCGTGCCGCCGGTGTGGCCTGTGGCCTTGATGGCCGTGCCGCTCTGCAGCTTCACGCCGCAGCCCTTGCAGTAGATATCGCCGGTGTGGCCGTCCTCGGTGCAGGTGGCCTTCTTGGCGTTCCGCAGCTCTGTGCCGCCCACATGGTTATTGGCGTCCACCGTGCCGTAGGCCTGCCCGCACACGGTGCAGACCGCCGCGCTGACGCAGGTGGCCGTGCCGCC
>CAKTPQ010000028.1 GCA_934591745.1 uncultured Oscillospiraceae bacterium
AACTGGACTCGAACCAGTGACCCCCTGCTTGTAAGGCAGGTGCTCTAACCAGCTGAGCTATGCTCCCGTACCTGCCGCCCTCGCCGGACGACGTAGGTCATTATACTAAAACCATCCGCATCTGTCAATGATTATTTTTCAAAAAACCAATTTTTTCTTGCAGCTTTTCTCACAGCGACGCCAGGAGCTTCTCCAGATCTTCCCTGGAGAAATCGTACACCGTGTCGCAGAACTGGCAGCTCAACTGGCAGCCGCCCTGCTCGTGCAGCATATCCTCCAGTTCCTTGCGGCCCAGCGAGATCAGGGCACGCTCCACACGCTCCCGGCTGCAGTAGCACTTGTAGGACACGGGCTGCGTCTCCAGGATCTTCAGGTCAAAATCGCTCATCACTGTGCGCAGCAGGTGCTCCGGGTCGGGATCCCTCTCCAGCAGCGCCGACACCGGGCCGGCAGCCATGATGCCGCCCTCCACCTTGACGATGGTATCCTCCGTGGCGCCAGGCAGCAGCTGGATAAGGTAGCCGCCGGCGGATTTCACGCTCTGGTCGCGGTCCACCAGCACCCCCAGCCCGCAGGCCGTGGGGATCTGCTCCGACTCCACAAAATAGCCGGCAATGTCCTCCGCGATCTCACCGCCCAGCAGGTCGATGGTGCCCACATACGGTTCCTTCATGTGCAGGTCCTTGATGACGGTCAGCGTGCCCTCGTGGCCCACGGCGCCGCCCACATCCAGCTTGCCGTCCGCCCGGAGGGGCAGCTCCACCTGGGGGTTGGCCACATAACCCCGGACGTTGCCCTCGTGGTCGCTGACGGCCAGTACCGTGCCCAGGGGGCCGCCGCCCTTGATCTGCAGCGTCAGGCTGGCGCCCTGTCCTTTCAGGGCATTGCCCATCATGGACGCGCCGGCCAGCGTGCGGCCCAGCGCCGCCGTGGCCACCGGCAGCGTTTTGTGGATCTGCCGGGCGCGCTCCGTCAGGTTCCGGCTGTAAATGGCCGCCGCCTGCACCATGCCGTCGCTGGAGATGGCCCTTACGATCTTATCTTCCATGTTATGTCAACCTCTTTTGCTTATTTTCGCACGCAGCAGAAATACACCCGCTGCTCGTCCTCCCTGGGGCGTCGCAGTCTGGCATCGCCGTACACCCGGATATCGCCGAAGCCCGCCTCGGTGAGCCACGCCGTCAGCTCCTCCACGGAGTAGGCGCGCTCCCGGTGCAGCTCCTCTCTGCGGTCCCACGCGCCGTCGCTGCGGCGCTGGAACAGGTCCATATAATAGGTACACAGGCCCCGGCTGTACTCGGTGCGCCAGACGCAGTAGGTGTCCTCCGTCTCGTCCAGAAACACCTGCCCGTTCAGCGCCGCCAGCTTGGCCACAGTGTTCACATCGAACACCAGCACGCCGCCGGGGGCGACGAACAGGTGCAGCCGCCGGAACGTGCGGCGCACGTCGGCAGGGTCGGTGAGATAGTTCAGGCTGTCCAGACAGCAGATGGCCGCGTCCACGGTGCCATACAGATCCAGTCTGGGCATGGATTGGTGCAAAAAGATGGGCGGTACGCCCTGTACCGACCCGCTTTTGCCCATGGCCGCCGCCAGCATCTCCTCGGAGCCGTCCACGCCGATAAGCTCATAGCCCCGGCCTGTCAGCAGCCACGTCATGGTGCCGGTGCCGCAGGCCAGATCCAGCACCACCTTCACGGGGATGCGGCTGCGGCGGAACAGCTTTTCCAGGAAATCCGCCCGCTTTTCGTAGCCCACATCCTCCGTCAGCGCGTCGTAGGAGGAGGCCAGTGCCTCGTAGCAGCTCATTTGCCTTCTTTCTCCTTCATCTTCTCCAGCACGCTCTCGTATCCGCCGTTGCCGTAGATCAGCGAGCGGTTGACGCGGCTGATAGTGGCGCTGGACGCGCCGGTTTTTTCCAGAATATCGTTGTAGATCATGCCGTCGTTCAGCAGCGTGGCCACCTCGTAGCGCTGCTCCATGCTGCGCAGCTCCGAAATGGTACATAGATCCTGAAAGAAGTTATAGCACTCCTCCTCTGTCTCCAGCGTCAGGATGGCCTGATACAGGCGGTCGCTCTTTTCCTTCTTGGCGATCTTGGACTTGGCTGCTCTTACCATGTCTCGTTCTCCTCTTTTCTGTGTTCGTTCCGAACCTTTTCACATTGTACCATTTTAGTCCGCGAAAGTAAACCACCACCGCAAAATATTTTTTGGCCGGCCAGACAAAACAGGAGCGCCCATTAGGGCGCTCCTGCGATGCCGGTGCCGTATGACGCTCAGGCCTCCGCCGTGCCGTGGAGCTTCTTCTGCAGCCAGTCCTTGCCGTCCACATAGCGGGAGACGATGAAGGACACCACATAGTCGCCGGCAGCGTTGACCATGGTGGCCGGAGGATCCACCAGATTGCCGATGGCCAGTGCGATGGGGTAGGCGATGGCCAGATGGTCAGGGAAGAAGATGGTGCACACCACCAGCTCGCCGGTGCCGCCGCCGCCGGGGATACCGCTCATGGCCACGGAGGAGAACACCGCCACGATGATGGCCAGAATGGCCTTATCCGTGGAGAAGTCCAGTCCGAACACGCCGAACAGGAACGCCACCTTGATAATGGCGGACATGGCCGAGCCATCCATGTGCATGGTGGCGCCCAGCGGCAGTACGATGTCGCTGACGTCCTTGCTGATACCGGTCTCCTCCGCCACCTCCATGTTGGTGGGGATGGTGGCCACGGACGAGCAGGTGCCGAAGGACACCGCCGCCGGTCGGAACAGCTTGGAGAACATGACCTTCGCGCCGCCCTTGCCGCCGCCGAACCGGGCGTAGAGCGGGAAGAAGATGAACATGTAGGCAAAGCTCATGACATAGTAGATGATGAGGGTGCGGCTGTAATCCTTCACCAGCTCCGGGCCGTAGGTAGCCACCAGATTGGCGAAGAAGCCGAAGAAGCCGATGGGTGCGTAGTAGGTGATGAGCTTCACGGTCTTCATGATGCAGCCCGTGATATCCTCCAGGAACTGGGCGGTCTTGGTCTCCGGGCCGCCGTTCATCTGGATGCCGAAGCCGAACAGCACCGCCGCCACGATCAGGGGCAGGATGGCCCGGCGGCTCAGCAGCTCCATAAAGTCAGGCTTCGTAAAGAAGTTCACGATCATGTCCCCGAAGCCCAGCGTCTCACCGACCTCGCCCTCCACGATGGTATAGTTGCCGTCCACCAGCGGGAAGATGCGGCAGACGATGTACATCAGCACACCGGCGATGGCGGCGGTGACGACGAACGTGGTGATGGTCACGCCCATGATCTTGCCGGCCCGCTTCACGCTCTTCATATTGGCGATGGCGGAGGCGATGGAGCAGAACACCATGGGCACCACCACGCAGAACATCATGTTGATGAACAGCGTGCCCAGGAACTCGATCTTGCCGCCGAATTTCGGCGCGAACGCGCCCACCAGGCAGCCGGCCACGATGCCCGTGAGCATGCACAGGATGAACCAGTAGTTCTTCAGGAATTTCTTCATAGCTCTCCTCCTAAAATAAACCTGACAGAAGTGTTACTGCGTTCATTATACGGGCATTTTTATCAAAGTAAATCACAATTCTTGCCGTTTTTATGGCAAATCGTGCTGTCTCGCATTACATCCGCCGATGGCCCCCGGCCAAAGTGCTTCTTGTAGGCCCTGGAAAACGTGGAGTAATCCTGATACCCCACCCGCTCTCCCGCCTCCGAGGGCGATACGCCCTGCGCCAGCAGGCGCTGGGCCAGCAGCAGACGCTTCTCCGTCAGGTAGCCGTGGATGGAGTAGCCCGTCTCCTGCCGGAAGCGGCGCATCATGTGGTACTTGCTGATGTAGAACCGCTCCGCCAGCTGGTCGATGGACAGCTCCTCCGTCAGGTGCAGGTTCAGATACTGCAGCAGCGCCACCACCTTTCTGTCCCCCGCCGCGGCCTGTACCTGATGGCCGCCGCGGCAGACCCGGTTCACCTCCACCATCAGCTCCAGAAACTGGGCGCGCTTCAGCAGAGCCGCGCCATAGCCGCCCTCCCGGCTGGTCCGGGCCAGCGTCTCGAACAGCTGCCGCACCCGGCTGCCGCCCTCGTCCCGGTACACATAGCGGAAAGCGGTCTGGGCCTGCCGGAAGCAGCTCTCCAGATCGCAGTCCTCCGTGCTCAGGGACGTCAGATATGCCGGGTCGATGTACAGGATCATCCGCTCGTAGAAGTCGTCCTCCGCCACCTCCGGCCGGTGGATGCTGCCACGCCCCACCAGCACGAAATCCCCCGGCGACAGGTCGTACCGCTCGCCCTCAATGGCGTAGCCCGCCTTCCCCGCCAGCAGAATAATGACCTTGTGAAACGTGTGATAGTGGTATTCGATGCGCTCCCGCCGGCTGTCGGCCAGATGGAACAGCCGGAACGGCTCCTTCAGATACCCCCGCACCTCGTATTGCAGCGGCTCCATAACACTCACCTCCGCACTTTTTGCCCATATTATATACAACACTGTGCGGTTCGTGCAACCATTTTTTGTTTTATTACGGTTTTGAAAATTTTGTTGCCATTTTGTAATTTTTGTGTAGCTTTTTTGAGAGAGCTGTGATATGATAGAGCGCGTGGGGTCCCGACCCCCTGGAATCTATGATAAGATCGGCAGGTAATTCCCATGTATCTGAAGCAACTGGCTGCGCTGGGCGCATCCGCCGTTATGGTGCTCACCGGCGGCGTGGTGGCCTCCGGCGCGGAGACGGCAGCGGCCCCCGCCGCTGATACGGTCTCTCCTTATGAATATACCGCCGCCGTGGAGACACTGGCGGCCTCCGGCGTGGTGGCCGGCAGCAGCACGGCCCTGCAGGCCGGCGACGGGCTGCGTCTGGCGCAGGAATCCGGTCTGCTGGAAGGCGACGATTCCCTGTCCCTGACGGAGTTGGCCGCCCAGGCCCTCATCCGCGAGACGGAGGAGCTGCAGAAGCAGAACTTCCTGGCGGAGTACGACGGCGCCATGATCGACTGCGAAAGCTCCGTCACCCTGCGGGCCGAGGCGGACGCGGAGTCCGACTCCCTGCGCACCATCTGGACCGGCAAGGTGGCCCATCTGCTGGATGTGGAGGGTGACTGGTACAAGGTGAGCTACGGCACGGACACCGGCTACGTTCCGGCGGAGTACTGCGAGCCGGTTCAGTATGCCGACTATGAGGGCACCTACGCCACCAGCACGCTGGCCGAGGACATTATCGCCCACAGCTACTCCTATCTGGGCACCCCCTACCGCTACGGCGGCACCAGCTACAGCGGCATCGACTGCTCCGGCTTCACCATGAAGGTCTTTGCCCAGTTCGGCATCTACCTGCCCCACGGCGCCAGCGACCAGTACGCCCTGAGCACTCCCGTTACCACGGAGGAGCGAGCCCCCGGCGATCTGGTGTTCTTCAACACCAGCGGCTATGGCATCGGCCATGTGGGCATCTATCTGGGCGGCGGGCAGTTCATCCACGCCAGCACCAGCCGCGGCGTCATCATCAGCTCCCTGTACGAGAGCTACTACGCCCGTACATACCTGTTCGCCGGCCGCATTATCAGCGGCTGACCCTGTGCGGGCACCATCAAAACGACTTCTTCATGCTCCTTTCTGAAGCAGGCAGACCGCTGCACGGCGGCCTGCCTGCTTTCTGTTTATCCGGTATATTTGCATATTTATCCATTTATGCAGAGGTATTTTCCGTGATTATGCCGCATTTATATCAAATTCTCGTCCGTTATTTAGGCGATATGTATAAAATGTTCCGAAATCGTGAAATAATATTCATTTGACGCTTGACATTTATGCACACAGAGCGTATGATAGCCACTGTCAGGAGGAACACCTCCGCCAAACACGTCTATATCCCGGACTCCCGGTATAGAACCATAAGAATGTGAAAGGAAGTACATCCCATGAAAAAGCTGATCGCAATGATGCTGGCTCTGGTCATGGCGCTGGGCCTGGCGGCCTGCGGCAATACCAACAGCAGCAATGACAACGCAAATACCGGTGACGATTCCCAGCCCGAGGCCAAGACCACGCTGGTGGTGGGCGTCTCCGCCGACTACGCCCCCTTTGAGTTCATGTATCCCGATGCCAGCGGCAACATGGTCTACGGCGGCATCGACATCTCCGTGGCCCAGTATGTGGCCGACGAGCTGGGTCTGACCATGCAGGTGGAGAACATGAGCTTCGACAACCTGCTGGCTTCGCTGGACAAGGGCGACTTCGACATCGTGCTGTCCGCCATGGAGGCCACTCCCGAACGTCTGGAGAACGCCGACTTCTCCGACCCCTACTACACCGATGTGCCTCCCGCTATTCTGGTGAAGGCCGACGCGGCTGACTCCTACAAGACGCTGGCCGATTTCAACGGCAAGTCCGTGGGCGCGCAGACCGCCACCACCAAGCTGGATCTGGTCAACGACATCGAGGGCGCCACCCCCGTGCCCCTGTCCTCCGTGCTGGATCTGGTGAACGAGCTGGTGTATGACAAGGTGGACGCCATCCTGGTGGACGGCGGCGTGGCCCAGCAGTACGCTGACGCCAACCCCGACCTGGTCATCGCCGAGGCTTCCTCCGAGCTGGGTGAGGCTGCCCCCTACTGCATCGCCGTGGCCAAGGGCGACCCCAAGGGCCTGCTGGACGGCATCAACGCCGCCATCGCCAAGATGACCGCTGAGAACAAGGTTGAGACCTTCATTGCCGATGCCGATGCGCTGGCCGATGTGGCCGTGGAAGTCTCCGCCGACTAAATCCCTTCCAAAATCACGCGAGTGCAAAGCCGCTGTGCGACTTTGCACTTCGTGCGTCTCCGGAAAAAAGAACCTACACAGAAAGGACTGACCGCGTATGTGGTGGAGCAGCCTGTTCACGGATATGCGCCCCTCCGACTTTTTCAATTTCTCCTTCCTACCCAAGTACGGTATAGCCTTCATCCGCGGCATCGAGTACACGCTGCTGCTGGCAGTGGTATCCGTACTGCTGGCGGTGATCCCCGCCCTGCTTCTGGCCCTGATGCGCCTGAGCAAGGTCAAGCCGGTAAAGTGGTTGTCCGGCGCGTACATCGCCGTGTTCCGCTCCACCCCCATGCTGGTGCAGCTGTCCATCATCTACTTCGGCCTGTTCTACGCCATCTCCCTGCCCCGCGTCAGCCTGTTCGGCTTCGTGGACATCAGCCGGTTCATCCCCGGCGTAGTGGCGCTGGCGCTGAACAGCTCCGCCTACGTGGCGGAGATCTTCCGTGCCGGCATTCTGGCCGTGGACAAGGGCCAGACCGAGGCCGCCCGCTCTCTGGGTCTCAGCAGTTGGCAGTCCATGCGGCTGGTGGTGCTGCCCCAGGCCATCAAGAACGTGCTGCCCGCGCTGGCCAACGAGCTGGTGACCATGGTGAAGGAAAGCTCCATCTGCTCCATGCTGGGCATGGCGGAGATCATGTTCGCCGCCAAGACCATCGCCGGCTCCACCGGCATCTCGCTGGCGCCCTACACGCTGGCGGCGCTGGTGTACTTCTGCATCAACTACCCGGCCTCCAAGGGCATCGAGGCCATCGAAAGGAGGATGCGCCGTGGCGACAAGCAATAATGTGCTGATCTCCGTACAGCATCTGGTCAAGGAGTACAATCACGGCGCCGTCCACGCCCTGAACGACTGCAGTCTGGACATCCGCAAGGGCGAGGTAGTGGCCATCATCGGCCCCTCCGGCTCCGGCAAATCCACACTGCTGCGCAGCCTGAATCTGCTGGAGCGGCCCACCTCCGGCGCCATCTTCTTCGACGGCGCGGATCTGGCCGGCAAGTCGGTGAACATCGACCTGCACCGCCAGAAGATGGGCATGGTGTTCCAGCACTTCAACCTGTTTCCCCACAAGACGGTGCTGCAGAACATCACCATGGCGCCCGTGACCCTGAAGAAAAAGACCGCCGCCGCAGCCAAGGAGCAGGCCATGGCCCTGCTGGCGCGCATCGGCCTTTCCGACAAGGCCAACGAGTACCCCAACATGCTCTCCGGCGGCCAGAAGCAGCGTATCGCCATTGTCCGGGCGCTGGCCATGGACCCGGAGGTCATGCTGTTCGACGAACCCACCTCCGCGCTGGATCCGGAAATGGTGGGTGAGGTGCTGGACCTCATGCGGGATCTGGCCAGGGACGGCATGACCATGGCCGTGGTCACCCACGAAATGGGCTTTGCCCGGGAGGTGGCCGACCGGGTGGTATTCATGGCCGACGGCAAAATTCTGGAGGAGGGCGCACCGGCGGACATCTTCGATCACCCCAAGGATCCCCGCCTGCAGGACTTCCTCAGCAAGGTACTGTAAACAAAAAAGGACTCCGACCTGCTGGTCGGAGTCTCTTTTTGTTTATTCGGCAGTCTCCTGCGGCGGCTCCTGCGCGTCCTCCACCGCCCCGCGGGCGGCCTTCACGTTGACGTACAGCTCCTCCGGCCTGTGGGGATGGAGCTTCAGGTTGTACAGCAGCATGAATGCGGATATCAGCACCATCACAAGGCTCAGCGCCTGACTGACCCGGATGGGCTGCCCGCCGATGGTCCAGTCGAACAGGTACAGACTGTCGGTGCGCAGACCCTCGATCCAGAAGCGGCCCAGGCCGTACCACAGGAAGTAGAACCAGGTGTTCTCGCCGTCGAACCGGCGGGCGCGGGACACGATGAACACCAGAAGCAGCAGTCCCACCACGTTCCACAGGCTCTCGTACAGGAACGTGGGATGGACGTCCACGGTCTGGCCCAGCGTCGTGGTCAGCTCCATGCGCCACGGCATGGTGGTCTCGGTGCCGAAGGCCTCCCGGTTCATGAAGTTGCCCCAGCGCCCCACGGCCTGTCCAACGAGGAAGCCCATGACGATGAGATCGGTCAGCGCTCCCAGCTTCATGCCCTTCTTTTTACACAGCACCAGCCCCACCAGAAACGCAGCAATCACCGCGCCGTAGATGGCCAGGCCGCCGTCCCAGATGGCAATGGCGCCGCCCCAGTTGAAAGAGCCGTCCGCATTTTTGAACAGGTCCAGATAGAAGATAACGTAGTACAGCCGGGCGCCCACGATGGACAGTGGGATGCCCCACAGCACGGCGTCCAGCAGGTCGTCCTCGGTGATGCCGTACTTCTCCTTCTGCGTCATGCAGAACCACAGCGCCAGTACCACGCCCAGCGCGATGAGGATGCCGTACCAGTAGATGGCCTTCCCGCCGATGTGGAAGGCGGTGCTGGAAGCGGTGAACTCCCAGTCGCCGAAAAGTCCCGGAAAACGGATGGGACTGTCAGTCATAATGTGCAAAGGTCAACCCTCCTTCGGGTATATCACGGAGAGGGCCATATGGCTCTCTGTAAAGCTGTCGCGGATGAAGTCCAGCACGTCCTGCTGGGTGATGCTGTCGTAGATCTCCGGGAACCGGTAGGGGTCGTAGTGGCGGAAGCAGCCCTCCGCCATGGACACGGCGATGGACTCAAAGGAGTTCAGAGCCTTCAGCGCCGCGCCGAAGTTGGCATTGACGATGCGGCGGTAGTACGCCTCGTCCAGTCCCTCCTCCCCCAGCCGTCCGGCCTCGGCCAGAATGGCCTGCGCCACGGCACGGGGATCCTTGCTGTCGCCGCCGGCGTAGACATAGGCCGCGCCGGGCAGGATGTCGTAGCTGGCGCCGAAGGAGCCGTTGATAAGCCCCTGGCTGTACAGCCGGGCGTACAGCGGGCTGGATTCGCCCATCATCAGGTCGCAGGCCAGCTCGCCGATGGCGGTGGCCCGCATCTGCTCCGGGCCGTCGGGCTGGGGCGCGCACTTGAAGCCCACCAGGAATGTGGGCATGGCCACCTCCATGGTGCAGCTTGTCTCCGGCTGCGCCGCCGTCAGGTCTTCCGCCGGGCCGTGGTCCCGGGGGATGTCCGGGCCGCTGGTCCGGGGCAGGATGCGCCGCGCCGTCTCCAGCACCCTGTCCGCGTCCACATCCCCCACCACCACAAGGCACATGTTGGCCGGGGTGTAGAACGCCCTGTGGCAGTCGTACAGCGTCTGGGCCGTGATATGGCGGATGCTCTCCACCGAACCGGCCACGGAGGTGCGGGCGGGACTGGTGTGGTACAGCGCCTGCATCAGCCGCTTGTACACCTGCCACTCCGGGTTGTCCTCGATCATATTGATCTCCTGGGCGATGATGCCCTGCTCTTTCTCCACGCTCTCGTCGGTGAAGTAGGGCACGGACACGAAGGACAGCAGGATCTCCAGATTCTCGTAGAACTTCTCCGTGGAGTCGAAGTAGTAGCAGGTGATGGCATTGGACGTGAAGGCGTTTGGCTCCGCGCCGTTTTTCGCCAGCTCCTGCAGGGCGTTGCCCTCCTGGGTGTCGAACATCTTGTGCTCCAGATAGTGGGCGATGCCGGCGGGGGTGTCCAGCCATTGACCGTTCAGCTGAAAGCGCATGTCCATGCCGCCGTAGCGGGTGGCAACCAGCGCGTATTTGCGGAGATAGTCCTTCTTGGGGACGACGCACACCGGCAGGCCGTTTTCCAGCGTGGTCCAGATGACCTCCTCGCCGATGCGGGGATAGACGGTCTTTTCGGAATGTGCCATGTTACGCCTCCTCCTTTCCGTGCAGGAAATACACCGTGTCCAGCCGGGCGGACCGGGCCGCCGCCATGATGCGCTCCTTTGTGACCTCCCGCAGCGCCGCCGTCAGCTCCTCCGGCGTCTCGCCGGTGTCCGTGGCGATCTGGCCCAGATAGTAGTTCTCCAGCGCGCCCTGGGAGTCCGGCAGGGACGTCAGGGAACTGAGCATGGCCTGCAGGGCGCCCTCCTGCTCCCAATCCTCCCACTGGCCGTTCTGCACGGCGGTGAGCTGCCGGGCGATCTCCTCCATGGCACGGTCATAGTCCTTCTGCTCCACGCCGCTGGAGACGGTCATGATATTCTTGCTGCGGGCGTAGCTGCTGGAGGCATAGTAGCACAGGGACAGCTTCTCCCGCACGTTGAGGAACAGCTTGGAATTGCTGGTGCCGCCGAAGATCAGGTTGGCCAGGATCATGGCCGGCACATCCTCGGTGGTGCAGCGGTAGCCCAGGGCCAGCTTGCCCTGGTTCACGTCCATGGCCTCCGTCACTACTCGGGGCGTCTCCCTGGGCGGCAGCTGCTCCATGACCGGCAGGGACGCCGCCGCGCCCCGGGGCAGAGCCGCCAGCGCCGACAGCACCGCATCCTCTACCCGCTGCCGCTCCGCGCTGCCGCAGTAGAGCACCTCCACCCGGCTGGATGCCAGCAGGGCGCGGCTGTGGCGGTACAGAGAGTGGTTGTTCAGCCTCGCCGCCGTCTCCTCGTCACCCAGACGCAGGATGCTGTACGGCTCCCCAGCGCACATCTCCTGCATGAGCCGGATGTCCGCCCAGTCCCGCTTGTCGTTGCGCAGGGAGCGGATGGCGTCGATGAGATTGGCTTTTTCACTGTCCACATACTCAGCCAGAAAGCTGCCGTTCCGGGTCACCGGCTCCAGCAGCATCTCTCCCAGCAGCTCCGCCACCGGCTCCAGCAGCTTTTCGCCGCGGGGTGTGTAGGTGTCGTCGATAAACCCGGCGGCAAAGCCGACGCACTGCCGCTCCCCCTTCTTGCGGACGATGCTGTCCACCGCGGCGCCGTACAGCGTATCCATGGCGGCGGACAGGCTCTCCATGTCCGGATGTCGTACGGTGCCGCGGCTGAGCACGGCAGGCAGCAGCGCGTTGGCCGATGCGGAGGCGCGGTCCAGTCCGGTGATGAGGTTCACCGTCAGGCGGCTGGTCTTGAACTTGCGGGCGGGCAGATAGGTCAGGAACACGTCCTGCATGATCTCCCGGCGGTTTTCATACATGGTGGGACCTCCTACTCTTCATTTGCATACTCACTGGTATTATACACCACTCCCGCGCAAAAGAAAAGCGGGAGTTCCTTGGACTTTCCCCAAAAAGCATCCAGCCGCAGACAGCCGCTTCGCTCTCCGCTTGCGGGAAGGGTTCAAAAAGACTTTTCCAATAAGCGGAGAAACTCCCGCCGAAGCGGGAGTTTCTTCTCGTCAGTCAACAATATCCACCGAAACCTTTGCGCCGGTGCGCTGGGCGTAGGAGCGCACCACAGTGCGGATCTCCTTGGCAATGCGGCCCTGACGGCCGATGACCTTGCCCATGTCCTCAGGGGCCACACGCAGCTGCAGCGTCAGCTCATCGCCCTCCTCGACCTCGGTGACGGACACCTGATCGGGATGCTCTACAAGGCTTCTGGCTATATACAGCAGCAAATCCTTCATGCTTTGCCCCCGGCTTACAGAACGTCGACCTTCTTCAGCAGAGCGCGGACGGTCTCAGTGGGCTGGGCGCCGGTCTTGATCCACTCGCGGGCACGGTCAGCGTCGATGCTGATCTTGGCGGGGGACACGCAGGGATCGTAGGTGCCGATCTCCTCGATGAAGCGGCCATCACGGGGATAGCGGGAATCAGCGACGACCACGCGGTAGTAAGGAGCCTTCTTGGCGCCCATTCTTCTCAGACGAATCTTGACCATAGTTCTTTTTCCTCCATGTATTTTTTGTATGTTTATTGTTAAATGCTTCTGCACTTACACACGTTTATTTCAGCCGCTTCTTCCGGCCGAAGCCGTGCATCCGGCTCATGTTGGGCATACCGCCGCCCATCATGCCGCCGAAGCCCCGGAACTTGCCCTTGCTCATGGCCTTTGTCATCTGCTGCAGCATCTCGAAGGACTTCAGCAGGCGGTTGACGTCCACCACCTCCAGCCCGCAGCCGGCGGCGATACGCTTTTTGCGGCTGGCGTTGAGGATCTGGGGATTCTCCCGCTCCTTGGGGGTCATACTGCGGATGATGGCCTTGTTGTGGGCCATCTGCTTCTCGTCGATCTGGTTGGGGTCGAAACCCTTAGCCATGCCGCCGGGCAGCATGTCGGCGATCTGGCTCAGGTCGCCCATGTTCTGCAGCTGTTCCAGCTGGTCTAAGTAATCGCTGAGGGTCAGCCGGTTCTTGCGCAGCTTCTCCTCCAGCTTTTTGGCCTGCTCCTCGTCGTACTGCTGCTCCGCCTTCTCGATGAACGTGAGCATATCGCCCATGCCCAGAATGCGGGAGGCCATACGGTCGGGGTGGAACGGCTCGATCATGTCCAGCTTTTCGCCGGTGCCCACGAACTTGATGGGCTTGCCGGTGGCCGCCCGGATGGACAGGGCCGCGCCGCCCCGGGCATCGCCGTCCAGCTTGGTCAGCAGCACGCCGTCGATGCCCAGCGCCTCGTCAAACGCCGTGGCGGCGTTGACCGCGTCCTGACCGGTCATGGCGTCCACCACCAGCAGGATCTCATTGGGCTTCACTGCGGCCTTGACGGCCTTCAGCTCGTCCATCAGCGCCTCGTCGATATGCAGACGGCCCGCGGTGTCCAGAAACACCATGTCGTGGCCGTGGTCGGCGGCGTATCGGATAGCTTCCTTTGCAATAGTCACGGGGTCGATCTGCCCCATTTCAAACACAGGGATGTCCAGCTGCTTGCCCACCACCTGCAGCTGGGTGATGGCGGCGGGACGGTACACGTCGCAGGCCGCCAGCAGCGGGCGCCTGCCGTACTGACGGCGCATGAGGCCCGCCAGCTTGGCGCCGTTGGTGGTCTTACCGGCGCCCTGCAGACCCACCATCATCACAACGGTGGGGCCCTTGGAGGCGGTGGTCAGCCGGGCGTTGGTGCCGCCCATCAGGGCCGTCAGTTCCTGGTCAACGATCTTCACGATCTGCTGGGCGGGGGTCAGGCTGTCCAGCACGTCGGCGCCGATGCACTTCTCCGTGACGGATGCCACAAAGTCCTTGACCACCTTGTAGCTGACGTCGGCCTCCAGCAGCGCCATGCGCACCTCGCGCATGCCCTCCCGGACGTCGGCCTCGGTGAGACGGCCCTTGCCCCGGAGGCGCTTGAAGGTCGCATTCAGTTTTTCGCTCAGTCCCTCAAATGCCATGGATTACTCCTTCAGAACGCCGGCTCCGGCGATGATGCTGTCGGCCAGCTCCTCCAGCCGATGGTTCTCATACTGCCGGTAGTTGATGGTCTTGATCTCGTTGGCGGCGGCCACGATAGCGTCCACGCTGTCCTGCATGCGCATGAAGCGCTTGAGCAAGCCGGTCTTGTCCTCCAGCTCGTTCATGGTGGCCTCGGCCCGGACGATCACGTCCCGCACCCCCTGCCGGGAGATGCCGCAGTTCTCCGCGATCTCCGCCAGCGACAGATCCTCATTATAGTAGAGGTCGAACAGCTCGCGCTGCCGGTCGGTGAGGATGTCACCGTAAAAATCGAACAGCATGGTCATGCGGTAGGTCTGGTTTTTCACGGGAGTTCCTCCTTCTGTAAAGTTATACACCTTTACAACAGTGAATATCTTACACGATGCCGCCCCAAAAGTCAAGACGAAATGTGGCGGCGGCTGAAAATTTTTCAGAAAAAAGAGACGGCTGCGCCGTCTCTTTTTCGGGTTCGTCGGTATTTTCGATGAAAAACGGCATTTTACTCCACGGTAACGCCGCGCTTTTTGAACTCCTCCACCATCAGATCCAGATCCGGCGCGATGTGGATCGGCTCACCGGCGGACTTGATGGCGTTGGCCACGTCCTTCAGGCCGTTGCCGGTGACCACGGACACCACCGTGGCGTCGTGGGGGATGAGGCCCTCCTCGCAGGCCTTCTTCAGCGCCGCCGCACCGGTGACGCCGGCGGGCTCACCGAACACGCCGCAGGTGCGTCCCAGCAGGCGCTGGGCGGCCAGGATCTCCTCGTCTGAGACATTGACGGCGATGCCGTTTGACTCTCGGATGGCCATCAGCGCCTTGTCGGCGTTGCGGGGCACACCCACGGAGATGGAGTCGGCGATGGTGTTCTCCTCCATGGGCTCCCAGGGCTTATCCTCCTGAATGGCCCGGTTGATGGGGTAGCAGCCCAGGGACTGGGCGGAAATGAGGCGGGGCAGCTTGTCGATGAAGCCGATGGCGTACAGATCCTTGAAGCCCTTCCACACACCGGCGATGGTGCAGCCGTCGCCCACGGAGATGGCCAGATAGTCGGGCATCTCCCAGTTCAGCTGCTCGGCGATCTCCAGCGCCACCGTCTTTTTACCCTCGGACAGATAGGGGTTGATGGCGGCGTTGCGGTTGTACCAGCCGTACTTGTCTATGGCGGCGGCGGACATCTTGAACGTGTCCTCATAGTTGCCCTTGACGGAGATGACGTTGGCGCCGAAGATCATCAGCTGAGCCACCTTGCCCTTGGGGGCGCGCTCCGGCACGAAGATGTAGGTCTTGATACCCGCGGCGGCGGCGTTGCCGGCCAGAGAGCTGGCGGCGTTGCCGGTGGAGGAGCAGGCGATGGTCTTGGCACCGGCCTCCATGGCCTTGGCCACGGCCATGGCGCTGGCCCGGTCCTTCAGGGAGGCGGTGGGGTTCTGGCCGTCGTCCTTCACCCACAGCTTTTTGATGCCCAGCAGCTCCGCCAGCTTCGGCTCCTCGTACAGAGGGCTCCAGCCCACCCGCAGCGGCGTGTCGGGGGTAGTCTCCTCCACGGGCAGCAGCTCCCGGTAGCGCCACATGGAGCGGTTGTCCCGCTTAGCCAGCTTCTCCTTGGTCAGCACGGACTTGATATAGTCGTAGTCGTACACGATGTCCAGAATGCCGCCGCAGGTGCAGTTGGTCAGGTCTGGCACGGCGTCATAGGTCTTGCCGCAGCGGACACACTTGCCGTATTTCACATTTCTCATGGTGTCTCTCCTCACTTAAAGATGAAAATCAGGGCGGGGCGACTGCCCCGCCCTGAAGCGATTTGTGGTCAGCAGGTCAAATTCATTTTTTCGGCGGCGTGTACGTCGAAAAAATACATTGACCCAAGCGCCGTGGGCGCGTTCGCCAGTCCGCTGACTGGCGGTGGGGGATCTAAAGGGGGAGCCTGCTCCCCTTTTAAGAGATCAAAGTGCCTTCAGCAGGCCGGTGGCCTCGTTGAACTCGTTGATCAGCTCGTCCAGATCCTTGGCCTGTGCGTGAACGGCGTCCCAAGTGTTCTTGGTGTCGTACCACTGGGCGTTCAGGTCCTCCACCTTCATCTGCTGCTGCTCCACCCAAGTGTAGTACTTCAGGTTGTGGACGCGCTTGCGCTCGGTGTAGGTCAGCTCCAGCATGGAGTCGGTCTTCAGACCCAGCATGTGCAGGTTGTGATCCAGCGCCGCCTCGTGGGCGTTGTACGCGCCGTGCATCTCGTTGAGCTCGGTGATGCGGGACTGGTACATCACAGCGGAGTCGGTCAGGACGGTACCCACCACGTCGTTCTCGGTGAGCTCATAGTACTTGGCCATCTTGATGCAGCACAGCACGTTGGCGATGCCGGAGATGCCCAGCCAGCTCATCTTCTGGATATCCTCATCGGACATACCCAGCTCGTCCTTCATATACTTCTGGCCCTCGGGGGTGTTGAACAGGCGCAGCAGGCGCTGGCTGTCCTCGTCGTCGATGGCGATGGCCATGTCGGTGTTCTTCACGTTGTGGATCCAGGGGATGTGCTTGTCGCCGATACCCTCGATGCGGTGGCCGCCGAAGCCGTTGTTCAGGATGGTGGGGCACTGCAGGGCCTCGCCCACGGCCAGCTTCAGGTGGGGATAGCGCTCCTTCAGCAGATCACCGGCGGACATGGTGCCGGCGGAGCCGGAGGTGAAGCAGGCGCCGGCGAAGTTCTGACCGGGCTTCTTCACGGCCTCGAACAGCTCGGCCAGCGCGTAGCCGGTGACGTTGTAGTGCCACAGGGGGTTGCCCATCTCGGCGAACTGGTTGAAGATCATCATGGTGGGATCCTGCTTCAGCTCCCAGGTCTTGTCGAAGATCTCCTTGACGTTGGACTCGCAGCCGGGGGTGGCGATGATCTGGCCGGCGATGCTCTTGAGCCAATCAAAGCGCTCCTTGGACATATCCTGGGGCAGGATGGCCACGGACTCGCAGGCCAGGAGCTTGGAGTTGAAGGCGCCGCCGCGGCAGTAGTTGCCGGTGGAGGGCCAAACGGCGTGGTGATAGGTGGCGTCGAACTGGCCGGTCACGAGGCGGGGAGCCAGGCAGCCGAAGGAGGCGCCCACCTTGTGGCAGCCGGTGGGGAACCACTTGCCGGACATGGCGATGATGCGGCAGGGCACGCCGGAGAGCTTGCTGGGGATCTCCACATAGTTGGGGACCGCCTGGAACAGGCCGCCCTGCTCCTTGGCCTCATTCTTCCAGGTGATGCGGAACAGGTTCACGGGGTCGACATCCCACAGGCCGGTGTGAGCCAGCTTGGCCTGGATCTTCTCAGGCACCGTGGTGGGGTCCTGCATCTGGGCGATGGTGGGGATGATGATGTTGTTCTCCTTGGCCTTCTCAATGTTGTGCATCAGGCCGGTCTTGTTGATGCTGAGATCGATTTTACCCATGTTTCTTTTCCTCCTGTTTGTTAGCGTCGATATAAGAATATAAAGTATATTTGGAAATACCGAAGTATTTTGCCACTTTGTCGCCGGACTTGGTCACCAAAAAGGCGCCGGAATTGTTCAAAAACTGGATGGCCCGGATCTTCTCGTCCTTGTTCATCAGGGCCACGGGCTTGCCCACCAGGGCCACCGAGCGGTCGATGAGCTCATCGAGCACATCGTTTACATTGATGATGCGCTGGGGCTCCCCGGTCTCATCGCGGTCGGCTGAGGGGATAAGGTTGGCCAGCTCCCGCTCCATGAGGATGGTGGCCGTCATGTCGTAGTTGATGGAGAGGATGGCGCTCACCGCCCCCTTGCTGTTGCGGATATAGAGGGAGGAGGATTTCAATATCTTCCCGTCCGGGGTCTTGGTCAGGTAGCACAGGTGATCCTTGGGGTGCTTCTCCTGGCTCTCCAGCTGGTCAAGGACCACCTGAGAGGCGCCGTCGCCGATCTTGCGGCCGGTGACATGGCCGTTGGCGATGTAGGCGATGGAGTGCTCGGGATGCCCGGCCCCCAGGTCGTGGATGACCACCTCGCACTTGTCGCCGAATTGGGCGGCGATGCCCGCCGCGATCTGCTTCAGAGCTTCTAATCGTTTGCTTTCCATCCGATCAACTCTCCTTCGTCAAAGCCCTCCGAGCAGCAGGACTGTGCCTGCTAACTTTTTCACATGTTACATCATACCACATTCTCCCCAGAAATCAATGATTTTTCCAAAAAAATTTTTAGGTTTCATAAATTTTTGTTTGACTTCTGTGGGCGGTGTGCTATTATGAATGTGGTGGGACGCCCTCGTGCGTCCGCCCTATCGAAAAAGCAGAAATTCAAATATACATCTGGAGGTATGTTTTTATGGATTTTGAAGCCATCAAGAAGGCCGCGGAGGGCTACAAGCCCGCAATGGTCAAGTTCCTGCGGGACATGATCGCCATCCCCTCCGAATCCTGCCAGGAGGAGGGCGTTGTCCGCCGCATCGCCCAGGAGATGAAGGACCTGGGCTATGACAAGGTGGAGTTCGACAAGCTGGGCAATGTCATCGGCTGGATGGGCGAGGGCGACAAGATCATCGCCATCGACTCCCACATCGACACCGTGGGCATCGGCAACATCGAAAACTGGGAAGCCGACCCCTATCAGGGCTACGAAACCGAGGACATCATCTACGGCCGGGGCGGCTCCGACCAGGAGGGCGGCATGGCCGCCGCCGCCTACGGCGTGAAGATCATGAAGGACCTGGGCCTGCTGCCCAAGGGCTACAAGATGATGGTGGTGGGCTCCGTCCAGGAGGAGGACTGCGACGGCATGTGCTGGCAGTCCATCGTCAACGAGTACTTCAACGGCCCCGAGGACGCCCGCAGCAAGGTGGAGTTCGTGATTTCCACCGAGCCCACCGACGGCGGCATCTACCGCGGTCACCGGGGCCGCATGGAGATCCGGGTGGATATGCACGGCGTTTCCTGCCACGGCTCCGCCCCCGAGCGCGGCGACAACGCCATCCACAAGATGGCCGAGGTCATCCTCAATGTCCGGGACCTCAACGAGAACCCCGCCGACGGCTCCGCCGAGATCAACGGCCTGGCAAAGATGCTGGATCCCAAGTTCAACCCCGAGCACTATGAGGACGCCCGCTTCCTGGGCCGGGGCACCTGCACCACCAGCCAGATCTTCTATACCTCCCCCTCCCGCTGCGCCGTAGCGGATAGCTGCTCCATCTCCATCGACCGCCGCATGACCGCCGGCGAGACCTACAAGTCCTGCCTCAAGGAGATCGAGGACCTGCCCGCCTGCCGCAAGTACGCCAAGGATGTGAAGGTCTCCATGTATATGTACGACCGTCCCGCCTGGACCGGCCATGTCTATGAGACCGAGTGCTTCTTCCCCACCTGGATCAACAAGGAGTCCGCCCCCCATGTCCAGGCCCTCATCGACGCCCACCACGCCCTGTGGGGCGATAAGCGCCTGATGCCCACCGCCCTGGCCGCCTCCAAGCGCGAGGGCCGCCCCCTCACCGACAAGTGGACCTTCTCCACCAACGGCGTGTCCATCCAGGGCCGCTACGGCATCCCCTGCGTGGGCTTCGGCCCCGGCGCCGAGTCCCAGGCCCACGCCCCCAACGAGGTGACCTTCAAGCAGGATCTGGTGACCTGCGCCGCCCTCTATGCCGCCGTGCCCGGCCTCTATCACCCCGAGAACAAGGACGGCTCCGCCACCTCCTTCCGCCAGGAGCTCACCGGCAACGACATCAAGTGATCTGCGCAAAGCGCGCACCCCTCCGCAGGGGCGGGCGGCCCTGCCCGCCCGGCGGCGGAGCACGCTGCGAAGCCCCCTGCGAAATAAATCGCCAAGCAAGCCACACATAATTACAGAACGATAAGGAGAAACTACCATGAGCAAGACCATTGAACTGGCTCGCCATCTGTCCACGCTGAACATCAACAACATGTACAAGAACGATTTCTATTGGACTTGGGACAAGACCGATGACGAGATCGACGCCATCTT
>CAKTPQ010000029.1 GCA_934591745.1 uncultured Oscillospiraceae bacterium
TCCGCCTCCTCGCGGGCGCGGAGGGCGCGGTTCACGTCGATATCCTCCGGACGCTCGGCGGCGTCCACCAGCAGCAGCACGCGGCCGTTCTCGATCTTGAACAGGCCGGGGGCCACGGCGGCGCGGCGATGCTCGCCCTCTGCCGTCTCAAACCGCAGCTCGCCGGCGCAGATGGCGCCCACGGCGTCACTGTGGCCCGCCAGAATACCGAACTCACCGTCGGTGGTGGGCACCACCAGCGACACACAGTCACCCCGGTAGAACGGGACGCTGGCCGCCAGAATATCCAGATGGAACGGGGCCGCCATCACATGCCGCCTTTCTTCAGCTGCTCCGCCTTGCGGATGACATCGTCAATGGTGCCGGCGTTGAAGAAAGCCGCCTCGGGATATTCGTCCATGCTGCCGGACAGGATCTCCTTGAAGCCGCGCAGCGTCTCCCGCAGGGGGACGAACACGCCGGGGGCGCCGCTGAACTTCTCCGCCACGTAGAAGGGCTGGGACAGGAAACGCTGGATGCGGCGGGCGCGGGCGACGGTCTTTTTATCCTCGTCGCTGAGCTCCTCCATACCCAGGATGGCGATGATGTCCTGCAGCTCACGGTACTTCTGCAGCGTGGACTGGACGGCGCGGGCGATCTGATAGTGCTCCTCGCCCACGATGTCCGGCTCCAGAATACGGGAGGTGGACTCCAGCGGGTCCACGGCAGGGTAGATGCCCTGCTCCGCGATCTTACGGCTCAGTACGGTGGTGGCGTCCAGATGGGAGAACGTGGTGGCAGGGGCGGGGTCGGTCAGGTCGTCGGCGGGGACATACACCGCCTGCACGGAGGTGACAGAGCCGTCCTTGGTGGAGGTGATGCGCTCCTGCAGCGCGCCCATCTCGCCGGCCAGCGTGGGCTGGTAGCCCACGGCAGAGGGCATACGGCCCAGCAGCGTGGACACCTCGCTGCCCGCCTGAACGAAACGGAAGATGTTGTCGATGAACAGCAGCACGTCCTTGTGCTCCACATCGCGGAAATACTCGGCCATGGTCAGGCCCGACAGCGCCACGCGCATACGGACGCCGGGGGACTCGTTCATCTGACCGAACACCAGCGCCGTCTTGTCGGAGACGCCGCTCTCCTGCATCTCGCCCCAGAGGTCGTTGCCCTCACGGCTGCGCTCACCGACGCCGGTGAAGATGGAATAGCCGCCGTGCTCCATGGCCACGTTGTGGATCAGCTCCTGAATGAGCACGGTCTTGCCCACGCCGGCACCGCCGAACAGGCCGATCTTGCCGCCCTTGGGGTACGGCTCGATAAGGTCGATGACCTTGATGCCCGTTTCCAGAATGTCCGCAGCGGGCATCTGCTCGGCAAACGAGGGGGCGGGACGGTGGATCTCCCAGCGGGGAGCGTCGGCGCTGACAGGCGCCTCGCCGTCGATGGGGTCGCCCAGCACGTTGAACATGCGGCCCAGCGTGGCCTCGCCCACCGGCACGGCGATGCCGCGGCCGGTGGCGGTAACGGTCAGGCCCCGGCTGAGGCCGTCGCTGCCGGCCATCATGACGCAGCGCACCGTTTTGTTTTCCAGATGCTGCTCCACCTCCATGGTGTAGCGCGTGCCGTTTGCCTCCACGGTCAGCGCCTCATTGATGGCGGGCAGGCTCCCCTCCGGGAAGCATACGTCGATCACGGGGCCGGAAATGCCCGTGATGGTTCCTTGTTTCATTGAGGTCAGCCCTCCTTTTCTTTCTTGCTGCGCTGGGCGCGCTCACCGGCGGAGACCTCGGTGATCTCCTGGGTGATGGCGGCCTGACGCGCCCGGTTGTACTGCACGGACAGATCCTTCAGCAGTTCCTCCGCGTTCTGGTCCGCCGCGTTCATGGCGGTCATACGGGCGGACTGCTCACTGCAGAAGCTGTCCACCAGCGCGCTGTAAATGAAGCCGGTGAGGCAGCTGCGCACCGCGTTGTCCAGCACGGCGGCGGGGCCGGGAACGAACTCGAATACGGGGCTGCCGGCGGTATGCGCCGCCGCGGCGGAGAACCGCTCCCGGTGCAGGGGCAGCAGCTGCGCCTGACGCACCGTGGCCTCCAGCCCGTTCTTCATGTCCGTGTAGATGACATGCACGGCGTTGATCTCGCCGGCATCGTACCGCTCCAGCAGCAGCTCGCTGATCTGGCGGGCACGCTGCAGCGTGGGGTTCTGGGCGGTATAGAGAAAGCTCTTTTCGATGGGGATGCCCCGCTGGCTAAACCAGCGGCGGCCATACTCGCCCACCACATACAGCACCGCGCCCTCGTTGGCGGACAGGAACTGCTGGGCCTGACGGATGGCGTTCTGGTTATAGGCGCCGGCAAGACCCTTATCCGCTGTGACCAGCAGGCAGGCGGCCACGCCGGGCAGTGGCCTGGCGTTGGGGTCCTCCGGCATCAGATAGCGGCTGTCAATGCTGCTGTCGGCGTTGAACACGCGGCCGATCTCCGTCTGCAGGGCGTCGAAATAAGGACGGGTATTGCTCAGGTCCTGCTTGGCCTTGCGCAGCTTGGCCTGAGAGATGAGGTACATGGCATGGGTGATCTTCTGGGTCTGCCGGACGCTTCCGATGCGGCGGCGGATCTCACTTGTGCTGGCCATGGCCTCACCGCCCGCCTGCGCGCCGGAACTTCTCCAGCGCGGTCTTTGCAAAGTCCACGATCTGGCCGCGCACCTCGTCGGTCAGGGCCGCGCCCTGCTCCAGCTCCTGCATGAGCTGTGCCCGGCCGGCGGCGAACTCGCCCAGGATGAAGTCCCGGAGCTGGCAGACCTGGGCCACCGGCACCTGCTGATAGATGCGGGCCATGGCCGTCACCAGCGTGACGATCTGCTGGGCCTGACTCAAGGGACTGCACCGGCCCTGACGCAGGATGTACATCAGGCTCTGGCCGTAGGCCAGCTGGTTCTTGGTGTCCTCGTCCAGGTCGCTGGAGAACTGGGTAAAGACCTCCATCTCGCGGTACTGGGCCAAATCGAGACGCAGGGTGCCCACGGCCTTCTTCATGGCCTTTGTCTGGGCCGCGCCGCCCACGCGGGACACGGAAAGGCCCACGTTCACGGCGGGACGGTGACCGGAGAAGAACAGGCTGCTCTCCAGGAATATCTGGCCGTCGGTGATGGAGATGATGTTGGTGGGGATGTAGGCGGACACGTCGCCGGCCTGCGTCTCCACGATGGGCAGGGCGGTCATGCTGCCGCCGCCGCGCTCATCGCTGAGACGGGCGGCACGCTCCAGCAGGCGGGAGTGCAGATAGAACACGTCGCCGGGGTAGGCCTCGCGGCCGGGAGAACGTCCCAGCAGCAGGCTCAGAGCGCGGTAGGCGATGGCGTGCTTGGAAAGATCGTCGTAGACGATCAGCACGTCGCGGCCCTTATTCATGAAATACTCGCCGATGGACGCGCCGGCATAGGGCGCGATGTACTGCATGGAGGCGGACTCACCGGCGCTGGCGCAGACGATGATGGTATAGGCCATGGCGTCGTGCTTGCGCAGCATCTCCGCGATCTGCGCCACGGAGCTGGCCTTCTGGCCGATGGCCACATAGATGCAGACCATGTCCTTCCCCTTCTGGTTCAGGATGGTGTCGATGGCAATGGACGTCTTGCCGGTCTGGCGGTCGCCGATGATCAGCTCACGCTGGCCCCGGCCGATGGGGAACATGGAGTCAATGGACAGGATACCCGTCTGCATGGGGGTATTCACCGGCTGGCGGTCAATGATGCCGGGCGCCGGACTTTCGATCATGCGGTATTCGTCGGCGGGGATGTCGCCGCAGTCGTCGATAGGCGCGCCCAGCGCGTCCACCACGCGGCCGATCATGGCGTCGGATACGCCGATACCGGCGGTTTTGCCGGTGCGGTACACGGCGCTGCCCTCGCTGACCTCCTCCACACGGCCGAACAGGATGCAGCCGATGCGGTGGCCCCGCAGCTCCTGCACCATGCCCCGGATGCCGCCCTCAAAGAGCAGGATCTCGCCGTAGGCCGCGTCCTCCAGACCGCCCACATAGGCGATGCCGTCCGCCACGGACAGGACGCTGCCCACCTCGCGGGCACAGACCTCGGGCACCCAGTCCCGGACGGTGTCGCGGATCAGAGGGATCACGGACTGGCCGCCGGCCTTCAGGGCGGCAAGGCGCTCCTTCAGCTGGCCCAGGCGGCCCTCCGCCGTCCAGTCGATGACCTCGGAGCCGATCTCGATGCGGAAGCCGCCGGACGCGGTCTTATCCTCCTGCCACGAAAGCTCCACCGGCCGGCCGTATTTCTTTGCCAGCACTTCCTCCAGCCTGGCGCGCTGCGCGTCATCGGGCGGGCAGGCGCTCAGCAGCTTGGCGGTCAGGCGGGGATCATTCGTGCTCATGCTTCTCCTCCCCTTCGGCTGCGTTCACGAACGCGTCATAGGCGTGGGACGTTTCCTTCGCCAGCAGCTTCTCCATGGCGGCCTCCGCGATGGACACGGCCTCGCGGTTGGCCTCGGCCACGATCTTCTTGCGGTCATTCTCCGCGTTTTCGCGGGCGGCGGCAACGATCTTGTCCGCCTGCTCGCGGGCGGCGTCACGCTGCTGCTGGGCATAGGCCTCGGCCTCCCGGGCGGCGGCGGCGCGCTTTTCGTCCAGCTCCGCGTCCAGCGTGGCCTGACGCTGCTGCATGGACGCCTCCAGTTCACGGGTGGACTTCTCGCGCTCCGCGGCGGCGGTCTCCATGTCCTGATAGTGCTTGGCGCGCTTATCCATGAAGTTCTTCACCGGCTTGAACAGCAGCAGGTACAGGCCGCCCACCAGAATGGAGAAGTTGAACAGGTGCAGCAGGATCTGCTGCCAATCAATATTCAGAGGGATGTTCATAGCTTCTCTCTCCGTTTCTTACAGCACAAAGATGATGAGGATGACCACCAGCAGGGCGTAGATGACGGCCGTTTCCAGGAACACAAGGCCCAGCATCATGGTGGTGCGGATCTTGCCCTCAGCCTCCGGCTGACGGGCAATGCCCTCGGCGGACTTGCCGACGGCCATACCCATGCCGATGGCACCGCCGCAGGCGGCGATGCCGATGGCAATACCGGAAGCCAGCGCCTTACCGCTGGTGGCACCGCTGTCGGCGGTCTGCTCCGTCTGGGCAGGGGCGTCGGCGGCGGGCTCGGTGTCGGCAAACGCGGTCACGGTGAACAGTGCAGTCAGGGCCAGCACCAGGCACAGCAGCAGGGCAATGGCCTTCTTATTGGACAGTTTCTTCATGATCTCTCTTTCCTCCGTCAGTTATGTACAGTTTCAGCTTTGATTTTTTTGGTTTTCTTGGGCTTGGGTGCGTGCTTCTCCGTGGTCTCTCCGTAGAACAGGGAGGTCAGGGTGGTGAGCACATAGGCCTGGATCAGCGCGTGGAGCAGCGTGAACAGCACGGCCACGATCACGGGGATCACAAAGCTCAGCGTCACATAGTAGTAGACCAGCTCCGTCACCAGCAGACCGCTGAGCAGCGCGCCGAACATACGGAAGCTCATGGAAATGGGCAGGGAGAAGTCCTTCAGGGCCTTGCCCGCGCCCTTGAGGCCGTTGGCCACGATGCCGCCCACCAGAATGACGCCGTAGGACAGGCAGCCCAGGGAGATGGCTGCGTTCACATCGGACAGCGGGGCCGGCAGGGCGATGGTGTGGCCGTTGGTGGTGATGGCCTGGAAGCCGAACAGCTCAAACAGCGTGCCGATGAAGATATACACGCCGGCACCGAAGATGTAGGCACCCAGGAACTTGTTGCGGTGAGGGCTGTTGCCCTTGGCCATGCCGTCGAACATACCCACCACGGTCTCGATAGCCATCTGCAGCTTGCCGGGTACCAGCTTGAACCGGGGGATCACCAGCAGCCGCAGCAGCAGCGCTGCCAGCAGGATGACGCCCACTACCACCAGCGAGGATATGTATGCGGGGTTCACGTCTTTCAGTCCGAACAGACTGATGCGGTTCGTCCCGTGGAGCACCGCGTCACGCATGGCCTCCTGCACCGATTCCGACTTCCCGTGTCCAGGGATCAGCAGAGAACCGGCCAGCAGGGCCGCCGTGATCAGCAGCCACCCCACGATGAACCTTGTTTTCTTCTTTTTTTCCATCCTTTTATCACCTTCACATACGATCGGGATTTTGTGCCGCTGCGTCGTTTTTTACGGCACAAGCGGCACGGTGCCCTCCCGGCGCGGCGGGATTCCTTAACAGAATCTTTATGCATCGGGTCAGCCTCTTGACGCTTCGTTTTTTATTATAATAAAAACCTGCATATAACACAAGCATTTTTTCGTCAGATGTGTCCATATATTTCCGGGTTTTTAACTGAAAAGGAAGCAGACAGCGGGAAATGTCCAAAAACAGCGGGAGCCTGCGGATACCGCAGGCTCCCGACGGGTCATGATTTCCTTTTTTTGGCAAATGCCGCCTTTTTGCGCGGGGACATCTTGCCCTTCTGCGCCGGCTGACGGGCCGTAGGCGTGCCCCGGCGGCCCCGGTTGCCTGTGGTCTCCTTCCGGGGACGGCGGGCGGGTCGCTCCGGCTTCTCCGGCTTGGCCGGCGGCTGGCCGTATGGCTCGCCCTTCCGGGGACGCAGCAGGCACTCCTTCCCGTAGCCGATGAGGTCGGTGCGGCCTGTCTCCTCCAGCGCCTCCACCACCAGCGCACGCTTTTCCGGGCGGGACCACTGGAGCAGCGCACGCTGCATGGCCTTGTCCTTCGGGTCGCGGGCTACATAGACGGGGGACATGTCGCGGGGGTCGATGCCGGTGTAGTACATGCAGGTGGAAAGGGTACCCGGAGTGGGGTAGAAATCCTGCACCTGCTCGGGGGTGCGGCCGTTCCTGTGGAGGAACTCCGCCAGCTTCACCGCGTCGCTGAGGGTGCAGCCGGGGTGACTGGACATCAGGTAGGGCACCAGATACTGCTCGGTACCGTCCTGCTCGTTTAGCTTTTTATACTGCCGCCAGAATTTCAGGAACACGTCGAAGTGGGGCTTACCCATGTAGTCCAGCACTGAGCTGACGCAGTGCTCTGGGGCCACCTTCAGCTGGCCGGAGATATGGTACTGCACCAGTTCCTTGAAGAAGTCCTTGTTCTTGTCCTGCAACATATAGTCGTAGCGGATACCGGAGCGGACGAACACCTTCTTGATCTTGGGAAGCTGCCGCATTTTTTGCAGCAGCTCCGTGTACTCGGAGTGATCGGCGTCCAGATTGGGGCAGGGCTCCGGCGCAAGGCAGCTGCGGTTCTTGCACATACCGCACTTCTTCTGCTTCTGGCAGCTGGTATGGCGGAAGTTGGCGCTGGGGCCGCCCACATCGTGGATGTAGCCCTTGAACTGAGGATCCTCCGCCAGAAGCTGCGCCTCCTCCACCACAGAGTCGATGGACCGGCTGGTGACCATGCGGCCCTGATGGAAGGCCAGGGCGCAGAAATTGCAGCCGCCGAAGCAGCCCCGGTTGTGGGTGATGGAGAACCGCACCTCCTCAATGGCGGGGATGCCCGCGGTGTACATGGGATGTACCTCCCGGGTGTAGGGCAGGGCGTACAGGCGGTCCAGCTCCTCCCGGCGCAGGGGGCGGGCGGGGGGATTCACCACCAGCAGCCGCCCCTCGCAGGGCTGGAGCACGGCGCAGCCCCGGATGGGGTCATGCTCGTCGTACTGGATCTTGGTGGCCCTGGCGTAGGCCTCCTTGTCGGCGCAGACGTCCTCATAGGAGGGGCAAGGCGCCCTGTGGAAGCGGCAGCCGCTGTCATCGGCGGCGATGTAGGCAGTGCCGGGCACATCGGTGATGTCCTGCACCGGGGTCTTTTTCGCAAGGCGGCGGGCGATCTCCGCCGTGGCGCTCTCCCCCATGCCGTAGACCAGCAGGTCGGCGGGGGCGTCGAACAGGATGCTGCGGCGCACCCGGTCGTCCCAGTAGTCGTAGTGGGCGAAGCGGCGCAGGGACGCCTCCAGCCCGCCGATGATGATAGGCGTGTCGGGGAACGCCTCCCGGGCGCGGTTGGTGTAGACGATGGTGGGGCGGTCTGGCCGGTGGCCCATCTCGCCGCCGGGGCTGTACAGGTCCCGTGTGCGGCGGCGCTTGGCCACCGTGTAGTGGGCCACCATGGAGTCCAGATTGCCGCCGCCGATGAACACGCCGTACCGGGGCTTGCCCATGGCGCGGAACGCCTCCGCCGTATGCCAGTCCGGCTGGGCCAGAATGGCCACACGGTAGCCCTCCGCCTCCAGCAGGCGGGCGATGAGGGTGGAGCCGAAGCTGGGGTGGTCGATATAGCCGTCAGCGGTGACCACCAAAAAATCGTAGTAGTACCAGCCGCGGTCGATCATGTCGTCACGGCTGACGGGCAGGAATATTTCGCCTCTTGTCATGGGGCTGCTCCTTTCAGGGACGGTATTCCGCCGGGATGGGCGGCAGCTGGACGCGGATGTCCTTTTCCATCACATCGCCCTCCAGCGGATAGAAGCCCAGACGGGCGAAGAAACGGCGCAGCCCCCTGTCGCCGCAGCGCAGGCGCAGGTATTCCGCACCGCGATGGCGCCAGTACAGCAGTACGCGGCCCATGGGGGCGATGCCGTGGCCGGTGCCGCGGTACGCGGGGTCCAGCCAGTACCAGCCCAGGCGGCCCACGCCCGGCTCCTCCTCCGGCAGGAGCTGCAGCGCGCCGATGAACGTTCCGCCGCAGCGGATGCCCACGGCCTCGCCGCCGGCAGGGACATGGAACTGGTCACGCAGCTCCTCCGGCAGGGGGACGTAGTCCTCGCCGGGGTCCACCATGTCGGCGCTGCGCCACCAGCTCTGGCGTGCAAAGGTGGACAGGCCCTCCGCCGTCAGGTGGCTGTTGTCGTCGCGGTACTCCACCCGCAGCACGCCGTTATCCCATGGCAGCAGGGATACGGCCGTGTTGTCGCCGTGGGGCGTGTCGCCGATGCCGGACAGCGGAACGCCCTGCAGCGTGCCCAGTACGATGCGCAGGGCCGCACCGTGGGAGAACACAGCCACGGTACCGCCGTCATGGGCAGCGCCGACGCGGTGCAGTGCGGGGATATAGCGGTCCAGCACCTGCTGGGCCGTTTCACCGCCCTCCACGCGCCACAGATCCACCCGGCGGTTGAAATGGTACATCTCCTCCGGATATGCCTTGTTCAGTTCGTGCCAGGGATGGTCCTCCCACACGCCCATGTGGACCTCCCGGAAGGCCGGCTCCAGATGGAGCGGCAGGGACTTGGGCAGCCAGATGGCCCGGGCGGTGGTCTGTGTGCGGTAGAGATCGCTGGCGTACACGGCGTCGATGTCCACATCCTGAAAGCGGCGGCGCAGGGCGTCGATCTGCCGGTAGCCCCGGTCGTTGGTGATGAGGCCGTTGTGCCAGCCGTGGGCGATGCGGTACAGGTTGCCCTCCGCCTCGGCGTGGCGGATGAGATAGATCTTCGTCATACCACCGCCACCCACTGCTTCATCTCCCGGACGGCGCTGTCGATGGCCTCCGCCGCGTCCGGAGCGAACTGCAGACCGAAATCCACGGTCATGGCGCCGTGACCGTACTCGTCAAAGGCGGGGACGGCGTTCTCGCCATCGCATTCCGGCAGCAGCAGGAAGGACTTGGGGCACAGGCGGCGCACATCCCGGATATCCAGGCTGTACCCGCTGCCCACCACCAGGGACGCGCCCCGGCGGGCCATCTGCTCCGCCACCGCCAGATACAGAGGACGGTCGCCGGCCATGAGGTTCTGCACCTCGCCGCCGCTGCGGTTGCAGGTGCGCACCAGGGCGAACACCGCCTGCTCCCCGGCGTCGCAGCAGTCGCTGCCCATATAGGGGTCCACGGTGATGGCGTTGGCGCCGTAGCCCTGCCACAGGGCCGGCTCCTCCGCGCCCATGCCCAGAATGACGTACAGGCCCTTGGCGTGGGCGGCGCTGATGAGGTTGGCCAGCACGTCGGCGCCCATCATGCCATAGCGCAGGTAGCTGGCGCCGTGGAGCATGACGGCGGGCAGCCTCTGCGCCGCCGCGTCCAGCAGGGCTGTGCCGTGGTAGCGCAGAGCCTCCGCCTCGGCCATGCTGCCGGGGCCGAACATATCGGTAAAGTTTTTCAGGATTTTGGGGCTGAGCTTGTCCAGCTCCGGCCGCAGGCCCAGGGCCAGCGGCGTTTTCTTTTCGCGGATGCGCTGCTGCAGGACTGTAACGGACATGAATACGTCCTCCTTTGTGTCGTGAAAAATACATTAAATAATATTATAACGCGGCGCAGGGGGATTTGGCAAGAAACACCGCGTGTTTTTTTCCGCGGGCGGGAGATACTGCCACTGTACGGAAAAGGAGTGATGCAAAATGAACATGACCGCATTTCTGCGGGGCGTATGCGTCGGCATGGTGGCCGGCGCAGCGGTGGACATGGCGGCGCATCCCTACCCGAAGGCCAGAAAAACCGCTGTCGGCAAGGCCATGCAGCGGATGGGTAACGCTCTGGACTCGGCGCTGGTCACTGTCACGTCCATGCTGCACTGAGGTATCGCGCACGCGGCGGCGGAGGGAGAACGGCTCCTTCCGCCGCCGCTCTGTGTAAAAAAAGCGCCGTTTTCCGGGAATTCCATCTTGACAAGGCCGCTTTTTTTGTTATAATAGTCAGTGCTGTTCGTCGCAGAACTGAATATTTGCAGTGGTATCGAAGAGGTCATAACGAGCACGACTGGAAATCGTGTTGTCGTCAAAAGCGGCACGAGGGTTCGAATCCCTCCCACTGCGCCAGAAAAGCCTGAACGATGCCATGCGGTAAAAGCCGCATGGCATCAGGCATCTTTACCGTCAGGCACCATGAAAACCCCGACCGCTCTCGAGCTGTCGGGGCCATTTGTCAACATGCTTTCCCGGCGCAGCGCCGGGTATACACCAAAGGAAGGAGTGCATCGTACATGGCCGCTGCCACCACAAAGGATATGACCCACGGCGTGCCCTGGCGGCTCATCGCCGGCTTCGCCGTTCCCATTTTCCTGAGCCAGCTGTTCCAGCAGCTGTACAACACCGCCGACTCCCTGATCGTCAGCAACTTCCTTGGCGACAACGCGCTGGCCGCCGTCAGTGCCTCCGGCCCGCTGATCTTCCTGCTGGTCAGCTTCTTCGCCGGCGCCGCCAGCGGCGTGGGCGTGGCTATCTCCCGCTACTTCGGCGCAGGGGATTACGATAAGGTGTCCCGCGCCGTCCACACCGCCGTGCTGCTGGGACTGATCAGCAGCCTGATCCTCACCGTCATCGGCGTTTTGTTCACCCCCACCCTGCTGCGGTGGATGGACACCGACCCGGAGGTGCTGCCCGACGCCATCGCCTACTTCCGGTGCTACTTCGCCGGTGTGGGCGCGGGTGTGATGTACAACACCTTTACAGGCATCATGAACGCGCTGGGCGACAGCAAGCGCCCGCTGTACTTCCTGATCGTCTCCTCTCTGACCAATGTGGTGCTGGACCTGCTGTTCGTGGCGGTGCTGCGCTGGGGCGTGTGGTCGGCGGCGCTGGCCACCATCATCTCCCAGGCGCTCAGCGCCGTGCTGTGCGTCATGCACCTTGCCAAGAAGGGCACCATCTACCAGCTGAAGCTGTCCGCCCTGCGGATCGACGGCCCGCTGCTGCGGGAGATCCTGCGCTACGGCCTGCCCGCAGGCATCCAGAACTCCGTCATCGGCCTTGCCAACGTGGTGGTGCAGACCAACATCAACTCCTTCGGCAAGATGGCTACCGCCGCCTACGGCGCGTACTCCAAGATCGAGGGCTTCGCGTTCCTGCCGGTGACCAGCTTCACCATGGCCATCACCACCTATGTGGGGCAGAATCTGGGCGCGGGCATGAAGCCCCGTGCCAGAAAGGGCGCTATTTTCGGCATCGCGGCGGCAGCCGTCATTGCGGAGATCATCGGCGTTATCACCTATCTGGCTGCGCCGTGGCTGGTGTCCCTGTTCTCCCGCACGCCGGAGGTTATCCGGCTGGGCGTGCTGGAGACGCGGACCATCTGTTTGTTCTACTGTCTGCTGGCCTTCTCCCACGCCATTGCCAGCGTGTGCCGGGGCGCCGGAAAGGCCTTCGTACCCATGACCATCATGCTGGGTGTGTGGTGCGTGTTCCGCATCTTCTACATCACGCTGATGATGCAGTGGCGCCACGAGATCATCTACGTCTACTGGGCGTATCCCATCACATGGGCCATCAGCTCGGTGATCTACCTGTTCTATTTCCTGTTCTCCAACTGGCAGAACGGGTTCGATCCCCAGCCGGAGCTGCCGGAGCACAAGCATCACCATCACCTGTTCCACCACCATCACCATCATCACCACCGCTGAAACGAAACGAGCAGCGTGCGTACCTATCGGTACGCACGCTGCTTTTTGCTCCCCCCGCGTTATACGCAGGATGTCGATGTTCGTGCAAGCTACCGTTTTCTGCAGCGCAGGACGGTCAGCCCGGCGCCGGACAGCATCGCAGAGGCGGCATACACCGCAAGGCCCGCATCAAAGGTCTTGGGCGAGTTGTAGCCGCCGGTGGCGCCGCTCAGGCCGGTGCCGGAGGTGCCGCCGCTGCCGCCGGTGACATCCGTCACGCCGGCCAGCGCCGGGGTCAGGAGCAGCAGGGTCATGCACAGCGCCAGCAGCAGGCCCAGCAGGCCCCGGCGGGTGCAGTCGTTCTTTTTCATAGGCAGTACCTCCCTGTGGGTGTTTTCCCTTATTCTACCAGATGCGGCGCCGGGCACCACAGCGAGGGCCGGTACGATCTGACGAAGGTGAAAAGCGAGGTGACCTACTGCCGCCGGCGGGCTGAGGCCATGCTGGAGAACGCCAGCCCGCTGATGGACATCTACCGGGAGGACGGGGCCGCGCGGCTCAACGCCTTCCTGCTGGCGGACAGCCGCACGCCGGGACGGCGGCGGCACATCCTGTACACCCCGCCGCTGTGCACCATGGAGCCGGACTATCTGGCGGCGCTGCTGGAAAAGCAGGGCCTGCCCGCAGAGGACCGGCAGCGCATCTGCGCCTACGCCCGGACCCGGCGGGAGCAGCTGGAGACGATCCTGCTGGCGGACACGGTACATCAGGAGCTGCCCCGGCTGACGGAGCAGGCCTTCGCCCAGTTTCCCCCCTCCCTGCCGCTGTCGGGCCTGTTCTACGGGCAGGATGTGCCCTACACCTACGATGCGTATCTGGCGCATCTGGCCCAGACGGAGGCGTTCGCCGCGGAGCACCCCCGCTATGAACCGGAATTTACCGGCGGCGGGGCCTTCCGGAGCCTGCAGATCTGCATCCACGAGGGGCAGTGGGCCATGGTGTCCAAGGAGTGGTCCCCCGCCATCCACTTCGTTATCCGGCACCCCAAGCTCCGCGCCGCCATCAAGCGGTTCGTTCCGCCGATGGTGGAGGAATAACCGCAGTAGACAAACAGCGTTTTGCATAGTATACTGTATATACATTTTCTGTAAGGATAGAGAGGACGCTGTTTATGGATCAGAAGCTGAAGGGGATCGTGGGGCAGTACGCCATGATCACCCTGTCCTGCGCGCTGTACGCCGTGGGCTTCAACTGGTGCTTTGACCCCAACCACCTGAGCGTGGGCGGCTTTACCGGTGTGGCCCAGATCATCAACTTTTTCATCCCGCAGGCACCCATCGGTACGATGATCGTGGTGCTGAACCTGCCGCTGTTCATCCTGAGCTGGAAAAAGGTGGGACGCCAGTGGCTGTACGCCACGCTGTACGCCACGCTGGTCAGCTCCGGCATGATCGACCTGCTGGCCGGGCTGCACACGTTCAAGCCCATGGAGCCTATGCTGGCGGCCATCTACGGCGGCGTCATCGTGGGCTTCGGCTGCGGCCTGATGCTGCGGTACAGCGCCACCACCGGCGGCACCGAGCTGGCGGCCCGGCTGCTGAAGCTGAAATTTCCGGGGCTGTCCATCGGCACGCTGTGCCTGTCCATCGACGCCATCGTGGTCATCTCCTATGCCGCGGTGTTCCGCGACCTGACCCAGGCGCTGTACGCCATGGTGGCGCTGTTCATCATCTCCAAGGTGATGGACCGGGTGGTCTACGGCGGCAACGGCGCCAAAATGGCCTACATCATCTCCGAGCAGTACGAGGCCATCACCGCCAGGCTGTTGGAGCTGGACCGGGGCGTCACGCTGCTGGAGGGACGGGGCGGCTTCAGCGGCAGGCCCAAGAACGTGATCCTGTGCGCCTTCAGCCGCGCACAAATCGTCAGCATCAAATCCATCGTCAAGCACGCCGACCCCGATGCGTTCATCATCGTGTGCGACGCCTACGAGATACTGGGCGAGGGCTTCGGCGTCAACAAGCCCGACGGGCTGTAAAAAACGCAGAAAACACCCGCAGCCTTACGGCTGCGGGTGTTTTTGTGTCTGCTGTGCGGTCAGTCCAGGGCGTCGTGGCTCTCAAACACATCGTGGATGGAGCCGTAACGGTCCGGGGCGGGCGGCGTCTCCTGGGGCGCGATGCCCTTGGCCATCTGCAGCTCCTGCCACTTCTCACGGGTGATGAGGAGCTGCCGGGGCTTGGAGCCTTCAAACGGGCCGACGTAGCCCCGCTCCTCCATCTGATCCACCAGACGGGCGGCCCGGGAGTAGCCCAGCTTCAGTCGGCGCTGGAGCATGGATACGGAGGCCTGCCCCGTCTCCAGCACCACCTCCACGGCGGCGGGCAGCAGCTCGTCGCCGTCCTCGCCGTCGGCGGCGGTATCGGCCGGGGCGGACTTGCCCTTGTCGGCCTTGGCGTCCACCGCCTGCTGGATCTTCTCGATAACGTCCTGGTCGTAGTGAGCCTCGCCGGCGGCGTCCTTGACAAAGGCCACCACCCGCTCGATCTCCTCCGGCGTGATGAAGCAGCCCTGTACGCGGGTGGGCTTGCTGTCGCCCAGCGGGGAGTAAAGCATGTCGCCCTTACCCACCAGTTTTTCCGCGCCGGGGGTATCCAGAATGATGCGGGACTCCATGGAGCTGGCCACGGCGAAAGCGATGCGGCTGGGGATATTTGCCTTCATGAGGCCGGTGATGACGTCGGCGGAGGGACGCTGGGTGGCTACCACCAGATGCATACCGGCGGCACGGCCCATCTGGGCCACACGGCAGATGGATTCCTCCACCTCCTTGGCGGCCACCAGCATCAGGTCGGCCAGCTCGTCGATGACCACCACCACGGTGGGCAGCTTCTTCACGTCCTCGTCCGTCTCGGACAGGGCGTTGTAACCCGCCAGATCCTTGACGCCCTTCTCGGAGAACATTTTGTAGCGCTTCATCATCTCGAACACCGCCCACTGCAGAGCGCCGGCGGCTTTCTTGGGGTCGGTGACCACCGGGATCAGCAGGTGAGGGATGCCGTTGTAGGGCGCCAGCTCCACCATCTTGGGGTCCACCATGATAAAGCGCACCTCGTCGGGGGTGGACTTATAGAGGATGCTGACGATGAGGGAGTTGGTACACACGGATTTGCCGGAGCCGGTGGTGCCGGCGATGAGCACATGGGGCAGGCGGGCGATGTTGCCCACGATGTTATTGCCGCCGATGTCCTTGCCCACGGCAAAGGCCACGGGGGACGGGTGGCGGGTGAACTCCCGGGACTCGATAACGTCACGGATACGCACGGCGGTGACGGTGCGGTTGGGTACCTCGATGCCCACCACGGAGATCTTGTTGGGCACCGGCGCCACCCGGACGCCGCTGGCACCCAGCGCCAGCGCGATGTCATCGGACAGATTGGTGATCTTGCTGAGCTTGACGCCCTGCTCCAGCGTGAACTCGTAGCGGGTGACGCTGGGACCGTGGACCACATCGCCGGCGGCGGCGTCCACGCCAAAGGAACGCAGCGCCTCCGCCAGACGGCGGGAGTTGTTGCGCAGCTCCGCACCTACCTCGGTGCAGTTGTCGGCGCGGTTCTCCTCCAGCAGAGTGATGGGCGGGTAACGGTAGACCTCCTCGCCCTGAGCCAGCTCCTGCTCGATGGCCTGTCCTACCTCCTCGGCGGCGGACTGCACCTCCTGCTGGAGCTGAGCCTTCTTTTTCTTCTCGGACACCGGCTCCTTCACCGGGGCCGGCTCCTGCGGCGCAGAGACAGCTGGTGTCTCCGGAACGGCAGGCGCCGCATCCTTCCGGGCCAGCACCTGATCCGGCGTCCGGACGGCGGCGGACCTGCGGGGGAAGAAGTCCTTCTTCTCCCCGCCCTCCATGGCGGAGGGTTCGCCGTCCAGCGGGATATCGAAATCGGCCCGCTTCCGGGCCGGCTTATCCTTTGCCGGCTTCTCGGGAGCGGGCGGGGCCTTCCGCCGGGGCAGCGGCTCAAAGCCGTCGTCCAGTAGGTCGTCCTCATCGTCCCCATCCTCCCAGCGGCTGCCGCGGTACTCCTTCACCTTGTCCACCGCCTGCTGGGGCGTCATGTGCAGCGCACCCAGCAGCGCCGCCAGCAGCAGCACCACGAAGATGACGATGGACACCACCTTACTGACCAGTGCCTCGCTGCCCAGCGCCAGGCCACCGGCCACCACGCCGCCGCAGGTCAGGGCCTGCCCATCCGTCCACAGACGGGGCAGCAGCCCGCTGCCCAGCTCATAGGCCGTGCGGCACAGCAGCAGGTGGCACAGCACACCCACCAGCAGCGGCAGCAGCAACGTACAGGTGGTGCGCAGGATCACCGGACGGCCCCGGTGCCGCAGCTGGATGAGCGCCGCACCCAGCAGCGCCGGGGCGGCCAAATAGAAGCCCCAGCCCAGCAGGCCCTTGAGGGCCTTGGCGATGAACGTCAGCAGCAGCGCGTCCACGTTGAAATAGCTGACCAGCACACACAGCGCCAGCAGCAGGCAGCCAATGCCGCCCACCAGCCGCGCCGTACCGTTATAAGCGGGCGGCTCCGGCTTGGGCGGGGTCTTTTTCCCTTTTGTTGTTTTCTTTTGTGTCGATGCCATAGTTTTCCTCACTTCATCTCACTTGACGGCCTGCAGCACCAGCGTCAGGATGCCCACCGCCCAGCAGTAATAGGCAAACGCGCCGAAATGGCCCTTGTCCGCCACATATTTCAGCAGGCGGATGCACAGATAGCCCGTGACGGCGGCGGTGACGACGCCCACCAGGTACATGGGTACTTCCGCGCCGTTGATGCCGGCCTGCGCCGCGTCACCGATGGACAGGATGTTGGCGCCCAGCACGGCGGGAATGCTCAGCAGGAACGAAAAGCGCACGGCGAATTTCCGCTCGTAGCCCACAAAGCAGCCGGCGGTGATGGTCATGCCGGAACGGGACACGCCGGGCAGCGTGGCCACCGCCTGCCCCACGCCCACCAGCAGGGCGTCCAGCCACGTGGCGCTGCGCTCGGTCTTGCGGCCCTTGCGCACCCGGTCGCACAGGAACAGCAGGATACCGGTGACGATCAGGGCCGCGCCCACGAACACCATATTATTTGTCAGGCCCTGCACGTGCCTGCGGATGGGCAGCACCGCGAACAGCGGCAGCGTACCCACGATGATCAGCAGGATCAGCCGCCGGGCCGGCGGCACCGGCGACGGCGTGGAGCGGTGTGCCAGATCGCCGATGCCCCGGAAGAGCTCCGCCACCATCTCGCAGATATCTGTCCAGTAGGCGGCGAACACCGCGATCAGCGTGCCCAGATGGAGCAGCACGTCGAAGAACTCCGGCACGCTGCCGGCGTCCTCCAGACCCAGCAGGTTCTGGGCGATGGCCAGATGGCCGGAGCTGGAAATGGGCAGGAACTCCGCCACGCCCTGTACCAGCCCCAGTAGGAATGCTGTCAAGTATGTCATAGCTGTACCTCACGTCAAATTTGAATACAAATCGTTATATGTTGTCGAATTTATCCTTTTTGTTGTCGATGCAGTTGTCATAACATGGATACTATACCACATAAGAGGGAAAAATGCCACTGGAATTTGGCCGATGGCCGCCGTCGATAAAAGTTTCTTCTTATGATAATTTTGTTAAAAATGTATCATTTGACGAAGTCCACAAAAAGAAGACGGTCATTTTCTACGGCTTGCCTGTTGTGTGCAACATACTTTTGTGGTATCCTGATGCAAATATACGCAGAGGGCCGCCCCTGCGGTATAAAGCGTATGATCTCAGGGGGAGGCCGCACAGGGGCCTCCCCCTGTCTGCATATCGGGAAAGGCGGTGAATGAAACTGTACCGGGAAAAAATAGAGAGCCTGCAGGCGGCGGAGAGCCGTCTGCTGGCGCAGAAGGCCGCGGCGCAGAGCGCGGCGGCGGAGCAGGTGCGGCAGGCTGAAAAGGACGGCGCCGCGCTGGTGGCCGCCGCACAGGAATCGGCCCGCCGTGCCGCAGCTGACGCGCTGCAGCAGGCGGAGGCACAGGCCGACGCGGAGCGGCAGGCCATGCTGACCCGCACAGAGCGGGACTGCGCGGCTCTGCGGGAGACGGCACTGGGCCGGATGGACAGCGCCGTGGCCTATCTGCTGGAAAAGGTGGTGAAGCGGTAAATGGCCATCGTCAAAATGAAACGTTTGCAGATACTGGCGCTGGAGCGCGACCACGACGCCATGCTGCGGCGGCTCCAGCACATGGGCTGTGTGGAGATCAGTGAGCCGGACACGGAGGCGCTGCCCGACTCCCTGCGCCGGTGCGATACGGCGGCAGCGGACTGCCTGGCCCGGCAGCGGCAGCTGCAGACGGCCATGGACACCCTGCGCCGCACGGCGCCGCCGCAAAAGGCGGGACTGCTGGCGCCCCGGCCACAGATCTCCGAGAAGGCATATCTGGACGAGGCGGCGCTGGCGGCGGAGCTGGAAACGGCGCGGCGCATCAATGAGCTGGCGGCGGACATCAACCGTCTTACCGCCAAAGAGACGCAGCTCCGCGCCGAGCAGGCCGCTCTGACGCCGTGGCGGAGCCTGGATGTGCCGCTGGAGCTGACGGAGACACGGTGGTGCGACATCACCACCGGTACGCTGCCCCCTTTCGCCCGCTGGGACGAGGTGCAGGGCGCGCTGGCCGCACAGGTGCCGGAGGCGGAAGTATATCTGCTGAACGCCGACCGGGAGCAGCAGTGCATCCTTCTGCTGACCCACAGGAGCGTGACGCCGGCGGCGCTGGAGCTGCTGCGGGGCTTCGGCTTTACCGGCGGACAGCTGAAGGGCCGGCACGGCACACCGGAGGAAAATCTGACGGCGCTGGCAGACACCCTGCGGCAGACGGCCAAAGAAAAGGAGGATGCCCGTCAAGCGCTGGCGGCGCTGGGCGACAAGCTGCCCGACCTCCAGCTATGCAGTGACCGGCTGAACTCCCGTCTCATGCGGGAGGAGAACCGGAAGCGGCTGCTGACCGACGGGTGCATCGTGGCCTTTGACGGCTGGGTGCCGGCGGCGAAGCTGCCGAAGCTGGCGGCGTGGCTGGACACGCTGGACTGTGCCTACGACGTCAGCGACCCCACAGCGGAGGATATCCCCGACGTGCCGGTGGCACTGCAGGGCAACGTGCTGACCCGCTCCATGAACTGCATCACGGAGCAATACTCCATGCCCGCCTACGACGGCGTGGACCCCAACCCCATCATGGCCCCGTTCTTCATCTTCTTTTTCGGCATGATGATGGCGGATATGGGCTACGGGCTGGCCATGATCATCGGCTCCCTGCTGTTTTTGAAGAAAAAGCGGCCTGACAACAGGAGCTTTATGGAGATGATCTTCTGGTGCGGCATCATGACGTTCATCTTCGGCGCCTTGACCGGCGGCTTCCTGGGCGACTTTATCCCCCAACTGTGCAGGCTCATCGACCCCGCCAGCACCTTCGCCCTGCCGGCGCTGTTTGATCCGCTGAACGACACCATGGCCATCATGATGGGCTCGCTGGTGCTGGGCGCTATCCAGGTGTTCACCGGCATGGCCGTCAGCGTGGTGGAGAAGTGCCGGAACGGCCATTTCCCCGACGCGCTGTTCGATGA
>CAKTPQ010000030.1 GCA_934591745.1 uncultured Oscillospiraceae bacterium
CGCCCCGGCGTTATGAAGAAGCGCGAGTGCCCCAAGAACGTGGAGATCATCGAGCCCAAGTTCGAGCTGACCGCTGCCGACATCCACACCGAGGTGGTGGATACCGTCAAGGCCGCCAAGAAGCTGGTTGACCTGATCGGCGCCGACTTCATCGTGTCCGTTGGCCGTGGTATCTCCAAGGACGTGGAGGGCGGCATCAAGCTGGCCGAGGAGCTGGCGGAGGTGCTGGGCGGCGTGGTTGGTTCCTCCCGCGCCTGCGTGGACTCCGGCTGGATCTCCGCTGACCACCAGGTTGGCCAGACCGGCAAGACCGTCCATCCCAAGGTCTATGTGGCTCTGGGCATCTCCGGCGCTATCCAGCACAAGGCTGGTATGCAGGATTCCGAGTGCATCATCGCCGTGAACAAGAACGACACCGCTCCCATCTTCGAGGTGGCTGACTACGGTATCGTCGGTGACCTGTTCAAGGTCGTTCCCGAGCTGATCGAGTCCATCAAGGCCGTCAAGGCTGCCAAGTAAATACAGAAAGGTAGGTATAAAGACATGACAAAAAAAGCGATCTTGACAGCGGCTATCACAGGTGCCGTACATGTGCCCAGTATGAGCCCCCACCTGCCCATTACCCCGGAGGAGATCGTGCAGCAGTCCGTTGATGCCTGCAAGGCCGGCGCCGCCGTGGTCCATCTGCATGGCCGCGATCCCAAGACAGGCGCCCCCTCCTCGGATCTGGCGCTCATGCGCGAGGTCGTCACCGAGATCAAAAAGCGCTGCGATGTCATTATCAATATCTCCACCGGCGCCAGCCAGATGATGAGTACGGAGGAGCGTCTCTCCGCCGTGCCGGATATGAAGCCTGAGCTGGCCTCCTGCAACGCCGGATCCATGAACTTTATGCTGGCCGGTGTGCTGGATCTGCTCCCCAAGGACTGCCCGAAGTGGCAGTCGGACTATCTGGGCGGCACGTACGACAACGTATTCTCCAACACCTATCAGGGCATGGACACCTACATCCGCACCATGCAGGAAAACGGGACCATTCCCGAATTTGAAGTCTACGATGCCAGCATGATCAACAACATCCTCTACTTCCGCCGGAAAGGCATCCTGACCTGCCCCATCTATATTCAATTTGTGCTGGGCATTCAGGGCGGTCTGCCCGCCACCGTGGAAAATCTGGCGTTCCTGTTAAGCACAGCGGCGCGGCAGTTGGGCGCGGACAGCTTTCAGTGGTCCGCCGCAGCCGCAGGAAAACACCAGTTCCCCATTACCACGGCGGCACTGGCTATGGGCGGCGGTGCACGCGTCGGTCTGGAGGACAACCTGTACATCCGTCCTCATCAGCTGGCGTCCTCCAACGCCCAGCAGGTAGAGGCCATCGCCACCGTGGCCCGCATCCTGGGCCGCGATGTCGCCACACCGGACGAGGCCCGCGCCATGCTCGGTCTGAAGGGCCGGGACAACGTGAATTTTTAAGGAGGCACGTAATGGGTACTTACAACTGGCAGGATATCTCCGATCAGCTCATCAGGCTTCTGCGGCTGGCCACCCCCGCCGTGGGGATGAAGTGGATCCGCACAAAGGAAGAGCTGGAGGCCATTCCCAAGGTGCGCATCCACGAAAAGCATCTGCCGCCATGCACGGTGGTCAGCCACGCCGTGCAGTACAACTGGACAAGCGCCTGTCTTTTCGACAATGTCCACGCCAACTACTGCCGCGGGATCAACGGCATGTTCCCGCGTGACGAGCGCTGGTACTCCGGCGAGATGTTCAACAATGTCTGGTTCAGCAATATCGAGGCTTCCAGGGCGCATAACCGGGCGCTGGAGTGCATTCCGCCGGACTACATCGGCCTTGTCGCCTCTCCGCTGACCGCGGGGCGCATCGAACCGGATGTCTGCGTGCTCTACATGAAGCCCACCCAGGCATTTCTGCTGCTGGCGGGCTATCAGTTCGAGACATATGAAAAGCTGAACTTTTCATTTGTGGGTGAATCCACCTGCTCTGACTCCTGGTGCAAGACCTTTCTCACCGGCAAGCCCGGTCTGGCCCTGCCCTGCTATGCGGACAAAAAATTTGCCGGCGTCGCGGACGATGAGCTGCGCCTTACCTTCACGCCGGAGGGCCTTGTCCGGGCTGTCAGCGGGTTGGCGCAGATGTTCAGGACCGGCCTACGCTACCCCATCGCCTCCTACAGCCTGACAACGGATATCATCGACGGCCTGCCCCCTCACTACACACAATTTTAAGTTAAGTAAGGAGAGATCACCATGAAAATGCGCAACTTCGTCAAAGAAAAGATCGCGGAAAACGGCTACGCGCTTGGTGCGTTCGTGGCCTCCAGCTCCTCCATGAACTGCGAGATCCTGGCCATGAACGGTCTGGATTTCGTCATCATCGACTGCGAGCATGCCGAGACGAACACCGAGAGCATCGTCCACATGTGCCGCGCCTCCGAAGTGTACGGCATGGCGCCGCTGGTCCGCGTGTATGATCCCGACGACGGCCCCATGATGAGCCGCATGCTGGACGTGGGCGTACAGGGCGTCATGGTCCCGCTGGTCAACACGCCGCAGCAGGCCCAGAAGATCGTGGACTACACCAAGTATGCGCCGGTAGGCCATCGCGGCGCCAACGGAGGCCGCGGCCCGCGCTGGGGTCTGTATGACAATTACACCGTACAGGCCAACGAGCAGTGCCTGACCATCATGCAGTGTGAATCCGTGGAGGGTCTGGAGCACATCGAGGAGATCTGCCGCACCCCCGGTCTGGACATGATCTTCATCGGAACCGGTGACCTCTCCCTGGACATGGGCGTGGAGTGGACCGCCAACGCCGCCGCCGACCACAAGACCGGCGATCCCCGCATGGTGGAGGCCATTGACCGCGTGCTCCGCGCCTGCCGTGAAAACAATGTGATCGCCGGCATCGTGACCGCCAGTGCCGAGGATGCCGCCCGCCGCATCAGGCAGGGCTTCCAGTTCGTCACCTGCATGAATGATCTGGGCTTTTTCCGCAGCCGGACAGCCCAGCACATCAAGTCCGTGCGTGAAATGGCAGAAAAGAACGATTGACCTGTTTTTCCTCCCTCACAAACCCCAAGAGCCCCGGCCGAAAGTATCGGCCGGGGCTCTTGGGGTCGTGCGATAAACAAAAAGGAGGAAGATTATTTGTTCAGGGAGTCCAGAAACTCCTGATACTTTTCCTTGAATTCAGGACGGGGCGTACCGAAAATGTCCATTTGGAAGCAGGGGATATCCGTGTCATGCACATCAATATAGTGCGTCACACCGCCGGGCACCGTGACGAAGCCGCCGGGCGTCAAATGGTAGGGAATGCCGTCCACCCAGTAGTCGCACTCCCCCTGGATGCACAGCGCGATCTGCTCCTCCGGATGGGAATGGGGCCGCTTCTCATGCCCGGCCTCCACGATGCCCAGTGTGACCGTGCAGTCATCTGCGCCCATTGCCAATGTCACCTGCTTCATACCTTTACGCAGGGGCCGCCAGGGCATTTGGTTCCAGTTTCCGCTCATGATCTCACTCATGGAAAGATCCTCCTCACCAATCATAATATTGTTTTGCTTCCTTTTTATATATGTATTATATCATAAAATATATTTTAGTCAATCGCATAATTGCTTTTCCCAAAATTTCCGTGACAAGGTCCGCCTCTCTCCCCCTCACCGAGGCGGTGCCAAATACACCGCCTCATACTTTGGACTGATTTACATGCTTTGGGGGTTCTAGTAAAATAAGACAATATCATGTGTGCACAGTCAAAGGAGGGGCCAATGAAGAAGCGAGTTTTGAGTCTGGTCATGGCACTCTGTCTGTCGACACTGCCGACGGCGGCGCTGGCGGAGGAGGTGCGGTCAGCCGTACACAGCAGCGCGGGCAGAGAGGATGTCTACACCACGGGTGAGGACACCGCGCCGGAGAAGGGGATCGCCCTGCTGGCGGACGCGCCCAGCGTGGTCAGCGTTACCATCGACGGCGAGACGACGGAATACAGCAACATTTTTAAGGCATTTGAATCAGTAAAAAAGGTAAGTTCCGCTACCATCAAACTGCTGGACGATGTGTATCTGCCTGAGGACGAGGGCGAAAGATTTCCGGGCTTTCCTGGCAAGATCGAGTTTGAAAGCAGCGGCAGCGTTACGCTGGATCTGAATGGGCACATGCTTACGCAGGCCGACATTGGTTTTACAGACGGTTATACGCCCAACGTCATTGAGATGCTGTACGGCACGCTCACCATCACAGGCAAGGGCACGATCTATCAGCGGTATAAGACCTCTGCAATCTCCGTGAGCAGCCAAAGCACGGTCATCATAGACAGCGATGATGTGACGATCAAGGCCGATTTTACCTACGGCAGCCATCAATTTCCCACCGACAGCTCCCGCGCCATCGCGACCAGCGGCGGTACGCTGATCGTCAAGGGCAGCACCTTTGAAGCCACCAGCAGGGTGGCGCTGGAATACACCGAAGGGGCTGTCCGGCTTGATGGCGGGAGCTTTAACGGCATCAAAATCGCGACCTACAGGTACCCCGGCCCGATCAATGCGGGTGTCACCGTCGTCGATCTGCTGGCCCCGGGGCGCACCTACCGGCACACCGACGGCACCGAGCCGGCGGACTATTATGTGCAGAATATCTCCGACGTGAAGATTGTGGAGGGCCTTGTGCCCGTGCCCTATGTGGATGAAGTTGGGGCAGCCGCCACGGCCAGAGCGGCGGCACCGGCACGATGAAGGTGGGCGAAACGGTCGTCGACGGCGAGTTCACATGGCAGCTGCCGAACGATACGATTCTGGATGCCAGCACGCTTGGTCATACTGTCGGATGGAAGTTTACCCCGAAGGATGGGGATACCTATACAGAAGCGACAGGCACCGCAACGGTCAAGGTCGACATGGCTCAGCAGTACGGCAAGCCCAACATGGCGGGCTATACCTACGGCGAGACACCCAGCACGCCGACCCTGACAGACAGGACGGGTGACCCGAACGCTCAAGTGACCTACTATTATTCCAGCGTTGGCAATGGCAATATGCAGGTCTGGAATATCAACGACCCGCCCGCACTGAACGCCGGTACTTACCGTATGCTTGCCAGAATCAGCCAGGCAAGCAACTACTATGGGTACGATACCAAGCTTTGTGAATTTGTGGTAGCGCAGGCGGTGCCGGACTACGCGAAGCCCTCCGGCCTGACGGCGAAATACGGCCAGACCCTCAGTGAGATCGCGCTGACTGACCCCCAGCGTCAGCAGCGGCTCGGCTGCCACACTTACCCGACAGGATGTCGCTGCAGCGGACGGCGGGCTGACCTATGCTATCGCCGGCGGCAGCGGCAATGACGGCGGTCACGACTACACCCGCCGCACCATCCGGGTCACGGTAAGCGGAAACGGCTCTATCTCCCCCTCCGGCTGGGTCACTGTCCGGGAAGGCGGTGACCAGACCTTTACCATTACCCCGGATGCGGGTTACGCCGTGGCCAAGGTGCTGGTGGACGGCAAGAGCGTGGGCGCTGTGACGTCCTACACCTTTGAGAATGTCACGGAGGAACACACCATCGAGGTCATCTTCATGAAGGCCAACGGCAATCCTCAGACCGGCGTATCCGTGAATACCCCGGATCTGCCCTGATCCTGCGTCTCCCCTGTGCGCTATTCTGAAAAAGGAGGCCCCGCTCATCGAGCGGGGCCTCCTTTTTGTGGTTTATGGCGGCGTGTCAGGCCTTTTTCCATCTTTGCAGTGTCCGCACCAGCATGGCCTGATCCAGCGGCTTTGCCAGATGCTCCGTCATACCGGCCTCCCGTGCGCGCTGGCGGTCCTCCACGAAGGCGTTGGCCGTCATGGCGATAATGGGCACGCCGGCGTCGGGGCGGCCCGAGGCCCGGATGATGCCGGTGGCCTGATAGCCGTCCAGCACAGGCATCATCACATCCATGAGAATGACATCGAAATGTCCGGACGGCGACATGCGGAACAGCTCCACCGCCTCCCGGCCGTCGTGGGCCTCCGTCACCTCCGCGCCGGCACTTTGCAGCATGAATTCGGCGATCTCCATGTTCAGCTCATTGTCCTCCGCCAGCAGTATCCGCATACCGCGCAGAGCATCGGACACAGCCGGCGCCGTCTCCTGCTGCGGCATCTGTCCGCTGCTGTCGATGCGGAAAGGCAGCGTGATGCGGAATGTGGTGCCCTCGCCCTCCCTGCTGGTAAAGTCGATGGTGCCGCCCATCTTGTCCGTCAGAGCCTTGGCAATGGACATACCCAGTCCCGTGCCGTCGTAGGCGGAGCGGGCGGTGCTGTGCTCCTGGGTAAACGGCTCGAACAGGTGCTTTTGGAACGCCTCGCTCATGCCGATGCCCGTGTCAGCGCAGATAAACTCAAACCAGGCGGTATCCCCCTCCGTCCGCAGCTCGCGGCAAAGCGCGGTGATGGAGCCGTTGTCCTTGTTGTACTTTACAGCGTTGCCGTAAATGTTCATCAGCAGCCTTTTCAGGTGAACGGGGCTGCCCAGCAACGCGGTGTGCTGTACCTTCCGGGGTCTTCTGTCCACCCGAATGCCGCGGGCCGCGGCGGACTGCTCCAGCAGAATGGAAACGGAATCCAACAGGGCAATGAGGTCGAAGGGCCTCTCCTCCAGCACGATCTCGCCGGATTCCAGCTTGCCCATATCCAGCACCTCGTTGACCAGCTCCATCAGGAGCCGGGAGCTTTCCCGGATCTTCCGGCGGCATTCGGACTGCTTTTCCGGGTCATCCTTATAGTATTCGCCGATCTCCACCATGCCCTGGATGCCGTTGATGGGCGTCCGGATATCGTGGCTCATCCGCTGCAGGAACTCCGTTTTGGCGCGGTTGGCGCTCTCCGCCCGGCGGGCAGCCTCTTTCAGCTGTGCCTGATATTCCCGCTCCTGGCGCAGCCGTCTCTCCTGATAGTTCTGGGCCGTTCTTCGCTGCAGCAGCAGCGCCAGCATCAGAAGCACCGCGTAGAGTGCCATGGCTACCACCGCATTGCGGGCCGTGGTCGTGAAAACGGCCCGCTCCGGCAGGAAAGCGTACACACGGTATGTCCGGCCCCGCTCCACCATACCGAAGCCCCTGTGGAGCGCAATGCCGTCATCACTGCGCACAGCGATCATCTCACCGCTGCGCCCCCGGGCGCCGATCTCCCGCAGGATGGAAATATCCTCCGCCCTCTGTCCGATAAGGCTTTCGTCATTGGATGTAATGACCGTCGTGCCGTCCGTTACCGCGATGGTGCCGTCCTGCTCCAGCAGATAGCTCTCCCGCAGGTCGGGAAAGGCCAGTCCGTAGCTTTTGATATAGGGCAAGGGCGTTTCGTAATACACCACCACTGTCCCGGCGGTGTCCATCCGTCCGAAAGCCGCCATATCGATATAGGAGCCGTCCGGGCACTGGACACGGACTGCATAGATCTTCTGCGGAAAGTCGGCCGTGTTCAGCAGCGCGCCCTTCTCCAGCTCCGGTGCCAGCAGCGCCGTCACGTCCTCGCCGTTCATGTAGGAACCAGTGATATCTCCATCCCGGTCCAGCAGCAGGATGCCAGTGAGATAGTGATCCAGGGACAGGCCCCGCAGCAGATCTTCGTCCGCCGGCCCGCTGAGATACTGGATGTCGCGGGCGGCCTGCTTGGCCTCCTCGATAACACGCATCAGGCTCCGTGTCTCCGACGCTGTGGCGGACAGGCTGTATGTATCGCACCGGTCGCTGGCATACTCCACCGCATTGGACAGGCGGTCCCGCGCAGTGGTCAGGTCCGCCCGGACGGACAACAGGATCACGGTGCTCATCAGCAGCAGGAAGGCCGCTGTGGCCGCAGCGTGGGAAACGGCACGTTCCCGCCGCTTGAGCTTTACTTCACCGCTCATTGGCCGTCCACCTCCAGATACGATGCCGCATCCGGCAGATAGCCGCTGATGACGGCCTCCACCGTCCCGTCACGGCGCATGTCCGTCAGAACGGCGTTCAGCGTCCCGTCCAGCCCCCGTTCATCGTGCAGGTCAAAGGCGGCGCCCAGTCCCACCGTCAGCAGCGGCTGGTCCAGAATGCGCAGTTCCACGCCGTAATCCGCCATGTATTGCAGGATAGAGGTCTCGTGGGATCCGATGGCATCTACATAGCCCTTGCTGAGAAACGGGTACATCAGCTCCCGGTTCTGCAGAGAGATCAGTTCCCGCAGCTGCGGCAGTCCATACTCGTCCGGATGCAGGAAAAGTGCCTCCGGTTCAGTGGTGGCATGCACCGCCATCGTTTTGCCCTCCAACTCCGACAAGGAGGTGATGTCGCTGTCCGGCATCACCGCCACCACCTGACGGCTGCGCATATACGGCCCGGCCCAGCGGTAGTTCTCCTCCCGGCCGTTCATGCTGAAGCAACACCACAGGCAGTCGATATCACCGTCTGCCAGCAGCTCCGCCTTTTCGGTCCAGTCGATGAAGCGGAACTCCGCACGGTAGCCCATGCGGTCAAAGGCCTCCGTGGCCAGATCGATATCAATGCCCGCAGGTGCGCCAGCAGAGCCGATATAGGCAAAGGGCGGGAATGGATCCACCCCCACCACCAGCGCCGGACGGTCATCGTCCTGCTGCGCCGTCTCCGGCGCGGCGCCACAGCCGGTCAGCAGGCCGGCCGCCAGCGTCAGTGCCAGCAGCAGGCTCCATATACGTTTACTCACCATGCAGTTCTCCTTGCCGATGCGGCTGTGAAGGGGGCGCGGACACCATATGCACATTCAGATGGTCATAGGTCATCTCCACACCGTGGGCGGCAAAGGCGGCGCGGAGGTTCTCGTTCAGCGCGAAATACGCCGCCCAGTAATCCTCCGCCTTCGTCCAGCAGCGGACGGAATACTCGATGGCGCTGCTGCCGTAGTCGGTGAGGTACACCGCCGGGGCCGGCTCCACCAGCACGCCGGGCGTGGCGGCCACCGCCTCCAGACAGGCGGCCTTCACCACATCCGTGGGCGCGTCGTAGGACGCCGTGATCTTCCGCACCACGCGGCGGCGGCCCAGCGCCGTATAGTTGATGATGCGGGAGGAGGACAGCTCCTTGTTGGGCTGCATGACGAACTGTCCATCAAAAGTCTCGATCTTCGTGTGGTTCAATGTGATCTCCCGAACGACGCCGGTGGTGCCGGACACCTCGATCTCGTCGCCGATGTTGAAGGGATGGGACGACAGGATCACCAGCCCGCCGGCCACGTTGCCCAAAATATCCTCCGCCGCCAGCGTGACGCCCAGCGTCAGCACCGACACCAGCGCCGTCAGGGACGAGGTGTTCAGGCCCAGCGCCTCCGCGGTGATGATGCCCGTCAGCAGGTAAAGCACGGCCTTCAGCGCCGTCAGGATGATCTGGCGCAGGCGGTCGTTCAGGCGCTGGACACGGCGCAGCAGGCGTTTGGCCAGCTTCAGCAGCAGCCGCGCTGCCACAAGGCAGACCAGCAGTGTCAGGACCGCCGACAGGATGCGGCTGAGGCTGTACCCGCCCAGTGAGGTCTGCAATAATTTGGAAAGCTCCTCCATGGGAGCACCTCCCTTCTGTGGATGCCACCAGTATACCAGCCCAAGCGACGCTTTGCAATTCCCCGGGACGCCAGGGCGGGAAAAATATGGGCACTCAGTGCCTTCCTTGGCGGAGGACCCCATTGACCACAGGAAAAACTTCCTCTATAATATAGGGTCACAGAAGATATTTTGTGCAAAGGAGCAACCGCGTATGAACGAGATCTATGTCACCGGGCACCGCAACCCGGATACCGACTCCATCGTGGCCGCCATGTCCTTCGCCGCGCTGAAAAACGCGCTGGGCGAAAAGGAATATGTGGCCGTCCACCTGGGCACCATCAGCGACGAGACAAACCGGATGCTGGAGCGGTTCCACTTCAACCCGCCCCGCTTCATCCAGAATGTCCGCACGCAGGTGCAGGATCTGGATTTCGACCGGCCGCCCTGCCTGGACGCCTCCGTTACCATGGACCGGGCGTGGAAGCTCATGCGGGAGCAGAAGATCTCCGCCATCCCCGTGGTCAACGAGGACGGCACGCTGTACGGCATGCTGTCCGCCGGCGACATCGCCACGTTCAGCCTGAACACCGTGGGCGACCCCCGGGTGGATGACATCCCGCTTTTCAACCTGCTGAGTGTCATTGAGGGCCGCGTCATGGGTGACGGCGGCGACATGGTGGACAGCGTCAGCGGCTCCGTGTCCATCGCGCTGCCCCAGAACTGCGAGAACCTGCTGTTCGACGGCGCTGACAGCATCGTGCTGTGCGGCAGCCAGCCGGATATGATCCGCCGGGCGTTGAACAAACAGGTGGCCTGCCTGATTCTGTGCCAGACTGACGTGGAGCCGGAGTGGCTGGAAAACGCCGGCAATACCTGCGTCATCTCCACGCCGCTGGACGCCAGCCGCGTTCACCGGCTCATCTATCAGGCCACCCCCATCGGGCGGCCCTGCGCCACGGAGGGGCTGATCTCCTTCCACATGGACGACTATATCGACGACGTGCGCGAGGTGGTGCTCAAGAGCCGCTATCGCTGCTATCCCGTGCTGGACGACGAGGAAAAAGTCGTTGGCACCCTGTCCCGGTATCACCTGCTGAAGCCCCGGCGCAAGCGGGTGGTGCTGGTGGACCACAACGAGCTGGCCCAGACCGTACCCGGCATCGAGCAGGCTGAGATCCTGGGCATCATCGACCACCACCGTCTGGCAGATATCCAGACCCGGCAGCCCATCTCCGTGCGCAACGAACCGGTGGGCAGTACCAACACCATCATCACCTCCATGTATCAGGAGCACGGCGTCACCCCCTCCCCCCACATGGCGGGGCTGATGGCGGCGGCCATTCTGTCCGACACCGTTATGTTCAAGTCCCCCACCTGCACCAAGCGGGACATCGCCATGGCCGAGCGGCTGGCCCGCATCGCCAAGGTGTCCCTCAGCGATCTGGGGCGGGAGCTGTTCAGCGGCAGCAACGACAGCAAATCTGCCGAGGAGCTGCTGCGCAGCGACTTCAAGGAGTTCCACATCGCCGAGCAGGTGCTGGGCGTGGGGCAGGTCACCTGCATTGACTCCCAGAGCCTGATGGAGCGTAAGAACGAACTGCTGGACGCCATGCGCAAGGCCCAGAAGGCCAACAGCTACGACATGGTGATCCTGATGCTCACCGACGTGTTGCAGGAGGGCACTCAGCTGCTGTACATCGGCAGCGACGACACCATCCGCAACGCCTTTGCCGTGGAGCCCAAGGACAACGCGGTGTTTCTGCCCGGCGTCATGTCCCGTAAGAAGCAGGTGGTCCCCATGCTGACCACCCTGTGGGGCTGATACGCCGCCGGAGGGTGCGTTTATGCCGTCTGTGACTGCCAAAAAACTGGATTCCAACGCTATCAAGCTCCTCGCCATCCTGGCCATGACCGTGGACCACATCGCGTGGGCGGTGTTCCCCGGCTATCCCCGGGAGTGGCTGCCGCTGGCGATGCACCTTGTGGGGCGGCTGACCTGCCCCATCATGTGCTATTTCATCGCGGAGGGCTTTCACCACACCCGCGACGTCCGCAAATACACGGCGCGGCTGTTCGTGTTCGCGGTGATCTCCCACTTCTGCTACATATACGCCTCCGCGGACTTCATAGACTGGCGGTCCTTCATCCCGTTCTACTACGGCGCGGTGCTGAACCAGACCAGCGTGATGTGGTCGCTGGCCTGGGGTCTGGTGATGCTGCGGGTGGCCCACAGCGGCCGCCTCGGCGGCGCCGCCAAGGCCGCGCTGGTGGCGAGCATCTGCCTTGTCAGCTTTCCCAGCGACTGGAGCTGCATCGCGGCGCTGTGCGTACTGGCTTTCGGCTGCAACCGGGGCGACCTGAAAAAGCAGGGGCTGTGGATGGTCTTTTATGTGGCGCTGTACGCCATCGTGTACGCGCTGGCGCTGGACTGGGTATACGGTCTGGTGCAGATGGGCGTGGTGCTGAGTCTGCCGGTCCTCCGGCTGTACAACGGCCAGCGGGGACGCAGCCCCCAGGTGAACCGGGTCATGAAGTGGCTGTTCTACGTCTACTATCCCCTGCACCTGCTGGTCATCGGCCTTCTGGAGCATGCATAAGAAGTCCCGCCGGGAGAGTCGGAAGATGGCTTTCCCGGCGGGTCTGCTTTCCCCCTGCTTGTCAGAGCAGGGAACACCTGTTATCATTGAAAATGAAAGGAGGAGATACGCAAGCCATGAGCCAGAGCAACGCAAACGGCGCGACCTTTATGGAAAAGCTGTCCACCTTCATCGTGGACAAGCGCAGTCTCATTTTCCTCATCACCATTATCGGACTGATCTTCTCCGCCGTCTCCCGGAACTGGGTGGAGGTGGAGAACGACCTGACCTATTACCTGCCGGACGACTCCCAGACCAAGCAGGCGCTGGCGGTGATGAACGAGGAGTTCATCACCTACGGCACGGCGGAGCTGATGGTGGCCAACGTGACCCCCGCCCAGGCGGAAAAGCTGGCCGATCAGATCCGGGAGGTGGAGGGCGTGCAGAGCGTGGACTATGACGAGACCACCGACCACTACAACGCCCTTTCCGCCCTGTTCTCCGTCACCTTTGCCTACGACGAAAACGACGACGCCTGCCTGACGTCTCTGGAGGCGGTGAAAGAGCTGCTGGGCGGCTATGATCTGTACGTATCCACGGAGCTGGGCAACGTCCTGCGGGAAACCATCGACCACGAGATCAGCATCATCATGGTCTATGTGGCCGTGGTCATCGTGCTGGTGCTGCTGTTCACCTCCGAGACCTACGGTGAGGTGCCGGTGCTGATCCTGACGTTCGTGGTGGCGCTGGTGCTGAACCAGGGCACCAACTTCCTGATGGGCAAGATCTCCTTTGTGTCCAACTCCGTCACCAGTATTCTGCAGCTGGCACTGTCCATCGACTACGCCATCATCTTCTGCAACCGCTTCAAGGAGGAGCACCGTCTGCTGGCACTGCGGGAGGCGGTCATCGTGTCCCTGAGCAAGTCCATCCCGGAGATCGGCGCCAGCAGCCTGACCACCATCGGCGGTCTGGTGGCCATGCTGTTCATGCAGTTCAGACTTGGCCCGGACATGGCCCTGTGCCTCATTAAATCCATTCTGTTCGCGCTGCTTTCCGCCTTCGTGGTGATGCCGGGCCTGCTGATGCTGTTCGGCCCGCTCATCGACCGGACGCCGCACCGCAGCTTTGTGCCCAAGATCCCCTTCGTGGGCAATTTTGACTACGCCACACGGCATGTGGTGCCCATCATCTTCGCACTGCTCATCACGGCGGGCTTCTTCCTGTCGGCCCGGTGTCCCTATGCCTACGGCTACAGTCTGCTGACCACGCCGAAGCAGAACGAGAGCCAGATCGCCCAGCAGATGATCGACGACACGTTCACCTCCAGCAATATGCTGGCGCTGATGGTGCCCGCCGGCGACTATGACAGCGAGCGCGCCCTGCTGGCGGAGCTGGAGCAGTACGACGAGGTGGACCACACCATGGGGCTTGTGAATATCGAGGCGCTGGACGGGTACATGCTGGCCGACGAACTGACGCCCCGGCAGTTTGCGGAGCTGGCTGGGCTGGACTATGAGACGGCCCAGCTGGTGTACGCGGCCTATGCCGCCATGGACGGCGACTACGGCCAGCTGGTGGGCAAGCTGTCCACCTACAAGGTGCCGCTGCTGGACATGTTCCTGTTCGTATGTGAGCAGGTGGATGCCGGTGTGGTAACGCTCAGCGCCGACCAGACCGCCATGCTGCAGAGCGCCCAGACCCAGATGCGCAGCGCGAAGAACCAGCTGCAGAGCGACAGCTTCAGCCGGATGCTGGTGTACCTCACGCTGCCGGAGAGCGGCGACGAGACCTACGCCTTCACCGGCAAAGTTCTGGACATCGCCCAGGAATACTACCCCGGTCAGAAGGTGTATCTGGCCGGCGACTCCACCAACGAATACGACTTCGAGAAGTCCTTCGCCATCGACAACAAGGTGGTCAGCGTCGTGTCCATTCTGGTGGTCATGGTGGTGCTGCTGTTCACCTTCAAGTCCGCGGGCATGCCGGTGCTGCTGATCCTGGTGATCCAGGGCTGCATCTGGATCAACTTCTCCGTCCCGGCCATCACCGGGAAGTACCTGTTCTATCTGAGCTATCTGATCGTCAGCTCCATCCAGATGGGTGCCAACATCGACTACGCCATCGTCATCGCCAGCCGCTATCAGGAGCTGAAGGTGAAAATGGCCCAGCGCAACGCCATCGTGGAGACGCTGAACTTCGCGTTCCCCACCATCATCACTTCCGGCGCCATCATGTCCATCTGCGGCTTCCTCATCGGCAGCATGACCTCCGAGCCCACCATTGCCGGCATTGGCGAGAGTCTGGGCCGCGGCACGGTGATCTCCATCCTTGTGGTCATGTTCGCCCTGCCTCAGATCCTGCTGATCGGCAGCCGGGTCATCGACAAGACCTCCTTCTCCGTGCCGTCGGTGGTGGCCAAGAAGGCCGGCCACGGCAGCATGACGGTGAACGGTCTGGTGTACGGCCGCATCAACGGCACCGTCCGGGGCGTGATGCGCGCCACGGTGGAGGGCGATATCGACCTGACCATGCTCTCCGGTACGGAGGGAGAGGAGGCGGATGACCGAAATGAAGAGACTTGATATACGCCGGGTCTGCGGGGCGCTGCTGGCGCTGCTGCTGGCGGCCGCCTGCCTGCCCCTGACCCGGAGCTACGCCGCCCCGGCGTCGGACGTCATCCACATTGCCAGCGAGGACGATCTGGCGGAGCTGGCCCAGCGCTGCGCGCTGGATACCTGGTCCCAGGGCAAGACGGTGGTGCTGGACAGCGATCTGTCCCTGGAGGGCGGGTCGTTCCTGCCCATTCCCTCCTTCGGCGGCGTGTTTGACGGGCAGGGTCACGCCATCCGAGGCATTAGCATCTCCGGCAGTCTGTCTCCCGCCGGCCTGTTCGGCGTGGTGCAGGAGGGCGGCGTTGTCCGCGACCTCCGCGCCGAAGGCGCGGTGACACCTGACGGCGACGCCCGGAACGCAGGTGGCCTCGTCGGCGAGAACCGCGGCACCATCGAAAATTGCAGCTTCACCGGCACCGTGTCCGGCAAGGCCAACATCGGCGGCATTGCCGGCGCCAACCTGGTCGCCGGCAGTATCCTGAACTGCCAGGTCGACGGCGCGGCGGCGGGCGAAGTCATGACCGGCGGCATCACCGGATACAACGAGGGCCTGGTGGCCTCCTGCGAGAACAACGCCTTCGTCAATGTGGCCAGCACAGACCCCCGCATTGATCTGGACGACCTGACACAGGCGCTGACCATGGATCTGTCCACCCTGAGCCGCCTGAACGCCGGCACCTCCGTCACGGACACCGGCGGCATCGCCGGATACTCCGCCGGAACAGTGTCGGACTGCGTGAACCACGGTGCTGTGGGTTACCAGCACATCGGCTATAACACCGGCGGCATCGTGGGCCGCAGCTGCGGACAGCTTCGGCAGTGCGCCAACGACGGCGCGGTCTGCGGCCGCAAGGACGTGGGCGGCATCGCCGGGCAGATCGAGCCGTACATCCGGATAGACGGCTCCGACTACCTGTCGGAGTTGAACCGACAGCTCTATGAGCTGCGGCGGCTGACGGATCAGGCAGTCAACGACGCTCAGGACGGCTCCGGTGATGTGTCCGGTCAGCTCAGCGATCTGAACGACTATCTACGGGACAGCGTTTCCGATCCCAACGACCTTGCAGCCATCATCCACGGCTTCGGACAGCGGCTGGATGACCTGAACGGCACGGCTTCCGGCTCGGCAGATACGGTGGCGAAGGATCTCCGTGCCGTCAACGAGCAGTTCAACCGGCTGTCCAACACCATGCTGGCCGCTATAAGCGCCGCCAGCGACCCTTCCACCATCATCTCCGACACGTCGGAGGTCAATGTGGACAGTGTGACGCTGGGAAAGACCTCCGACTGCCGCAGCAGCGGCACCGTGGACGGCGACAGCAACACCGGCGGCATTGTCGGCTCCATGGCCGTGGAGTACGGTCTGGACCCGGAGGACGATGTCAGCGCCGACCTCAGCGACAGCTATCGCCAGCAGTATGAGTACAAGGCCATCGTGCAGCGGTGCGTCAACACCGGCACCGTCACCGCCAAGCGCAGCAATGTGGGCGGCATCACGGGCCGCATGGATCTGGGCTTCATCACCGGGTGTGAGAGCTATGGCAGCATCAGCAGTGAAAACGGCAGCTATGTGGGCGGCATCGCCGGCATCACCGCCGCCGCTGTTCGCAGCAGCTATGCCAAGTGCACCCTCAGCGGCAAGCGGTATGTGGGCGGCATCGTGGGCGCCGGTACGGCGGAAAAGTCCGACGGCGGCGCCAGCACCGTGGCGGACTGCTGGTCGCTGGTGGATATCACCGCCTGCCAGCAGTATGAGGGCGCTGTGTCCGGCAGCGATGCCGGGACGTTCGAGCGGAATTATTTCGTATCCGACACACTGGCGGGCATCAACCGCCAGAGCTATGGCGGCCGTGCGGAGCCGGCGGCCTTTGCCGTCATGGTGGAAAACGCCGCCGTGCCCGATGGCATGAAGCGGTTTACCCTGTCCTTCGTGGTGGACGGCACGGTCATCAGCAGCCGCAGCTTTGACTACGGCGGTTCCTTTGACAGCAGCGTGTTCCCGGCCCTGCCAGTCAGGGAGGGCACCTACGCCCACTGGGACCGCAGCGATTTGCGGGATCTGCGGTTCGACACGGTGGTCACCGCCGTGTATGATGCCTACATGCCCGCGCTGTCCTCCCAGCAGAGCCGGGAGGACGGGCGCTCCGTCATTCTGGCGGAGGGCCTGTTCAGCGATGACAACAGCCTCATCGCCACCGCCTGTGAGCTGACGCCGGAGTCCTTCCACATCACGGTGGGCGGCGTGCTGGCCGGATGGTGGGCCTATTGGCGGGAGGGCCGTCTGCCGCCCGCCGCCGTGAACCGGCAAGTGCTGGAGCAGTGGCAGGTGTCCCTGCCCGATGACGGGCAGGCCCGGCACATCCTGCGCTATCTGCCGCCGGTGGGCACGTCACACCTGAAGCTCTACGTCAACGACGGCAGCGGCTGGCAGGAAGCAGACTGCGGCAGTGTGGGCAGCTACATGACCTTCGCGGCGGAGGGACGCAGCCCCATGTTCGCCGCCGTGACCTCCACACCGGTGTGGTGGATAGCTGCGGCAGCGGCTGGACTGTGTGCCGCTGTGGTATTGACCGTGCTGCTCCTCCGCCTGCGGCGGCGGAAAAAAGCCGTCAGAGCGGCTCTGCCGGAGACGGCGGAGGTGTCTGCGGCAGAGCCGAAAAAGGCGGAGGCCGCAGGTGCAGCGCCCGGCGAGGAGACATCTCCGCCCCAGCCGAAAAAGCGCCGCTGGTGGATCCCGGTGAGCATGGCGGCAGGTATCGCCGCCGCCATGGCAGTGATCCTTACCGTCACCGGACTGGGCAGCGGTCTCCGGGCCTGCCGCCTGCTGACGGCAGCGCTGCGGGCTGAGCCCAGCGCCATGACCGTCCACGTGGACAGCGGCAGCGCCTCCTACAAGGCGGATGTGTACCGCGCCAAGGTGAACGGCACCGCCGTCACCACCGTGACGTGGGAGGGCGTCAGCGTCTACTGCGTCAACGACACAGTATATCTGGAAAACGGCCGCGCCTTCCGTCAGGAGGGCGCCCTGTCCCCGTCCCAGGCGGCCTCCCTGTTCCGCAAGGCCCACGTGGACCGTGAAAAGGCCGATAACGGCAGCATCTATGCCATGACGCTGGACGAAACCGCCACAGCGGGGCTGTTGGCGCTGCTGCCGGAGGGTACCGTGGACACGACAGGCATCTCCACCCTGACCATGACGCTGACAGTGGAGGACGACCGCGCCGTCTCGCTGGCGCTCACCTCCGGACAGGCGGAGGACGCGCTGTCCATCCGGGTGGACTTCCTGCCGGCGGACGCGGCGGAGGCCCCTGCCGTGCCCCAGGCGGTGACGGACGCCATCGCCGGCGGCAGCAAACCGGAGGAAACGCTTCCCACCGGGGACGCTCTCCGTCTGCTGCGGGCGTGGGCCTCCCTGCGCAAGAGCGATGTGCTGGCCGCCGACCTGACACTGACGTCGGACTGCGGCCCGCTGGTGCTGCGTGACACCGTGCAGTACGACCGCCGCACCGTAAACGGGCAGGACTTCTCCTGCGTGCGCCGGGGCGGACTGACGCTGTACTTCTCCGGCGACAAGCTGTGCGACGCGGATGGGCACGCCCTCACCGTGGGGGACAGCGCCATGGAACAGTCACAGCTCGTCGAACTGGCCTACCAACTGGTGCTCAGCGGCAACGCCGCCTGCACCCGTTCTGACAAGGCGGACGTCTATACCCTGACGCTGGATGAGGCGGGCGCGGCGGACTTTGCCGCTGCCATCGCACCGGATGTTCAGTCCCAGCACGTGACCCTCACCGGCGGCGAGGTGGTGCTGGAGGTGCGGAACGGCTATCTGCGCAGCATCCGCGTCACCTGTATGGGCACCGTCCGGGTGGCCATGCTGGAGGCGGACGCCTCTCTGGGCGCGGAGATCACGTTTGCCCAGCGGAATTATCCCTTCCCCCAGAAGGTGCTGACCACGCTGCAATAAAGCCGTGGGAGGCAGCGGAGCACGCCGCTTCTCCGTCCATGAAGCAAAAAAACATCCGTCCCTGCGGACGGATGTTTTTTTGCTTCGTATGGGATTTACTCAGCCTCGGCCAGAGCCTTGGCAGCGGCGATAGCCTTCTCCTGCGCCGCCGCGGGGCAATCCTCGTAGCGGACGAAGGTAAAGGTGAACGTGCCGCGGGACTGGGTCATGGAACGCAGGTCGATGGCGTAGCTCATCATCTCGGCCATGGGCACCTCGGCCTCCAGCACGGTCTCACCGTCGCCGGTGGGGTTCATGCCCATCACGCGGCCGCGGCGCTTGTTCAGATCGCCCATCACGTCGCCCACGTAGTTGTCGGGCACGGTGACCTTCAACTCGCCGATGGGCTCCATCAGCACGGGCTTGGCCTCGGGCAGAGCAGCCTTGAACGCCAGGTTGGCGGCCAGCTTGAACGCGATCTCGGAGGAGTCCACAGGGTGGTAGGAACCGTCCACCAGGGTGGCCTTCAGGAACACCACGGGATAGCCGGCCAGCACGCCGTGCAGGCAGCTCTCGCGCAGGCCCTTTTCCACGGCGGGGAAGTAGTTCTTGGGCACGGAGCCGCCGAACACGTTCTCCTCGAAGATCATATCCTCCTGCTCGCTCTGGGGCTCGAAGATGATATGAACATCACCGAACTGGCCGCTGCCGCCGGTCTGCTTCTTATAGCGGCCCTGCTTGCGGACGGTGCTGCGGATCTTCTCGCGGTAGGCAACGCGCGGGGTATCCAGCTCGGAATCCACGCCGAAGCGGGACTTCAGCTTGCTGCACAGCACGTCGATCTGGATGTCGCCGGCGCCGGAGATCACGGTCTGGTGGGTCTCGGCGTTGTTGGTGACGGAGAAGGTAGGATCCTCCTCGTTCAGCTTGTTCAGGCCGGTGCCCAGCTTCTCGATCTCCTGCTTGGTCTTGGGGGAGATGGCGCG
>CAKTPQ010000031.1 GCA_934591745.1 uncultured Oscillospiraceae bacterium
CAGTCCCGCCTTCAGGTTTGTACCGCCGATATCTACACCCACATACTTCATTACTTTGCCCTGTTCTCCTTTATCATGGCGTCCATTTTGCTGTCAAACTGGGTGACAAAATCCCGCGCCGCGTTGTATCCGTATTTCATCTGCCGGTTTTTCATGGTAGCGATCTCTACGATGCCCGCCAGGTTCCGTCCCGGCCGCACCGGGATGGTGACGATGGGCAGCTCCACGCCCAGCATCTCGTACTTCTCCTCGCCCAGCCCCAGCCGATCGTAGAACTTGCCGTCCACCCACTGCTCCAGCTGGATGACCAAATCGATCTCCGTGTCGAACTGCACAGCGCCCATACCGAACAGCTGCTGCACGTCGATGACGCCCACGCCCCGGATCTCGATGTAATGCCGGATGATCTCCGGCGCCGTGCCGAACAGGCTGTTGGAGATGCGCCGTATCTCCACGGCGTCGTCCGCCACCAGCCGGTGGCCGCGCTTGAGCAGCTCGATGGCCGTCTCGCTCTTGCCGATGCCGGAGTCGCCCAGGATCAGAACGCCTTGGCCGTAAATGTTCATCAGCACGCCGTGGCGGGCGATCTGAGGCGCCATGGCACGGTTCAGATAGTCGATGAGCTTACTGGTGACATCCACCGTGGACTCCGCCGAGCGCAGCAGTGTGCGGTCGTGTTTCTCCGCCATCTGCACCAGCTCCGCCGGGGCTTCCATGTCCCTGGCGATGATCAGCGCCGGGAACGGGTAGCTCAGCAGCTTGTTGAACACGCGGGTGCGCTCCGCTTCCGTCATCCGGTCCAGATAGCGCATCTCGCCCCGGCCCAGGATCTGCAGGCGTTTGTCATCAAAATAATCGTAAAAGCCCACCAGCTGCAGGGCCGGCCGGTTCACGTCCGAAATGGTCACAACGGTGTTGTCAAAATCCCGGCCCTTGTGGAGGATCTCCATGCAAAATATCTCCACCATCTTTTTCAGGCTGGCCGGCGTGCGTTTGACTTTTTCCATACAGATGCCTCCCGTGAGCCGCCCGCCGGAAACCCCAGCAGGGGCACTGAATAATCACTTTATATTATATCTTGTATCCCCCTGTTTCGCAACACTTTCCCCTTTCAAAAAAATTTCGTTTTTTTGTCAAATAGTGCTTGCAATTCACCGCGTTATCTGTTATTATATCAACTGCTTGCGATGCAAGCGACCGTATGTTACAACAGCAAGGAGGTGCAACGGATGGCTAAGTGCGAATTTTGCGACAAGGGCGTGACCTTCGGTATCAAGGTTTCTCACTCCCACCGGCGTTCCAATCGTCCCTGGAAGCCCAATGTCAAGCGCGTGAAGGCAGTGATCAACGGCACGCCTCGCCATGTATATGTTTGTACCCGGTGCCTGCGTTCCGGCAAAGTTACCCGCGCAATCTGAGTTGACCAGCGCCTGAACTGTACAGACAAAAGCCCTGCGGAGCATTCCGCAGGGCTTTCTTCATGCCGTCCCTCCGGATCCGCAGAAGCAGCCGCCTCGGCGAGCACACGGTATATTTCAGGATCCGCTGCATGATGCACTTCATGATGAACGCTTTTTACTGCATGATGCATGCATCATGCAGTATAAAAACAGGTGTCCGCACCCCCGGTAAGGGACGCGGACACCTGTTTTCATGTATCGGTGATCCGGACGACCTGATCAATCCTGCTGCCAGTTATGCCAGACGTTCTGCACGTCCTCGTTGTCGTCCAGCATGTCCAGCAGCTTGGTCATGCTGCGGACGTCGTCCTCGTTGGTCATAGTGATGTAGTTCTGAGGCACCATCTCGATCTCGGCGCTCTCGAAGGTATAGCCCTTCTCCTCCAGCGCTTTGACCACATCGTTGAAGCTGTCCGGGTCGGTGGTGACCTCGAACACGGGGCCGTCGGCCTCCATGTCCTCGGCGCCGGCGTCCAGCGCGTCCATCATGACGGTATCCTCATCCAGCTCTTCGTCCTCGTTGTTGATAACGATGACGCCCTTGCGGTCAAAGGACCAGCTGACGCAGCCCTGCGCGCCCATGCCCTTGCCGAACTTATCGAAATAGTGGCGGATCTCCGGAGCGGTGCGCTGGCGGTTGTCGGTCAGTGCCTCCACGATGACGGCGATGCCGCAGGGGCCGTAGCCCTCGTAGGTGACGGCCTCGTAGTTGTCGGTATTGCCGGAGCCCAGAGCCTTGTCAATGGTGCGCTTGATGTTATCGTTGGGCATATTGGCCGCCTTGGCCTTGGCCACCACGGTGGCCAGCCGGGAGTTGTTGGCGGGGTCGCCGCTGCCGCCCTGCTTGACAGCCACGATGATCTCCTTGGCGATCTTCGTAAAGGTAGCGGAACGCTTGGCGTCAGCCGCGCCCTTGGTCTTTTGGATATTGTGCCACTTGGAATGTCCGGACATAGTTTACTTCTCCTTTATGCAGTATTGGATGACCTCACGGCTGTGTGCGGTCGTTTTTATAACGGTGGCTGCGGGGAACGCCCCTTGCAGATACTCCACCAGCGGGACGCAGATCACATCCTCCGTGGGGAAATGCCCAGCGTCGATGAGGTTCAGCGCCGTGGTATCCAGAAAATCGTGATACCGCAGGTCGGAGGTCACAAAGGTGTCGCAGCCGGCGGCAATAGCCTGGGAAATATAGTCGCCGCAGGCGCCGCCGCCCACCGCCACGCGGTGGACAGGCTTACCGCAGTCCGTATACCGAAGGCCATTGCATCCTAAAGATTCTATCACAAAATGGGTGAACTCCACAAGGGGTATTTCGCATTTTAACGTGCCGATCCGCCCGATTTTTTCTTCTGTCAGTGGAGAAAGGCCCTGAAGGCCCAGTTTTTCGGCCAGCACATCGTTGACGCCGCCGTCTGCCGCGTCCAGATTGGTGTGCATGCATATAGCGGAGATGCGGTTTTCCGCCAGTTTTATCAGGATACGGCCCTGCCGGTCGTCGGTGCGCAGGGTCTGGACCGGATACCATGTACAGTTCATCACCGGGTGATGGGACACGATGAGCTCAAAGCCACCGTCTACGGCCTCCTGCACCACCTGCTCGGTGATGTCCAGCGACACAAGAATACGGCGCACCTCCCTGTCGGGGTCTCCCACCAGATGACCCACGTTGTCCCAGCTTTCCGCCAGATGGCGGGGCGCCCAGTCAAAGAGCTTTCGCTCCACTTGCTGTACAGTTATCATACTTTACACCTCTTTTTCTCCAGTTCCTCCGCCAGCGCATCCATCCGCGCTGCCTGCGCGGCGGCATCCGGAGCGCTGCTGCGGCGCAGTCCCTCCGCCGAGCGGCGCAGCTTAGCCGCGTGCTCCGACAGGTAGGCACCGTACAGTGGGTCGCTCTCCAGCAGAACGCCGCACAGGGCCTCCGCCTCCGTCAGGGCGCGGTGTTTGCCGCCCGTCACCGTCAGGACAGGATAGAGGCGGCCCTTGTCCTCCACCAGGTGTTCGTCTGTAAAGGTATATCCATTGTCAGCCAGCCAATGGCGCAGGTCAGCGGCCTTTGTCATGGGCTGGAGCAGCAGCGTGTGGCGGCCGTCCTTTGTCCATGGGGCATTCTGCAGGATGGTCATGATCGTCTCGCCGCCCATGCCTGCGATGACGATGACATCCGTCTCCTCCGGGGCAATGGCGGACAGGCCGGGACACAGGCGGAAGTCGATGCCTGCCGCGCCGTACTGCGCCGCCGTGCGGCGGGCGTGCTCCAACGGCTCCGCTCCGATGTCGGAGGCGATGGCGGCGGTGATCCGCCCTTGCTGCAGCAGCGACACCGGCAGGTAGCCGTGGTCGGTGCCCACGTCCGTCAGGCGGCAGCCCTCCGGCACCAGCCGGGCCAGTAGGGCCAGACGGGGCTGCAGGGCCAGTTGTTTATACTCCATTTCTCTCCCTCAACACAGAAAGCGCCACGCATACAGCCGTATGCGTGGCGGCTCGTCTGCTTATTCCGCGACAGGCTTGTTGGCTTCCTCGTTGACGACGGCCAGCAGCTTGTCCACGTCGATGCCGTGGACGGCGCAGGCCTCCTCCACCGTCTCGCCACGGGAGGAGGGGCAGCCCAGGCAGTGCATGCCGATGGACAGGAAGATGGGCGCCGTCTGGGGGGCAACATCCAGAATATCACCGATAATGGTGTCTTTCGTGATCTCGATCATGTGAATAACCTCCGTATGATAGTTGTGGGTATAGTATACCCCAATATCCCGCGGGTTTCAACAGAATTTTTGGAAGAAAAGAAAGGATACGCGCCTTTTGGCGCGTATCCTTTTTCATATCATGATCGATAGTGTGCAGAATGACTCAGCCGTTCTCGCGCATCTCAGCGAAGCAGGCGCTGCAGTAAACGGGACGGTCGCTCTTGGGCTCGAAGGGCACCTTGGCCTCGCCGCCGCACTTGGCGCAGACAGCGGTGAAGTACTCACGGGGACCGCGGGCAGCGTTCTTGCGAGCGTCGCGGCAGGCCTTGCAGCGCTGGGGCTCGTTCTGGAAGCCGCGCTCAGCGTAGAACTCCTGCTCACCGGCGGTGAACACGAACTCGTTGCCGCACTCTTTGCACACTAAAGTCTTGTCTTCGTACATGATTTTACCCTCTCTTTGAGAAAAAATATATTGCGCTCAGCCGTTGCTGATGTCGCCGGATAAAAGTTGCCGCGCAATTTTGCGGCGTATGCGCTGCACAGCGTTGTCCACCGATTTGGGGGACTTGCCAACAGTCTCTGCGATCTCACGGCAGGTGAGACCTTCTAAATAATACCCTAAAATCTTTACCTCGAATTCGGACAACAGCTTGCGGGCGTTTTCCAACAGACTGGCAGCTTTTTCTCTGTCGATCAGGAGACCCTCCGGATCGGCATTGGCAAAAGAGAGATTCGCGTCAAAGAATGAGGGATCAAGTGGAACCGCGTGATTCAGCGGTGCATGCTTGCCGGAGGCGGCGGACTTCAGAACGGAGTAAAGCCGGCGGCGGATGCATGTCTCGGCGAAGGTATAGAAGGACGCGCCGTGTCCCGGTTCATACTCCCGGATGGCCTTGATGAGGCCGAACATGCCCTCCTGCAGCAGATCCTCGCTGTCGCCCCCCGCCAGAAAATAGGGGCGGGCGCAGCTGCGCACCAGACGGTGATAGCGTGCAGCCAGCACCTCCTCCGCCAGACGGTTGCCCGCCCGAACGGACGCGCACAGTGCCTCGTCGCTCTCTGTCATCAGATGGTCATAATCTGCCCGTGTATCATTCACCATAGTGCATTATACCTTTTTACAAAATAATTTGTCAAGCTATTGCGGAAAGTTTGTCAAAAATAACCCAAATTCGGCAGCCGCTTAGGCGGATATGCCGTTTTGATTTGTCTATTTTGGCGATTCGCTGTTCACAAGGACAGCTGCTCCGGCTCAGGGGTGCTGATGTGCAGGTGCTCGTAAGCCTTCCGCGTCACGCAGCGGCCCCGGGGCGTGCGGGTCAGGAAACCGATCTGCATCAGGTACGGCTCGTACACATCCTCCAGCGTGACGGACTCCTCGCCGATGGTGGCTGCCAGCGTATCAAGGCCCACTGGGCCGCCGCCGTAGTTCTCGATGATGGCACGGAGCATGCGGCGGTCCACCTGATCCAGCCCCAGATGATCCACCTCCAGCGCCAGCAGCGCCTGATCGGCCACCTTGCGGGTGATGACGCCGTCGGCCACCACCTGGGCAAAGTCCCGGACGCGGCGGAGCATACGGTTGGCGATGCGGGGCGTACCGCGGGAGCGGCGGGCGATCTCCATGGCGCCCTCCGGCTCGATCTCCACGTTGAGGATACCGGCGCTGCGCTTCACGATGGTGGACAGCTCCTCCGGCGTGTACAGCTCCAGCCGCAGGGTGACGCCGAAGCGGTCACGCAGCGGGGCGGACAGGGAGCCGGCCCGGGTGGTGGCGCCGATCAGCGTAAAGCGCGGCAGGTCCAGGCGGATGGAGTTGGCGGAGGGACCCTTGCCGATGATGATATCGATGGCGTAGTCCTCCATGGCGGGGTACAAAATTTCCTCCACCGACCGGTTCAGACGGTGGATCTCGTCCACAAACAGGATATCATTTTCATTGAGATTGGTCAGCAGCGCCGCCAGATCGCCGGGCTTTTCAATGGCAGGACCGGAGGTGATGCGGATGTTGACGCCCATCTCCTGGGCGATGATGCCCGCCAGCGTGGTCTTACCCAGCCCCGGAGGGCCGTGGAGCAGCACGTGATCCAGCGCCTCCGTGCGGCGGCGGGCGGCCTCGATGAAAATGGACAGGTTCTGCTTGGCCTTCTCCTGTCCGATATACTCCGCCAGCGTCCGGGGACGGAGAGACGTCTCGCCGGCGTCCTCGTTCAGAAACGTTTTGGCGACGATAGGCTCCTCATAGATGTCTGCGCCGAAGTCGATGCTCATGCGGTCCCCTCCCCTACTTTACCATTTTTTTCAGCGACTGGCGGATGATCTCCTCCAGCGGCAGCGACGCCATGTCGATGCCCTTCAGGGCGGCGGCGATCTCCTGGCTGCCGTAGCCCAGCACCGCCAGTGCGGCAGCAGCCTCGCCGGCTTTGTTGTCCTGCGCGGGCACGAGTACAGGCCCGCCGCTGCCGGCGTCGAAGCTGCCCTGCTCTCTGGCCAGCTTGTCCTTCAGCTCCAGAATAATGCGCTGGGCGATCTTCTTGCCGATGCCCGGCGCGGCGGTCAGTGCCTTTTCGTCGCCCATGACCACCGCCATGGCCAGCTGCTGGGGCGTGGTGGACGACAGGATGGACAGTGCCGCCTTGGGTCCGACGCCGGAGACGCCGATGAGCATTTTGAAGCTGCGCAGCTCGCTCTGGCTGGCGAAGCCGAACAGCTCCACCGCGTCCTCCCGGACATTCAGATAGGTGTAGAGCTTGGCGCGCTCCCCCTTCTTCAGCTGGGAAAGCGTATAGTTGGTGGTGGCACAGGCGTAGCCCACGCCGCCGCAGTCGATGACGGCCAGACCGGCCTCCAGCTCCGCCACGGGGCCGTTGACATAGTAGAACATATCAGACTGTCTCCTTTACGTTGGGGTCCTTGCGCCGCAGCAGACTGGTAGCGCTGCGGGCGTGGCAGATGGCGATGGCCAGCGCATCCGCCGCGTCGTCGGGCCGGGGCACGGCGCTGAGCTTCAAAAGACGCCGCGTCATATCCATGACCTGCTTTTTCTCCGCCAGACCATAGCCCACTACCGCCTGCTTCACCTGCATGGGCGTGTATTCGTAAATGGGTACGCCCAGCTTCTCCGCTGTGCAGAGGATGACGCCGCGCCCATGGGCCACAGCAATGCCGGTGGTAATGTTTTTGCTGAAAAACAGCTCCTCGATGGCAATCTCATCCGGTTTGAACTGTTGGATCAGTTGGGTCAGATCCTGTTCGATCTGCACCAGCCGGGTGGCCAGCGGCAATCCTGCCGACGTGTTGACCGCGCCGTACTGCAGCATCCGCACGGCGCCGCGCTCCGATTCGATCAGGCCGAAGCCAACAATGGCCACGCCGGGGTCGATGCCCAAAATGCGCATGGTACTCCTCCGCCTCTTAAACATTAGTTCTATTATAGCAAAGCGGCGGAAAAATAGCAACAAAAACCGCCCCATTTCAGGCCAGGCGGCCTAATGGGGCGGTCTGTCGGTGCGGCAAAGCAGCTCAGGCACGGGGATGAGCCTTGTTGTATACGTCCTTCAGCTGCTTTTTGATGACATGGGTGTAGATCTGGGTGGATGAGATGTCGGCATGGCCCAGCATCTCCTGAATGGAACGGAGGTCGGCGCCGTTCTCCAGCAGGTGTACCGCAAAGGAGTGGCGCAGGGTGTGGGGCGTGATGTCCTTGTCGATCTCCGCCTTCTCCTGATAGTACTTGATGATCTTCCAGAAGCCCTGACGGCTCATGCGCTCGCCGTTCATGTTGACGAACAGGGCCGGCTCGTCCTCGTCGGCGATGATGCGGGGCCGAATGTCCTTTACGTAGTCCTCCAGCGCCTTGACTGCGGCAGGATACAGGGGCACGATGCGCTCCTTGCCCTTGCTGCGGCAGCGGATGAAGCCGGCGGAGAGGTTGACGTCATTGATGTCCAGGCCGATCAGCTCCGAGACGCGGATGCCGGTGGCGTACAGCAGCTCCAGCATGGCGTGGTCGCGGAAACCCTTCTCATCCACGCACTTGGGCTGCTCCAGAAACAGTTCTACCTCCCGGTTGGTCAGGATCTCCGGGTATTTGCGCTCTACCTTCATGGCCACCACAGACTTGGCGGGGTTTGTTTTGACGGCGCCGGTCTGCACCATGTAGTTGTAGAATGACTTGATGGATGCAGTGGAACGGGTCACGGTGGCAGGAGACTTCCCGTTGTGGTTCATATAGAGCAGGTACTCGTTGATGGTGTCCTTCTTCACCTTGCGCAGGTCAGCGGCGCTGTTGGCGATGAGCCAGCTCTGGAACTGTGTCAGGTCGCGTATGTAGGAACTGAGGGTGTTGACGGAGGCATGCTTCTCCTCGGTGAGATAGTCGCGGTAGGCCGCGATGTAATCCGTCATATTCCCTCACTCCCTTCTCTTTATGACAGCCGCGCCAAAATAAGCGCGAAAAATTTCGGTACAATGGCGCACTCCACCACCGTACCGGTAAGAAGCACAAACACACAAAACAGCAGCATCCGCCAGGGTATCTCGCTTTTGACAGGACGCTTCTGAGACAGCGCCCTGCACGCCCGGGAGAATCCGTCCTGTGAGATGCACAGCATGCACGGCAGCACGAACAGGCACCGAAGCCCCAGTGCCGCCAGCGCCAGCAGCACACCCTCGTGTCCCAGAGATGCCGCAAAGCAGCACACGGAAAACGACAGGCAGAAACCCTGCACCATGCACAGCGCCGGGATCAGCACCGCGCCGGCGGCGCTGAGTCCGCACAGGAACGCCAGCAGCGGGCAGCGCAGGTACGCCGCCGCCGTGGACAGCACGGACGCAGGCTGCTGCACCCGGCCGTCCGACAGTTGGGCATAGCTCTGCACATAGGCGCTCAGCTGAGTCAGCGCTTCGCTACTGATCCCACGGTGGACGGGCCATGCGGCCAGCATCCCGATCAAAAAGCAGATACACAAGATCAAAAGGCACATGTCCGGCGGTGCGGACGAGCGCGCCCGGTTTTTACGCAGCTTCATCGGCTCACCTCGTCCTAACTTATGAGCCAAGCTGTATAAATAGACCGCGAATGAACGCACTCAATAATATATGGCAAATCGTCTGAAACCGCAAGGGTTTTTGCGCAAAAAGCCGTTTTTTGTAAATTATGTCAAAATGTTATGTTAACAATATTATGTTAACTCATGAAACAAGGCGCATCACATTGCCTCAAAAGGGGGATAAACTGCGATATGTGGTCAGAACGCGGAAAACCGCGCACAACATATGGACCGCCGCTGCCCCGCCCTTCCCCGCAGCGGAACGGCCGGAACCCGTCAAGGGATTTTAGGCGAAAAAGCAAATTTCGTTATTTTAACCATGCTCTTTTTTATGTTACCGCCGTTTTCGTCCCGCCGCGGTGCGCGGCCTCTCTCCTGCCGGCCGCCTGCCCGCCTGCCGTTTTCCTTTTTTCCGGCCCAGCAGCCCCGCCAGCAGCGCCCCGCCAAACAGTCCCGCCGACAGCAGCAGGCCATGGGCAGAGAAGTCCGTGTCGCCGCCGCTCAGCGCCACCAGCCAGACCGCCGCGTACAGGCACACCGCCAGCGTCAGTGCCTGCGGCAGCGCACCGGCCTCCCCGCTCCGGATTGCCCGCCGTCCGCCCACGAATACCGCTATCACGTAAGCAGCACAGACCATGTCCGGGGCGGCGCTCTCCGGCAGCAAGCCACGTTGGAGCATCAGCGACGATGCCGCCAGCAGTGCCAGCAGCAGGAGCATGGACAGCAGCAGCCCTTTCCACAGGGCTGCGCCCAGCAGTTTTTTGAAAGACATAAAAATACCTCCCCCACATGCTTTTTTACAGCATATTCGGGGGAGGTATTTTTCTATGCAGGAAAACTTACTGGGCGTCCTGGGTGTCGCTGTCGCTTGACTCAGTCTCGGCGGGAGCCTCAACAGCCTTCTCCTCGGCCTTCTTGTCCTTCTTGGCGGGACGCTGCTGGGCGGCGGCCTGCTCGTCCAACGTACCGACCTGACCGATGGCGGACTTCAGGAACTCCACACGGACGCGGTCCTCGCTGGTCTCAATGACCACGGTGCGGTCAGTGATGGAAACGACGCGGCCATACACGCCGCCGATGGTGGTCAGCCAGTCGCCCTTCTTCAGGGAGCTGCGCATCTCCTCGGCCTGCTTTTTCCGCTTATTCTCGGGGCGGATCATCAGGAAGTAGAAGATGGCGATCATCAGAACGATCATCAGGATCGTGGAACCCATACCGGTGCCGGAAGCAGTGCCGGTGGATGCTGCGTATGCGATGTCAAACATGGAACGTTACTCCTTTTTTCACAAAGTATCACTATTATACAAAACCTCGTCCCCTTTGGCAAGAGGTTTCACACACGTTCTGCCAGTTTTTTGCTGTATGACTCCCGGAAGGCGTCAAAGCTGCCCTCGTCGATGCTGTCGCGGATGCGCTGGGTCAGCTTGTTATAAAAATACAGGTTATGCATCACCGCCAGACGCATGCCCAGCATCTCCTCCGCCGTGAACAGGTGCCGCAGATAGGCACGGCTGAAGCTGCGGCACACCGGGCAGCTGCATTCCGGGTCGATGGGGCCTTCATCCAGCTTGTATCTGGCGTTCTTGATATTCAGCGTGCCGCTCCAGGTGAACAGCTTGCCATGGCGGGCGTTGCGGGCAGGCATCACGCAGTCGAAGAAATCCACTCCCCTGGCCACGCCCTCGATGATGTTGCTGGGCGTGCCCACGCCCATGAGATAGCGTGGCTTATCCGCCGGCATGTACGGCTCCACCGCGTCGATGATGTCGTACATCACCTCCGTAGGCTCCCCCACCGCCAGGCCGCCGATGGCGTAGCCGTCGCAGTCGATCTTGGCGATCTGCTGCATATGCCAGATACGCAGGTCGGCGTAGGTCGCGCCCTGGTTGATACCGAACAGCATCTGCCGGGGGTTGATGGTGTCCGGCAGCGCATTGAGCCGGTCATGCTCCGCCTTGCAGCGCGCCAGCCAGCGCAGCGTCCGCTCACAGCTGGCCTTGGCATAGTCGTAGGGTGCGGGATTCTCCACGCACTCGTCGAATGCCATGGCGATGTCGGAGCCGAGGTTGGACTGGATGCGCATGCTCTCCTCCGGCCCCATGAAGATGCGGTGGCCGTCCAGATGGCTGGCAAAGGTGACGCCCTCCTCGCTGATCTTCCTGAGGCCCGCCAGTGAGAACACCTGGAAGCCGCCGGAATCCGTGAGGATGGGGCCGTCCCAGCGCATGAATTTATGCAGGCCGCCCAGCTGACGCACCACGTCGTCGCCAGGGCGCAGGTGCAGGTGGTAGGTATTGGACAGCTCGATCTGCGTACCCAGCTGCTCCTTCAGGTCCAGTGCGCTGACGCCGCCCTTGATGGCGGCCTGGGTGCCCACGTTCATGAACACCGGCGTCTGCACCTCCCCGCCGTGGGCGCAGGTGAACACGCCGCGGCGGGCTTTCCCCTGCATTTTGATGACTTTGAACATTTACGCCTCCTCCATATCATCCAGCGCCTTTTCTGCCATGCGGCGGGAGCCCAGCAGCCAGACCAGGTCGCCGCGCTGTATCACAAAGTTTACGTCCGGCCCGATGATGGGCAGCAGATTCCGCTGCAGGCCCAGGATCATACAGTCGTAGTTTTCCCGCAGGCCGCTGTCGCGGATGGTGCTGCCGGCCAGATGGTCGTTTTTCGCCACGTCCAGCGTGTAGGTGTACAGCGCCTTCTCCCCTGCGATGTAGGTGTGCAGCGTGGGGATATCCGCCGCCTCGCCGGCGCCGATGGACAGCCGCAGCGACACCAGATTCTCCCGCTCGCCGATGACGGCCAGCATGTCGCCCTCGCTGAGCACCGTGTCACCGGCCGGGATGTCGATCTCCTTCTTACCGCGGACGATCTTGATGATGTTCACGCCGTAGCGACGGCCCCAGCCAAGGGCCCGCAGGTCCTTCCCCGTCTCCTCCGGCGGGCAGGGCAGTTCCGTCACATACAGCTTTTCGTCCAGCCAGGTGGCGTCGCTGCTGTCGCCGTACTGCTGCAGCAGGCGCTCGTTGAAGTTGGTGAGGAACCGCGTCTCCACCGACAGGTACGCCGAGGCAAACCAGCCGAAGTGGCCGGCCACCAGCACCGCCGCCGCCAGCAGCGGCAGTATCCACAGGCTGTGGATGCCCAGCACCGTGCGGATGGGCAGGAACACGATAAGCACGATGATCAGCACACGGATGACGCTCAGGGCGATCAACGGCAGACGAAAGCTGCGCTTTTTGGCCCACAGCACCGTGTACTGGGGAGAATGGGCGTCCAGCATGGGGCGGACGAACATGGCGATGCACAGGTACACGGCGCACAGCGTCACCGCCTTACTGACCCACGGCGCCGCGGGGATCGTCTCCTCCAGCAGCGGCAGCAGCACCGTATCGCCCAGAATAACGATGCCCAGCATCAGCGCGCCGTAGAACACCGTCTTTTTCACGTAGCGGCGCAGGAACACGGCCCAGTCGCTGTCCTGCTCCTTGGAGGTCTGTTCCGCGTCGGTGTAGCGGTCCAGGTTCTGCACCAGCTTCTCCGGCAGCAGCTTTTCAATGCCGTCGCAGATGCTGTCGGCGCTCTTGATAAAGAACGGCGTGGTCAACGTGGTGATAACGGACACGGAGATGATGATGGGGTAGATATAATCCGCGATGACACCCAGCGACAGGCCCAGCGATGCGATGATGAACGCAAATTCGCCGATCTGTGCCAGTGAGCAGCCGCAGTGGATGGCCTGGCGCAGCGTGTGGCCGGACAGCAGCACGCCCAGTGACGAGAACAGCAGTTTGCCTACGATGGTCACCAACGTCAGGATGAGGATGGGTACGATGTACTGCACCACGGCGCTGGGATCCAGCATCATGCCCACGGAGATGAAGAACACCGCGCCGAACAAATCCTTGACGCCGGAGGTCAGGTGCTCCACCCGCTCGGCATGGACGGTGCCGGCCAGCAGCGAACCGGCCAGAAAGGCGCCCAGCGCCGAGGAGAAGCCCAGTGCGTCCGCCAGCAGCACCATGCCGAAGCAGATGCCCAGCGACACGATGAGCAGCGTCTCGTCGCTCATCAGCTTGGAGGCCTTGTTCAGCAGCGTGGGCAGCAGGAAGATGCCCAGCACCAGCCACAGCACCAGATACAGCACCAGCAGGCCCAGCTGCAGCGCCAGCGCGCCGCCGGAGATGGACTTACTGACGGAGATGGTGGACAGGATGATCATCATGAAGATGCCGGCGATGTCCTCCATCACCAGTGTGCCGAACACCAGTTGGGCAAAATCCTTCTTCCGGACGTTCAGCTCGTCAAAAGCCTTGATGATGATGGTGGTGGACGACATGGACAGCATGCCGCCCAGGAAGATACTGTCCATGGTGCCCCAGCCCATGAGCTGCCCCACGGCGAAGCCCATGGCCAGCATGCCGCCTACCTCCACCAGCGCGGTGATGATGGCGGTACCGCCCACGCTGGCCAGCTTGTGGAGGTTGAATTCCAGGCCAAGGCAGAACATCAGGATGATGATGCCGATCTCGCTCCATGTGGCCACGGCCTCGCTGTCACCCAGCGAGAAGAAAAACGGCATGTAGGGGCCAATGAGAAAGCCCGCCAGTATGTAGCCCAGCACCAGGGGCAGGTTCAGTCTTTTGAAGATAACGGTGATGATACCGCCCGTCAGCAAAATGACGGCCAGATCGGAAACAAGCTCCGGCAGATGCATCTGCGTTCCCCCTTACTTAATGAATGAACATGGCATCGCCAAATGAGAAAAACCGATAGCGCTGCTCCACAGCCTCTTTGTAGGCCGAGAGTACATGCTCCCGTCCCGCCAGAGCCGATACCAGCATGATGAGCGTGGACTCCGGCAGGTGGAAATTGGTGATCAGCGCATCCATGACCTTGAAGCGGTAGCCCGGATAGATGAAAATGTCCGTCCATCCGGCGCAGGCCCGCATAGTGCCGTCCTCCGCCGCCTGCGACTCCACAGTGCGGCAGCTGGTGGTGCCCACGCAGACGACGCGGCCGCCGTTTTTCTTAGTCTCGTTGATGAGGTCCGCCGTCTCCTGCGGGATGATGCAGTATTCGCTGTGCATGGCGTGGTCGGTGATCTCCTCCTCCTTTACGGGGCGGAAGGTGCCAAGGCCCACATGGAGTGTAACGTATCCGACCTTTACACCCATTTGTTGGATACGCTCCAGCAGCTCCGGTGTAAAGTGCAGGCCGGCGGTGGGCGCGGCGGCAGAGCCGTTCACCTTTGAATAGACGGTCTGATAGCGCTCACGGTCCTGCAGTTCTTCCTTGATGTAGGGCGGCAGCGGCATTTTGCCCAGCCGGTCCAGAACCTCCAGAAAAATGCCCTCATAGGAGAAGCGCACCAGCCGGTTGCCGTCCGGCAGCTCCTCCGCGATCTCCGCCGTCAGCTCTCCGTCGCCGAAGGAGACTTTTGCGCCGGTGCGCAGCTTCTTGCCCGGACGGACAAGGCATTCCCACACATTATTGCCCCGGTCGATGAGCAGCAGTATCTCGCAGGCACCGCCCCCCGGCACCCGGTGGCCCAGCAAGCGGGCCGGCAGCACCCGGGAGTTGTTCAGGATCAGGCAGTCGCCGGGACGCAGGTACTCCGGCAGGTCAAAGAAATGCCGGTGCTCCGTGGCGCCGGTGGTCCTGTCCAGCACCAGCAGCCGGGAGGCGTCCCGGCGCTGGATGGGCGTCTGGGCGATCAGCTCCGGCGGCAGGTCGAAATAGAAATCATGGGTCTTCATAGGCAATCACTCGTTTTCTAAAGTAGTAACATCTAATTATAATATAAAACCCTCCCGCGTTCAACAACTTTCTGTCCATCCGCAGAATAAACACAGGAAGGGCCGCGGCATCGCCGCGGCCCTTCCTGCATGGAGATCATATGATGGTCGGTCATATGTGAGATCAAACAGGGCTATTACACCAGAACAGCCCTGTGGAAGACCTTCTTGCCCTTCTTGATGACGATACCGTCACCGGTGAACTGCTGGCAGCCGAAAGTGGTCTCGATGGCGGACACCTTCTCGTCATTCACCGTCACGCCGCCCTGCTGCACCAGCCGGCGGGCCTCACCCTTGGAGGCAGCCAGACCGCACTTGACCAGCAGCGTCAGCACGTCGATGGAACCGCCGCCGAAATCATCGTTGGTCAGTTCAGTGGTGGGCATATGCTCGGCATCGCCGGCGCCGGAGAACAATGCCTCGGAAGCCTGACGAGCCTTTTCCGCCTCGTCCTCACCGTGGACCAGCTTGGTCAGCTCGTAGGCCAGGATGTCCTTGGCCTCGTTGAGCTTAGCACCCTCCCAATCGGCCATGGCGTCGATCTGCTCCAGCGGCAGGAAGGTCAGCATCCGGATGCACTTGAGCACGTCGGCGTCGTCGATGTTGCGCCAGTACTGATAGAACTCGAAGGGGCTGGTCTTGTTGGGATCCAGCCACACGGCGTTGCCGGCGGTCTTACCCATCTTATTGCCCTGAGAATCCGGCAGCAGGGTAATGGTCATGGCGTGGGCGTCCTTGCCCAGCTTGCGGCGGATCAGCTCCGTGCCGCCCAGCATATTGCTCCACTGGTCGTTGCCGCCGAACTGCATATTGCAGCCGTAGTGCTGGAACATGTAGTAGAAGTCGTAGCTCTGCATGATCATATAGTTGAACTCCAGGAAGCTCAGACCCTTCTCCATGCGCTGCTTGTAGCACTCGGCGCGGAGCATATTGTTCACGGAGAAGCAGCCGCCCACCTCCCGCAGCAGCTCGATATAATTCAGGGGCTTCAGCCACTCGGAGTTGTACAGCATCATGGCCTTTCCCTCGGAGAAGTCGATGAACCGCTCCATCTGCCGCTTGAAGCACTCGGCGTTGTGCTTGATGGTCTCCTCGGTGAGCATCTGGCGCATGTCGGTACGGCCGGAGGGGTCACCGATCAGGGTGGTGCCGTCGCCGATCAGGGCGATGGGCTTGTTGCCCGCCATCTGCAGGCGCTTCATCAGGCACAGTGCCATAAAGTGGCCGACATGCAGGGAGTCCGCCGTGCAGTCAAAGCCGATGTAGAACGTGGCCTTGCCGTTGTTGACCATCTCGCGGATCTCTTCCTCGTTTGTGACCTGGGCGATCAGGCCGCGGGCCACCAGTTCTTCATAAATTCCCATTTTTCCAGTTTCCTTTCCATTGTTTTTGTTGTCGGTTTCTGTGCAGAGGACGTAAAAAACGCCCCCTGCCTGTCGACAGAGGGCGATATAGATCGCGGTACCACCTCATATTCGCCGCGCCCTCACGAACACGGCCTCATCGGGTGCTGACACACCCTATCGCTGTAACGGGCGAACCCGACACATCCCTACTGGCTCGTTTGAACGTTCGGGAGGCTGCTCCGGGATGTATTCACAGGCTCCGCCCTCTCCTCCTTCCACCAGCCGGAGGCTCTCTTTGCAGGCGCTGAAGCGTGTTACTTCTTCCTTTCATCGCTGTCACGGTATCAAGTTGAGGCTATTGTAGCAGATTTTTTTCGTTTGTCAACTATTATTTTCACAAAACGAAAAAATATCCGGCATCATATGGAATCGCGGAACTTTTCCGCCTCGGCCAGCAGCTCCTCCGCGCCGTCCAGCATAGTCCGGGATACGTGGCTGCCGCCGGTGAGACGGGCCAGCTCCTGCCGGCGCTGCTCCCGGTCCAGACGCTGCACCGCCGTGTAGGTGCGGCCGTTCTTTTCTCCCTTTTCCACGGAGAAGTGGGTGTCCGCCATGGCGGCCAGCTGGGGCAGATGGGTGACGCACAGCACCTGCTTGCGGCGGCTGATGCGGGCCATCTTCTCCGCCACCTTCTGGGCGGCGCGGCCGCTGACGCCGGTATCCACCTCGTCGAATACCAGCGTGCCAACCATGTCCTGTTCGCTGAGCACGTTCTTCATGGCCAGCATGATGCGGGCCAGCTCACCACCGGAGGCGATTTTGTGGATGGGCCGCAGTTCCTCGCCCACGTTGGCGGACATGAGGAAGCGCACCTGGTCGATGCCATCGGCGCTGAGAGGCTTCTCCGCGATGTCCACGGCGAAGCGGATCTTGCCCATGTCCAGCTGCCGCAGCTCCTCCAAGATCTGGGCCGACAGGCGCTCTGCCGCCTGACGCCGCCCCTCGGACAACGCCCGTGCCGCGGTCATGGCGGCTTTCTCCGCCCTGACGCGCTCCTGCTCCAGTCGGGCCAGCGTATCGCCGGCGTACTCGATCTGCTCCAGCTCGGCGCGGCAGCGCTCCAGGTAGGCCAGCATATCCTCCACACTGGGGCCATACTTTTTCTTCAGGCGATACAGCTGGTCCATGCGGCTCTCCACATCATCCAGCTCGTTGGGGGAAAAGTCGAATCCCTCCCGCTTGTCCTCGATAGTGGCCGCCACGTCGTAGGCCTCGCTGTACAGCGCCTCCAGGCGCTCATACAGACGGGCGTAGTCATCGTCCAAATGGCGCACAGTGCCTACGGCGTCCTGGGCGCGGCGCAGCAGGCCCAGCGCACCATCGCCGCTGTCATCGCCATTAAGGGCGTAGTCCGCCTCGGAGACGGCGGAGATGAATTTCTCCGCGTTGCGCAGCAGATTGCGGCGGGCGGAGAGTTCCTCCTCCTCGCCGGTGCGGAGCTGTGCCCGCTCCAGCTCGCCGATCTGGTAGGTCAGGGTGTCCACGCGGCGGGCTTTTTCTGATTCATCCATCTGCAGGGACTGTATTTTGCGCTGTATATCTGTAAAGCCATTATACTTTTCAGTATATGTACAGATAAGAGTTTCCAGTTTTCCAAAGCTGTCCAGAAACACCAGATGCTGCTCCTCATCCAGCAGCTGCTGACCGTCGTGCTGACCGTGGATATTCAGCAGGCGGCTGCCCAGCGTTTTCAGCTGGCCCACCGTTACGGGACGTCCGTTTACACGGCAGGTACTCTTGCCGTCGCTGCCGATCTCCCGCTGCAGGAGCAGGGAGCCGTCCTCCTCCGGCGCAATGCCCAGCGGCTCCGCAGCGGAAGCGTCCACGCCGGAGAACACGGCGCTGACGAAGGCCTTGTCCGCGCCGGTGCGGATCAACTCACGGCTGGTACGCTGGCCCAGTACAGCGCTGAGGGCGTCGATGACGATGGATTTGCCCGCGCCCGTCTCACCGGTCAGGGCGTTGAAGCCCGGCTCGAACCGGATGTCCGCCTCCTCGATGATGGCGATATTCTCAATATGGAGCAC
>CAKTPQ010000032.1 GCA_934591745.1 uncultured Oscillospiraceae bacterium
TTGGTCGACACCAAGAGATTCTCTCAATCGGTTTAATCTGGTGTTTTCAAGATGTCCTTATGAGGAGTCGCCCTTGCTCCTCCGGTTTTTCTTTTAGTATTTCTGCGCTTATATTACCACAAAATGGGCAAAAAATCAAGTCTTGTAAACATTTTGCTCCGGGTGTAGGAAATATAGCGAGGTGATTTTTATGAGTATGACAGCATTGGTCAGCGCGTTCTGCCATGCGTATCACAGTGGACGCAGCGGCGCAAAGATCTTCGACGATCTCTACGCGGCAAAGCTGCTGACGGCGGAAGAGCTGCGGCAGATCGGCGGACACATGGCCGCCGGTGTGCAGTTCTTTGACCCGGATTTCCGGGGGAATGAGAAGCAGGCGTTGGCGCGGGTGATGGACGGGTTCCTCTCCCCTGCCCCGCTGTGCCGTGCGGCGTTTGCAGAGGAGTGCTTCGCCGATAGCGGCGCAGCGCAGTGTTTGCTGCTGGGGGCAGGGTACGATACCTTCGCCTGCCGCCATGAGGCGTGGGCCGCCGGGCACGCGGTGTTTGAGCTGGATCGGAGCAAGGTGTTGGCGGATAAGCAGCAGCGTCTGCGGCGGGCCGGTATCGTGCTGCCGGAGAGCGTGCGGTACACGGCGGCGGATCTGGCGGATCCATCGTGGCCGGAGGCGCTGCTGCAGACTGGCTTTGCTGCGGAAAAGCCGACATTCTGTGCCGCCATGGGACTGAGTTACTACCTGACGGCAGAGAATATGGCGCAGCTTCTGCGGGAACTGTCTTCCCTGCTGGCGGCGGGCAGCGTCATCGCATTGGATGTGCCCATCGGCGCGCTGCGGGTGCAGCAGGCTCTGGCGGGAGCCGCCGGCGAGGCGATGCAGGCCGTGTACGACCGGGCGATGCTGACGGAGATGGCCGGGGCCTGCGGTCTGCGGCTGGGTCGGTGGCTCGATCAGGAGGACGTGCAGCGGCGGTATGTGGCCCCCTGCAACGCCGCCGGCGGGCAGACACCAATGGCGGCGCCGGAAAATGTGGCACTGTGTCTGCTGGTGAAGTAAGGGGGCTAATAGATCCTGTACAGATAATACCAGCTGTCGCCAGTGTTGTGCCCAGTCCCATCTGTTACATTGTTATCCACCATGATTGTGTCGTTGTCGAACCAGTACGCATAGTGTTCATTGCCAACTTCCTCCGTATCGCGCTCTATGGAAAAGAACCGTGCCTTTCTGAAATCTATGACGGACAGGCGGCACAGACTGCCGTTTGCGGGGTCTCGCTGGGTAAGTGCAAGCTTATCGCCATCCGGGCTGCCCACAAGCTCTACATGCGGCCAATTCACATCGAGCCACAAGGCTCCGTCTATCATATACCTCTCCCCGCTTCGCAGATCAATGGCCCAGATGCGGCGGTCTTCATCCACCTCCAGCATGTATGAGCCCTCATTGCGCGGCACATATATAAGTCCGGGTGAAAATGGCTCCGTTCGTTCTGTGCCGTGCCAGAGGGCATCAGGGTTTGTGAACGCCGTGGCCGCCGTGCTGCCGATGACGCCGGCCGTCTGCTGACGGGCGTTGGCGGTCCACGTTGTGACCGTACCAAAGTCTGTCGGCGATATTGGAGTCTCGCACCGTGCATACGCCGCGATAGCTGCTTCATCCGCCGCGCCGCCGGTCAGCGAATGACAGGAAAAGATACCTTCACCGATATAGCTGCACCCGGACAGGGCCGCGCCGCACAGTTCATCAAGGCAGGTGAGCTGCTCCGTACCGATCTCTGTGCAGTAATACCTTTCTGCGTTCAAAAGGAGGTATTTGCCATCCCGCGTTATATGAACCTCTTTAAGAAATGGCAGTTCATCCATTACCGCAGCGGGGATCAGCTCCTGCACACCATCCTCATACAGGTCGATGATAACAGGGTATTTACCATCCAACAGCAAAAGAAGATTTCCGTCCATACCGGGCACAAATTGCAGCACCGCGTATTGCCCCGTCACGCTGTCGGGCAGTTCCACATAGCCGAGGGCGCAGCGCCCTTCATCCTCCGCCCATTCCAGATATACACTGTAAGGCGTTCCGTTATACGAAAAGTCTTTGCGGGTGCTTTGCAGATCGAGCTTCACCAGTTCTCCGCGCTCCTGCCTGTACAGGTCGTAGCGGCTCCCCTGCTTGTACTCGATCTCATCGGAACAGATCGCAAATAACCCGTTTGCGGCGTGACCGTTGTTGGGAACACGCACTCTTGTGACGGTGATATTTTTCCCTGCCGCGTCATCGCCCGTGAGGGGTTGCTCCTCTACCGGAACGCGTTCCACATGGTCCTCCGCGGAAATGTGAAAGAAGGACAGGACTGCTGCGCGGAACTCCTGATCCACGGCAAAGGCGACGACGGCCATGCACAGAAGGACGGCCAGCACAGCGGCAACGCCGACTGTTATCCGCTTAAACCGATGTCTTACCGCAGTGGTATCTTCTCTATGGAGGAAAAACTTTGCATCCAGTACAGCGGCGTCATTCACCGCGCCAATGGCATCTATCAGTTGACTGCTGTTCATGGTAGATACGCCTCCTTTTCCAGACAGGCGCGCAAGGCCTTGCGTGTCCGATGAAGCATGACCTTTACCTTGCTTTGAGAATACCCGAACTGCCCGCATATCGCGGAAATGGAATCCAGATACCAGTACCGGCAGAGAAACACACGCCGCTCTGCGATGGGCAGAGAATTGACAAATGCGTTGATCCTCTTTTCCAGATCAGCGGCAATGACATCCTGCTCAATACTTTCACGGGCTGGAACACAGTCGTTCAACTCACCCAAAGCATCTGCAAGCTCACCGCCCCGCTTTGCCGCGCTGCGTTTTCTCCACCGGTCGATGGAGATGCGGCGGGTCAGTTTCCCTAAAAATGTGGACAACACGGATGGGCGGTGCGGGGGCATACTGTTCCATGCGTCAAGGTATGTATCGTTGACACTCTCCTCCGCGTCCTCTGCATCCGCGAGGATGTTGTAGGCAATGCCGTAACAATATTTTCCGTATTTTGTTGACGTCTCTATGATAGCAGCTTCTGATCTTGCCCAATAGAGATCGACTATTTTATCATCATTCATGCCCGGCTCCTTTCGTTTGCGGGAAGTTCCCGTCATCTATCTACTCGCAAAAAATACAGAAAGGTTACAGATAAGGCAAAGGAAAGCGGCGTGACCGAAAGGGTCACGCCGCCTGTTTCATGGTTTTACGCTGAAATGCGGGTATAATAGGCTCAGGCCTTGCCGGCGCAGCCCAGCACGTCCACCAGCTTGTGGCGCACCAGCTCCTTGATGTTGGCGCGGGCGGGCTTCAGATACTCGCGGGGATCGAACTTGTCGGGATGCTCGTCCATGAACTGACGGATGGTGCCGGTCATGGCCAGACGCAGGTCGGAGTCGATGTTGATCTTGCAGACGGACAGGCGGGCGGCCTGACGCAGCTGCTCCTCCGGCACGCCGATAGCATTGGGCATCTTGCCGCCGTGCTCGTTGATCATCTTCACATAGTCCTGAGGGACGGAGGAAGAGCCGTGCAGCACGATGGGGAAGCCGGGCAGACGCTTGCTGACCTCCTCCAGCACGTCGAAACGCAGGGGAGGCGGCACCAGAATACCCTGCTCGTTGCGGGTACACTGCTCGGGTTTGAACTTATAGGCGCCGTGGCTGGTGCCGATGGCGATGGCCAGAGAATCGCAGCCGGTCTTGGATACGAACTCCTCCACCTCCTCGGGGCGGGTGTAGGACGCCTCGTGGGAGGCCACCTTGACCTCGTCCTCGATGCCGGCGAGGGTACCCAGCTCGGCCTCTACCACGACACCGTGGTCATGGGCATACTCCACCACCTTGCGGGTGATCTCGATATTCTCGGCAAAGGGCTTGGAGGACGCGTCGATCATCACGGAGGTGAAGCCGCCGTCGATGCAGCTCTTGCAGGTCTCAAAGTCGGGGCCGTGGTCCAGATGCAGCACGATGGGGATGTCGGGGCAGCAGGCTACGGCAGCCTCCACCAACTTCACCAGATAGGTGTGGTTGGCGTAGGCGCGGGCACCCTTGCTGACCTGGAGGATCACGGGAGCATGCTCCTCCTGGCAGGCCTCGGTGATGCCCTGCACGATCTCCATGTTGTTGACGTTGAATGCGCCGATGGCGTAACCGCCGGCATATGCCTTTTCAAACATTTCCTTGGAAGTTACCAGTGCCATAATTCGATCTCCTTTTCCGTAATAAATAATTTGTTGATTGTACGGAATGATTGTTACATTCCTATTGTATCATATTTTTTCGCTTTTGCAAGAGCGAAAGCATTTACATTCCCAAATTTCCATGGTAAAATACTGTTTCAGAGAACGTCCGGCGGCGGCAGCGGCCGGTGCATCACCAAAATTCAAAAAACGATATTTCGGAGGTACAGACCTATGAAAGAGTTGCGCGGCGCATGTATCATCGGCCAGTCCGGAGGCCCCACGTCCGTCATCAATGCCAGTGCCTACGGCGTCATCGACACGGCGCTGAAGTCCGGCGCCATCACACAGGTGCTGGGCGCGGAGCACGGCATCAAGGGCGTGCTGGCGGATCGCCTGTTCGACATGGGGCTGGAGGATCCCGAGGAGCTGCGGCTGCTGAAGTACACCCCCTCCTCTGCGCTGGGTTCCTGCCGTTATAAGATCGCCGATCCGGAGCTGGACGACACCGACTACAAGCGCATCCTGGAGGTGTTCAAGAAGCATAACGTGCGCTACTTCTTCTACAACGGCGGCAACGACTCCATGGATACCTGCAACAAGATCAACCAGTATATGCAGTCCGTGGACTACGATTGCCGCGTCATGGGCGTGCCTAAGACGATTGACAACGACCTGTTCGGCACTGACCACTGCCCCGGCTACGCCTCCGCCGCCAAGTATATCGCCACGTCTATCATGGAGGTCTATCAGGACGCCCATGTGTACGATACCGGCATGATCGTGGTGGTGGAGATCATGGGGCGTCATGCCGGCTGGCTGACGGCGGCCTCCGCGCTGGCCGGCGAGTACGGCGCAGGACCCGACCTCATCTACCTGCCGGAGACTGATTTCAGTATGCCCAAGTTTATCGAGGATGTCAAGCGTGTCTATCAGGCGACAGGCAACTGCATCGTGGCAGTGTCCGAGGGCATCCACTATGAGAACGGCGATTTCGTGTCCGAGGCCAAGGTGGCGGCCAACGATGGCTTCGGCCATGCCCAGCTGGGCGGTCTGGCCACCATTCTGGCGGAGGTGCTGAAGGAGGAGACGGGCGCCAAGGTGCGCGGCATCGAGCTGAACCTGCTGCAGCGCTGCGCCGCTCATCTGGCCAGCGAGACGGACATCGAGGAGTCCTACATGGCCGGTAAGGTGGCAGTGGAGAACGCTGTCAACGGCATCAACGGCCGCATGATCGGTTTTGAGCGCGGCGTGCAGGACGGCAAGTATGCCTGCCGCACCAAGCTCATCCCGCTGATGGAGGTGGCCAATGTGGAGAAGAAGATCCCCCGCGAGTGGATTAACGAGGAGGGCAACGGCCTGAACCGGCAGTTCATCGAGTACGCGCTGCCGCTGATCCAGGGCGAGCCGGAGCTGCCCCGGCAGGACTCTCTGCCCCGCTTTGCCAAGCTGAAGAAGATCTTGGCCAAGTAAAGAGAATGTGCGAAAAGAGCTGGAAGGGGATTTCCCTTTCCAGCTCTTTTATATCAGCGCGTTTCACGTTTTGCGGCGTCTGCGTTCTTTTCGTAGATGATGCGCAGGCCCTCCATCAGCAGGTATTTGTCGTAGGCCACATGGTTGCGGCAGTAGCGCACGATCACAGGCACGTTGGGGCCGGTGGCCACAATGGACGGCTCCTGCCCGTCCAGCATGTCGCGGATGCGGTCGATAATGCCGTCCAGCATGGCGGCAGTGCCGTAGACGATGCCGCTGCGCATGCAGTCCTCCGTGTTCTTGCCGATAAGGTGGCGGGGGTGCTGGAGGGAGATGTTGGGCAGCTGGGCCGTGTGGTCGGACAGGGCGTCCAGCGACAGACGGACGCCGGGGAACATCAGCCCTCCCTCGTAGCAGCGCTTTTCGGAGATGTAGGAGATGATGGTGGCGGTACCCATGTCGATCATGATGATGGGAGCGGGGTACTTTTCCAGCGCGGCCACGGCGTTGGAGACGATGTCGGCCCCCAGCTGCTGGCTGTTGAATTCCATGCGGATATTCAGACCCGTCTTGATGCCTGCGCCCACCATCATGGGCGGCTTGCCCAGCAGGCGGGTCAGCGCCTTTTCCATCATGAAGTTGATGGGCGGCACCACGCTGGAAAAAATAGCGCCGCTGACATCATGGATATCGCAGCCGTATAGTGTGAACAGGTTCATCAGGTCGATGCTGATCTGATCGGCGGTCTTGCGGCTGTCCGTGTCCAGAGACGCCAGAAAGCGCAGCTCCCGCTGACGGTCGAACAGACCCACGGAAATATTGGAGTTGCCGATATCAATAGCCAGCAGCATGGGTGCATCCCCTCCCTTTTTTATCATCATACCACGGTACGCCTGCCTTGGCAAGCACAGACGGAAAAAGACGACGGCACAGCCGTCGTCTTTTTATATCGCAGGGCTTATTCCTGTGCCAGGAAGGCGTCCGCCTCGTCCACGGTGTGCATGTGCTCCAGCATGCGGGTGACCATGTTGCTGTAGCCCCACTCGTTGTCGTACCAGGCGATGAGCTTGACGAAGTCGTGGTCCAGCATGATGCCGGCAGTCTCGTCGAAAATACAGGGGCAGGGGTTGCCGATCAGGTCGGTGGACACCACCTGGTCGCGGGTGTAGCCGATGATGCCCTTCATGTACGTCTCGGAGGCGTGAAGGATCTCATAGCAGATGTCGGCATAGGAGACGCTGGTGCTCAGCCGGGCGGTAAGGTCCACCACGGACACGTCCGCCGTAGGGACGCGGAATGCCATGCCGGTCATCTTGCCCTTCAGGGACGGGATGACGCGGCCCACGGCCTTGGCCGCTCCAGTGGAAGTGGGGATGATGTTGTTCAGAATGGAGCGGCCGGTACGCCAGTCGCTGCCGCCACGGGAGTCCACGGCCTTCTGCTTGGCGGTAGAGGCGTGGATAGTGGACATCAGGGACTGCTCGATGCCGAACTCCTTATGGATGACATAGGCCAGCGGGGCCAGGCAGTTGGTGGTGCAGCTGGCGTTGGAGACTACGCGCATGTCGGAGCGGTACTCGTCGCTGTTAACGCCGAAAACGAAGGTGGGCGTGGCGTCGTCCTTGGCGGGAGCCGTCAGAATGACCTTTTTGGCGCCGCCCTTGAAATGGCGGCTGGCCTTCTCGGTGGTATTGTTGGCACCGGTGGATTCGATGATGTACTCCGCGCCGCAGTCGGCCCAGTTGATCATGGCGGCGTCAGATTCACTGTAGATCTTGATCTTGTGGCCGTTGACCACCAGATCACCGCCGGCGTGCTCCACCATGCCGGGGAAATTGCGGAAAACAGAGTCGTACTTCAGCAGGTACACCATATAGTCGATGTCCGCCTTGCGCAGGTTGATGCCGCAGATGTCAAATTTTTCCGGGTCCTCTGTCAGAATGCGCATGACGACACGGCCGATACGGCCAAATCCGTTGATACCGATTTTGATTCCCATGATGCTTTCCTTTCCTTCTTTGTCCGCAGCAGCTGCGGTATTTGTTCCAAGTACATTATAGCATCCAAATCGGATTTGTCACTATAAATTTACGATTTTGTTTCTTAAATTTTTATTTTTTGCCGTTTTCAACGCAAAAATCGTTAAAAAATGTTCAAATTCAAATCCAAACGTTCCATACGTTTTGAACTATGCAGACGTGCCGGAGAAGCGAAAAACAGGCGGGGCATAGCCCCGCCTGCCTGCGGCTGAACAGTTTTTTGAGAGCCTGAGATGCGGCAGCTTTTTACAGGATGATGCAGATCAGGCCGCCGCCCCCCTCGTTGATGATGCGCTCCAGTGCCTCCCGCAGCTTGGCCTGCGCGTCCGGCGGCATACGCTTCAGCTTGGCCTGCAGATCCTCCCCGGCGATCTCGTTGAAGCTGCGGCCGAAGATATTGGACTCCCAGATCTTGCCGGTATCGCCCTCGAACTGCTGGAGCAGATAGTTGACCATCTCCTCCGACTGCTTTTCGTTACCCACGATAGGCGACACAGTGGTGGAGACATCTGCCCGGATCATGTGGATGGACGGCGCGCTGGCCCGCATGCGGATGCCGTAGCGCCCCCCCTGCTTGACAATCTCCGGATCCTCCAGCTCCAGCTCCTCCACGGTGGGCAGGACGATGCCGTAACCCGTCTCACGGGCGGCGATCAGCGCCGGGGCCACCTTGTCATAGGCCTTGCGCACCTCGGCAAGGTCCGTCAGAAGCTCCATGAGGTCGCCGTCGTCGGCGACGGACAGGCCGGAGCGCTGGGACAGCGTGGTATAGAACAGGCTGCGGGGCAGGCGGATATTGGCCTGTGCGACGCCCTGCCCCAGATCCATGGCGGCTACGCCGGCGGACTCCACATTCTCCGTGTCCTGCAGGGATGCCAGATACGGCGCCAGCTGCCGGATGCAGCGCAGACCGGCAGTACCCGCCGCGATGCGCTGGTACAGCTCACTTTTGATGGGGTGCTCGCCGGGCAGGGCGTCCACCCACGGCGGCAGAAAGACGTCCAGCTCCTGTAGGGGAAATTCGTACAGCAGTCCCCGCAGCAGGGATTGCAGCTCCTGCTCCTCAAGCGTCAGGCAGTTTACCGGCAAGCAGCTGACGCCAAATTTTTCGCTGATCTCTCCGGCGATGGAGGCGGCCCGCGAGCCGTGGGGATCGGCGGAGTTCAGCAGCACCAGAAACGGCTTACCGATCTCCTGCAGTTCCCGGATGACACGTTCCTCCGCCTCCAGATAGTCCTCCCGGGGAATGTCTGTGATGGTACCGTCGGTGGTGATGACGATGCCCACGGTGGAGTGGTCGGCGATGACCTTACGGGTGCCGATCTCCGCCGCCTCGGTCATGGGGATCTCGTGGTCGTACCACGGGGTCATCACCATGCGGGGCGACAGATCTTCGAACTGGCCCATGGCGCCGGGCACCATGTAGCCCACGCAGTCGATGAGCCGCACGGAGAAGGTCACGTCATCCTCCAGTCGGATGCGGACAGCCTCCTCCGGCACGAACTTTGGCTCCGCGGTCATGATGGTGCGGCCGGAGCCGCTCTGAGGCAGTTCATCCTGCGCCCGGTCGCGGCGGTACGCATTGTCGATGTGGGGCAGGACCTGCGTCTCCATGAAGCGCTTGATGAAGGTGGATTTACCCGTCCGCACCGGGCCTACCACCCCGATATAGATACTGCCGCCCGTGCGGGCCGCCATATCCTGATAGATGGATGTGGATCGATTCATAATGCCTTCCTCCGAATCCTGACTGTTGTCCTATCTCTATGCGGAGGCGGCGTTTTTTAGAAGTGCGCAGAATTATCCGCACAAATTCGGCGCAGACTGTTGCTTTTGTAACAGCAAGTGTGATAAGATATTCACAATACAGCGGATACGTCCGCACGGGTGGAGGTGGCGCACATGGAGGATATGACCGTAGACCGCCGCGTGAGAAAGACGAAAAAGCAGCTGCGCCAGGCGCTGATGCATCTTATGTCGGAAAAACCGTCCCGCAGTATCTCCGTCCGGGAGCTGGCGGAGCGGGCCGACATCAACCGGGGTACGTTCTACATCCACTATAAGGATGTGGGCGACCTGCTGCAGCGGCTGGAGGACGAGATGGCCGAGCGGCTCATTCTGGTGTGCCGTAAGCACGCCCACAGCAGCGGCGAGGGCAGTGCCTATCCCTACCTGGCAGACCTGTACCGCTTCGCAAGAGACAACGCGGACCTCTGCCTGGTGCTGTTGGGCCCCAACGGTGACCGGGCCTATACAGAACGTATCTGCGCTATTCTGCGGGACTATTTCCTGCGGGATTTCGTGGCTCGCTTCTATGGCGGCGATTCGGAGCGGCTGTCCTATTTCTGTCACTTTATCGTGTCGGGGAACCTGTCGCTGACACTGAAATGGCTGCAGGATGGGGCAAAGGAGCCGCCGGAGGAGATGGCCGCGCTGGCCGGTACACTTATTATGGGCGGCGTCCGGGTACTGTGAGAAAAAAGCATAAAAAACATCCCTCAAATGAGGGATGTTTTTTATGCTTGGTGGTCAAAGCTCCGGATCCCAGCTGCGGCGCTCCCTGCTTTGCGAGGCAGCGTCTTCCTGCGCCGGCTCTGCCGTGCTTTGTGCAGCGTCAGTCCCCTGCCGCTGGAAATCCACAAAGCGGGTGCCCTGAAATGTCAGCAGGCCGGTATCGCCCTCCGCCAGCAGACCATACTCTTGACCGGAGAGGCGCAGCTCCGAGCGGTCGCCGCCGTCAAACTCAAAGGTGACGTAGTAGGTGGTGGAGCGCGTGGTGTGGCCCGCTCCGCTGCTGTGATGACGGTGGACGCTGACATTCTCCCGCTTTGCCACGACCCTGGCGGCGACAGTCAGTCTGGGCGAGCGGTTGTTCTTGCTCCACTCCATCAGGCTCTTGCCGGCGTTGAACATGAACACGAAGATGATGCCGACAAACACCACCGCGAACAGGATCTGGAATATACCCAGACCGCCGAAAAAGAATGGGTCGGAATAGAAACCGAATACGGATGACATGGATGCGCCTCCTTTCCTGTAAGGACAGTATAGCAGTTTTTCCGCCGGCTGTCCAGCAACCTCGGGTTTGCGGGACGGTCGACGGAGAAAAATCCGCGCAACTTCAGGTTTACAAGGGCATCAGCCTTTGGTCAGGTGGCCCATGGCCGCCCGCAGCATCAGCTTTTTGGTGCCCACGGTGTCAAAAGCCACCTCAATAAGAGCGTCGTTGCCCATGGCCCGGACGGACAGCACCATACCCTGCCCGAAGGCGTCGTGGCGTACGCTCTCCCCCGGCGCCAGCTGCATCAGGCCACTGGCAGACGCGGCCCTACGCCCGGTGCCCGATGCCGTCTGGAGCGGCTTTTTAGCAGGTGCGGCCGGTGCGTGGGAGGCAATGACCGGCGAGGCACGGCGGCTCTGTTCCCCGTAGCTGCCGTACTTTTCGCCGTAACCGGTATATCTGGACGCATAGCCGTCACCGCTGCCGTCGCCCCAGCCCACATCGCTCTCTGTGCTGCGGGGCTGTGGTTTGCTGAGCCACTCCATGTTCTCATCCGGGACCTCCTTCAGAAACCGGGAGGGCATGGCTGGGGCCGTGCGGCCAAACAGCATACGCTGCCGGGCATTGGTCAGGGTCAGCGTCTCCTTGGCGCGGGTCATGGCCACATAGCATAGCCGCCGCTCTTCCTCCATTTCCTCCGCGTCGCCCATGGCGCGATTTCCCGGGAAAAGGCCGTCCTCCATGCCCACCACATAGACATGGGGAAATTCCAGACCCTTGGCGGCGTGCATGGTCATCATGGTCACGCAGTTGTCACTGTCGGACTGGCTGTCCAGATCGGTGTACAGCGCCACCTCGTCCAGAAAGCCCGCCAGCGTCGGTTCGCCCTCTGCGTTTTCCATGTAGCCCTGGATGCTGGACTTCAGCTCCTCCACGTTCTCCAGACGGCCGCGGCTCTCCATATCGTCCTTTTCCCGCAGCGCTGCTGTGTAGCCGCTTTTGTCGCAGACCAGATCGTAGAACTCCACGAGGTCGCAGCCCTCCACCTGCCGGCGCAGAGATTCTATCACATCTGTAAAGGCTATTAGCTTGCCAGCTGCATTTTTCAGCTCCAGGTAGTCGGAAGCATGCAGGAACACGTCGTAGAGGGCACTTCCCTGCTCCGTGGCGATGAGCTGCGCCTTATCCACGGTGGCCTGTCCGATCTTGCGGGACGGCACATTGACGATGCGCCGCAGCCGCAGGTCGTCGGTGGTGTTGCTGATGACGCACAGGTAGGCCAGCATGTCCTTGACCTCGGCCCGGTCAAAGAACTTCATGCCGCCGTAGATCTTATAGGGCACACCGTTACGCTTGAATGCGTATTCCAGTGCGTTGGACTGGGCATTCATCCGGTAGAGCACGGCATTGTCCTTCCAATTGCCGCCGCGGCGATAGTCCATCATGATCTGGCCTACCACGTAGTTGGCCTCATCGCTCTCGTTGAAGGCGGTCTTGATAATGACCTTTTCCCCCGTGCCGTTGTCAGTCCACAGCGTCTTGCCCTTTCGGCCCTCGTTGTGGCGGATGACCGCGTTGGCTGCGTCCAGAATGTTCTGGGTGGAGCGGTAATTCTGTTCCAGACGGATGGTGCGGGCGCCCTTGTACTCCTTCTCGAAGCTGAGGATATTACTGATATCCGCGCCCCGGAAGCGGTAGATGCTCTGGTCGTCGTCGCCCACCACGCAGATATTGTGCCGTTCGTTGGTCAGAAGGCTGGCCAGCAGGTATTGCAGGTGGTTGGTGTCCTGATACTCGTCGATGAGGATATAACGGAATTTGTTCTGGTAGTACGCCCGCACATCCGGACAGTCTTGCAGCAGCCGGACGGTGTGCAGAATGATGTCGTCGAAGTCCAGCGCATTGGCGTCCCGCAGCTTTCTGTTGTAAAGTGCATAGACTTTACCGATCCTGATGCGCCGCCAATCGTTGATGGCCTGCCACTGCTGAATAAACGCCTCCGGCGACTGCATATCGTCCTTTGCACGGGAAATAATGCTCAGGATCTCTCTGGGCGGAAACGCTTTCTCGTCCAGAGACAGCTCCTTGAGAATGTCCTTGATGACCCGCTTGCTGTCGTCCGTATCGTAGATGGTGAAGCTGCGGTCGAAGCCGATGCGGTCGATATCCCGGCGCAGGATACGGACACAAGCGGAGTGGAACGTGGAGGCCCACACGTCCTGAGCCACCTCCTCCCCCAGCATACGGCCCAGTCGTTCCTTCAGCTCGTTGGCGGCCTTATTGGTGAAGGTGATGGCCAGCACCTCCCACGGGCGGGCCGGCTCCACAGCGCAGAGATACTGCATCAGCGGGCGCTGCTCCTCGTCCGGGGCCTTGACGTATTCCTCCAGAAACGCGGTCTCGTCCTCCGTCACCGGGATGGGAATGTCTGTGCTGTCGCTGCCCCGGCCGTAGCGCAGCAGATTGGCCACGCGGTTGATGAGCACCGTGGTCTTGCCGGAGCCGGCGCCGGCCAACAGCAGCAGCGGTCCCTCCGTGGTCAGCACACCCTCCCGCTGGCGGGGGTTCAGCTTTTGAAAATCAGCGGCGATGGCGGTCTGCCGCGCCGCGATGAATCGTCTTTCCAGTTCCGTCATACAGAAGCCTCGCTTTTCTCTTTCTTGCACCTTATTTTAATACATACAGCCTCTCCGGTCAACCTCTCATACAAATTTTATAGAATTTTTGTTCGATTTATGTTGACAAGAACGATTGTTCGATTTATAATGCGGGTAGAACATAAGTTTGACACGGAGGTAACTGACTATGACGACCATCGGACTGCTGATCACCCTGCTGGGCGCAGGCTCTATCGCTGCCAACGTGATGAGGCTCATCGACTGCATCGACCATCCGGCGCCTCGCCGCAGACGCCGCACGGCATAAAATATGGATGTTCTGGAGAAGCTGACCATCCTGACGGATGCCGCCAAGTATGACGCGGCCTGCACCTCCAGCGGTGTGCGGCGCGGCTCCAGACCCGGCATGATCGGCAATACGTCCTCCTCTATCGCCGGGTGCTGCCACAGCTTCTCCGCTGACGGGCGGTGCGTCACACTGCTGAAGGTGCTGATGACCAACATCTGCACCTTTGACTGCAAATACTGCGTCAACCGGCGCAGCAGCGACACACGGCGGGCGGCATTTACGCCGCGGGAGCTGGCAGAGCTGACCATCGGCTTCTATCGGCGGAACTATATCGAGGGGCTGTTTCTGTCCAGCGGTGTGCTGCGCAGTCCGGACTATACCACCGAGCAGATGATCCGGGCACTGCGCATTCTGCGGGAGGAGTACCGGTTCAACGGCTACATCCATGCCAAGGCCATCCCCGGCACCTCACCGGAGCTGGTGCGGCAGTTGGGGCTGCTGGCGGATCGGCTCAGCGTCAATATCGAGCTGCCGTCCCAGGACGGCTTGCAGATGCTGGCGCCGGACAAGACGAAAAGCGCTATTCTGCGGCCCATGGGACAGATACGGGATGGCGTGGCCCAAAGCAAGGCGGAGTTGGTGAAGTATAAGCACGCGCCGACTTTTGCACCGGCAGGACAGAGCACACAGCTCATTGTGGGGGCTACCGGCGACAATGACAGGCATATCCTCCGCTTGACAGAGTCATTATATGAAAAGTACCGGCTGAAGCGGGTGTTCTACTCCGCCTATGTGCCGGTGGTGGAGAACAGCCTCCTCCCTGCCCTGGATACCAAGCCGCCGCTGCTGCGGGAGCACCGGTTGTATCAGGCCGACTGGCTGCTGCGGTTCTACGGCTTCCGGGCGGAGGAGCTGCTGGATGAGGCGCACCCGAACTTTGACCAGCGTCTGGATCCGAAATCCAGCTGGGCGGTGGCGCACTTGGAGCAGTTCCCCGTGGAGGTCATGCGGGCTGATCTGGAGACACTGTTGCGGGTGCCGGGCATCGGGCCGGTCAGTGCGCGGCGCATCCTGTCGGCGCGGCGGCAGACAAATCTGCGGTTTGAGGATCTGAAAAAACTGGGTGTTGTAGTGAAGCGGGCGCAGTTTTTCCTTACCTGCGGCGGACGGATGCGGCAGGGCCTGCGCTTCTCCCCAGCCACGCTGCCGATGCAGCTGGAGCGGATGGAGCGCGGATTGCTGACGGAAAACGGTCTGGAGCAGCTTTCACTGTTCGACAGCGCGGGGTGAACGAGATGGATGTTGTCTATCAATACGACGGAACGTTGGAGGGGTTCCTGTGCTGCGTGTACGACAGCTATGTATATAAGGAATCCCCCGTCGGTTTTTCCGCCGACGAGGGATTTTTGTCCTTGTACGAGGTGCGCACTGTGGCGACAGACAGGGAGCACGGAAAACGGGTCTATCAAGGGCTGGTCAGACGGTCGGCCAAGGCGGCCAAAGTGCTGCGGCGGGCCTTTCTGACCTGTATGGAGGACAAGGAGCTGTGCCTCTATGCCTTTGTCCGCAAGGTATTTCAGGAGGGCGGCGGTTTCATGCGGGACGTGTCCGACCCGGTGTGTTATCCGCTGCACAGAGCCATCCGGCACATGAATGGAGAGCTGGAGAAGCTGCGGGGCTTTGTGAGATTCTCTGACTACAACGGTGTGCTGGGAGCGGTCATTGAGCCGAAAAACCGGGTGCTACCGCTGCTGCGGCACCATTTCTGCAACCGGTACGCCAACGAGGCGTTCTTCATCTTTGACCGTACCCATCGGGAGGTGCTGCTGTACGCCAAGGGAGTCTCCCGCATCGCGCCGCTGGAGCATCTGGAGCTGGCGGCACCGGATAACACAGAGATACAGTACCGGCGGCTGTGGAAGACCTTCTTTGAGACGGTGGCCATCCGGGAGCGGAAAAATCCACGCTGCCAGAACACCTTCCTGCCCAAGCGATACCGGGGCGTCATGACGGAATTCCTGCCGTTGGAATACGAAAAGGCGGCAGGTGCGCAGCCCGGCAGGCCCCAGCTGCGGCCATAGGCGTGCCGACCAGTCGCCGGTCAGTCACTCAACAGCTCTCGCAGCTTTTGCAGGCTGCGGCGTTCCATTCGGGAGACCTGCACCTGGGAAACGTGGAGCAGTCGCGCCGTCTGCTCCTGGGTCAGCCCCTTAAAGAAACGGAGCAGAATGGTCTTGCGTTCCTGCTCCGGCAGGCAGTCGATGGCCTCCCGCAGGGCGATGCGCTCCACCATGCCGGTCTCAGGCTCCTCCGTGCCCAGCAGCGATTCCAGCGTCAGTCCCTCCGCTGTCTCCTGCTGCAGAGATTCCGGGGCCACCACCGCCAGTTCGATGTTGGCGATCTCCTCCACGGTGAGGCCGGTCTCCTCCGCCAGTTCGGAGAGTTTGGGCGCACAGCCCAGCCGGTTTTGCAGCCGCTCCCGGGCGGCCCAGAGCATCTGCCCCTTTTCCCGCAGGGTGCGGCCCACCTTGATGGGACCGTCATCCCGCAGAAAACGGCGGATCTCTCCGGCGATCTTGGGTACGGCGTAGGTGGAAAACTGCGTGCCGTATGTGAGGTCGAACCCCTTTACAGCCTTTATGAATCCGATGCATCCGAGCTGATAGAGGTCGTCTGCCTCCACGCCGCAGGTGCGGTAGCGCTTGACAATGGACCAGATGAGGCCAGCGTTCTCCACCAGCATTTGCCGGCAGGCATCTTCGTCCCCCTGCTGCGCCCGCTCCAGCAGCGCCATGCGGTCTTCTGCGGTCATCGTGACACAAGACGTGGGACGATGCGCTTGCGCATCTGGACCGTGGTGCCCTTTCCCGGCACTGAGCGGACGGTGAGCCTGTCCATGAAGCTCTCCATGATGGTGAAGCCCATGCCGCTGCGTTCGCTGCCGCCGGTGGTGAACAGCGGACGGCGGGCCTCCTCTACATCGCTGATGCCGCGGCCCCAGTCGCGGACGGTGATCTCCAGAACGCCGCCCTTCAGGAGCTTCATTTTCATGATGATCTTCCCCAACGCGTCTGGATAGGCGTGGACGATGGCGTTGGTCACCGCCTCGCTGACGGCGGTCTTGATGTCACCCAGCTCGTCCAGCGTGGGATCCAGCTGGGCGGCAAAACCGGCTGCCGCTGTGCGGGCGAAGCTCTCGTTGCTGCTGCGGCTGAGAAATTCAAGTGTCACATAGTTTTCCGCACGTGTCATATGTAATCTCCTCCTTTGTTCTGTTTATTCGATGGTCATCATGCGCCCGATGCCTGCGGCCTCGAACACCTTGCGGGGCTGCGGCGCTACATGGTGCAGCGTCACGCTGCCGCCCAGTTCCCGCATGCGCTGCCAACCCCGCAGCGCTACGGCGATGCCGGAGCTGTCCATAAATGTGACACCTGAAAAATCCAGAATGAGCACCATGGGCAGCGACCGCTGGATCTCCTGCTCCAGACAGTTCAGCAGGCCTTTTGCACCGTGGTGATCCAGCTCTCCTTTCAGGGCAAGCTCCAGTTGGTTGCCCTTATGCTTGGCAGATACTTCCATATGCGTTGCTCCTTTGTAAAAGCGTTCTAAAAAATAATCACCGCAGATCGTTGATCTACGGTGATTATAGTGTATTTAGGACGTTTTCTGTGTCGAATCACGCCTGCTGGGGCGAAAAATCAGATCTGCATCGCGGCGGCGGACTCGTCCAGCTTGGCGATGAGGGCACGGGCCTTCTCCGCTTTCTCACGCTCGGCGTTCACTACGTTCTCGGGGGCGCGGGAGGTGAAAGACTCATTGGCCAGTTTGGCCTCGATGCGCTGCAGGTTCTCCTCCGCCTTTTTGCGCTCGGCGGCAATGCGCTCCAGCTCCTTGGCAATGTCCACCAGCTCCGCCATGGGCATGTAGATAGTAGCGTCGTGGGTAGCCACGGTGACCATGCCGGTCAGGTCAGCGGGGGCGGCGGTCTGCACCGTCAGCTCGCTGGCGTAGGCCATGCGGGTGATGAAGTGGGCGCCCAACTGATAGTTTTCGGGCTTGGCGGCCACGATAATGACCTGCGCCTTGCGGCTTGGCGGCACGTTCATCTCAGCACGGCGGGCGCGAATGGTGGAGATGGCGTCCTTCACCGCCTCCATAGCCGTCTCGGCCTCCGGGAAGTGCAGCGCGTCCTGATACTCCGGCCACTTGGCGGAGATCAGATAGTCGCCCTCGTGGGGCAGCGCCTGCCAGATCTCCTCTGTGATAAAGGGCATGAACGGGTGCAGCAGCTCCATGATGCGCAGCAGCACATAGCACAGCACGTTCTCCGCAGCCAGCTTGGCATGCTCATCCTCACCGTTGAGACGGGTCTTGGTCAGCTCGATATACCAGTCGCAGTAGGTGTCCCAGATGAAGTCATAGATTTTGGCAGAGGCCACACCCAGCTCGTAGGCCTCCAGATTGTCGGTGACCTCGCGGATCAGGGTGTTCAGGCGGCTCAGCACCCACTTGTCTTCCAGCTCCAGCTTCTCCGGCAGCTGCACCTTGTCGATGGACAGGTTCATCATCACGAAGCGGCTGGCGTTCCAGATCTT
>CAKTPQ010000033.1 GCA_934591745.1 uncultured Oscillospiraceae bacterium
CAGGGCAGGGCGCGGGTGATGGCGATGATGCCGAACACCTGCTTGCAGGCGGCGTAGGCCCCGGCGATGTCGCAGGTATCCTCCACCGGCTCCACATAGATGGTGGACTGGCGGGAGTAGATCTTGAACTTGCCGAAGCGCTGGGTGCGGCGGCGGATGTTGCTCATGAGCTTCATTTCAAAGCTGCGGCGGTTCAGGCCCTTCAGAACGACCTCGCCCAGCTTGCACAGGATGATCTCGTGCATGGTGCGGTTTCTCCTTACTTCAAAATACTGCTGCTGCGGTACTGGATGGCCTCCGCCAGATGGGGGGCCTCGATGTGTTGACTGCCCTCCAGATCGGCGATGGTGCGGGCCATGCGCAATATGCGGTCGTGGCTGCGGCCGGTAAGGCCCAGACGGTCAAAGGCGCCCTGCATCAGCCGTTCGCCGGCGTCGTCCAGCCGGCAGAATTCTCCGATCATGGCAGGGGTCATATAGGCGTTGCAGGATACCTCCGTGCCGGCGAAGCGCTGCTTCTGCACCTCCCGTGCGGCGTTGACCCGCTGGCGGATGACGGCGGAGGACTCCGGCTGCTCCCTGCGGCGCATGGCCTCGTATTCCACGGAGGGCACCTCGATGTACATGTCGATGCGGTCCAGCAGCGGGCCGGAGATGCGGTGCATATACTGCTCCACCTGATTTTCCGAGCAGGTGCAGCGTCCGGAGGGGTGGCCGTACCACCCGCATTTGCAGGGGTTCATGGCGCACACCAGCATGAAGCGGCTGGGCAGCGTCAGCGTCCCGGCGGCCCGGGTGATGGTGACGAAGCCGTCCTCCAGCGGCTGGCGCAGCGTCTCCAGCGCCGACTTGTCAAACTCCGGCAGCTCGTCCAGAAACAGCACGCCGTTGTGGGCCAGAGAGATCTCGCCGGGGCGAGGCGAACCGCCGCCGCCGGCCAGCGACACGGTGGACGCCGTGTGGTGGGGGCTGCGGAAGGGCCGGGTGTCCACCAGCGGGTGGGCGGGGTCGGTCATGCCGGCCACGGAGTAAATTTCCGTGGTCTGGAGGGATTCTGTGCGGGTCATATCGGGCAGAATGGAGGGGATGCGCCGGGCCAGCATGGACTTGCCCGCGCCGGGAGAGCCGATGAGCAGCACGTTGTGGCCGCCGGCTGCGGCGATCTCCAGGCCGCGCTTCACGTTCTCCTGCCCCATGACGTCGGCAAAGTCCGGCAGGGGGCGGCGGGACGGCTCCGGCTGCCAGCGCGCCGCGGGGGTCATGGGTGCGTCGCCGTTCAGGTGGGCGATAAGCTGGGACACGTTCTCCACGCCGTAGACGGTGAGCCCGTCGGCCAGCGTGGCCTCGGCGGCGTTCTGCGCCGGGACGTACAGGGCCTTGACACCCAGCCGGGCGGCGCACAGCGCCATGGGCAGCACGCCGGTGACGGGGCGCAGGGCGCCGGTGAGACTCAGCTCGCCCAGAAAGGCGGCGTCCTCCGGCAGGGGCTTCAGCTCCTCCGCCGCGGCCAGAATGCCCAGCAAAATGGGCAGGTCGTACAGCGTGCCCTCCTTGCGGACGCGGGCGGGTGCCAGATTTACGGTGATACGGCTGACGGGAAACTTGGCGCCGCAGTTCTTCACAGCGGCGCGGACACGCTCCCGCGATTCCTTGACGGCGGCGTCCGGCAGGCCCACCATGTCAAAGGCGGGCAGTCCGCCGGAGAGGAAGCACTCCACCGTCACCTCGTAGCCGCGGATGCCGGTAAGACCCAGAGAACGCACAGTGACCACCATGGGCAGCCATCCCCCTTCCAATTTGTCGTTCACCTTTCATCTTATCATAAAACGCAGGCGGTGAACAGCGGTTTTTTCAAAAAACCGGAGCGATTTTGCGCGGAACGACGCTTTCCGGGGGTCTGCGCGTGAGAATTTTTGTGCATGGCGCTAAAAAAGTTTCACAATAGTAGAAATCACAAAAATCCGGTTTACAGCGGGAAATGTTTGTGATACTATCAACAATACCAAAGGGAAAGACGCTTTATACAGGCGTCTTTCGCATGAGCTTTCTCTCCGGCAGCGGCAAAAGCAGACGGAGAGGGAGCACTTTCGCCTGTGTACGGCACGGTGCGGAAGAGCTTTTGAGAAGTATATTTTATTTAAGGAGGCACGTTATGGTAAGAAAAATGAAATCCATGGATGGCAATAACGCCGCAGCGCATGTTTCCTATGCGTTTTCTGAGGTCGCTGCCATCTACCCCATCACGCCGTCCAGCCCGATGGCCGACTTTGTCGACCAGTGGAGCGCCAACGGTCTGAAGAACATCTTCGGCACCAAGGTCAAGGTCGTGGAGATGCAGTCTGAGGCCGGCGCCGCCGGTGCTGTCCACGGCTCTCTGGGCGCGGGCGCGCTGACCACCACCTACACCGCGTCTCAGGGCCTGCTGCTGATGATCCCCAATATGTACAAGATCGCGGCGGAGCAGCTGCCCTGCGTGTTCCACGTTTCCGCCCGTACCGTGTCCACCCACGCCCTGAACATCTTCGGCGACCACTCCGACGTCATGGCCTGCCGCCAGACCGGCTTTGCCATGCTGTGCGAGGGCAACGTGCAGGAGGTCATGGACCTGAGTCCCGTGGCCCATCTGGCCGCCCTTACCGGCAAGGTGCCCTTCATCAACTTCTTCGACGGCTTCCGCACCAGCCATGAGATCCAGAAGATCGCCGTGTGGGACTACGAGGATCTGAAGGACATGTGCGACATGGACGCCGTGGCCGAGTTCCGCCGCCACGCCCTGAACCCCGAGCATCCCCATATGCGCGGCAGCCATGAGAACGGCGATATCTTCTTCCAGCACCGCGAGGCCTGCAACAAGTACTATGCAGAGCTGCCCGCCGTGGTGGAGAAGTACATGGACAAGATCAACGCCAAGCTGGGCACCGACTATAAGCTGTTCAACTACTACGGCGCTGCCGACGCGGATCGCGTCATCGTGGCCATGGGCTCCATCTGCGACGTGGCCGAGGAGGTCATCGACTATCTGAACGCCCACGGCGAGAAGGTGGGCCTGGTGAAGGTCCGTCTGTACCGTCCGTTTGCTCCCGAGAAGCTGATCGAGGCCATTCCCGCCACCGCCAAGAAGATCGCCGTGCTGGACCGCACCAAGGAGCCGGGCGCACAGGGCGAGCCTCTGTATCAGGATGTCGTTACCGCGCTGGCCAACGCCGGCATGAACGATGTGCAGGTCATCGGCGGCCGCTACGGTCTGGGCAGCAAGGATACGCCTCCCGCCTCCGTGTTCGCCGTGTACAGCGAGCTGAAGAAGGACGAGATGAAGCGCCAGTTTACCATCGGCATCGTGGACGATGTCACCAACATCTCCCTGCCCGAGGATAAGAACTGTCCCAACACCGCCGCAGCCGGCACCATCGAGTGCAAGTTCTGGGGCCTGGGCGGCGACGGCACCGTGGGCGCCAACAAGAACTCCATCAAGATCATCGGCGACCATACCGACAAGTACGTGCAGGCGTACTTCCAGTACGACTCCAAGAAGACCGGCGGCGTCACCATCAGCCATCTGCGCTTCGGCGACAAGCCCATCCGTTCTCCGTACTATATCAACAAGGCCGACTTCGTGGCCTGCCACAATCCCAGCTATGTGACCAAGGGCTTCAAGATGGTGCAGGATGTCAAGCCCGGCGGCGTGTATATGATCAACTGCCAGTGGGACTTCGACGAGCTGAACCACCACATGGACGCCGCGTCCAAGCGCTATATCGCCCAGAACAACATCCAGCTCTATACCATCGACGCCATCGACCTGGCCATCGAGATCGGTATGGGCAAGCGCAACAACACCATCCTCCAGTCCGCGTTCTTCTCTCTGGCCAAGGTCATGCCCGAGGAGGAGGCCATCGCCTACATGAAGGAGAAGGCCAAGGCCTCCTATCTGAAGAAGGGCCAGGACGTGGTGGATATGAACTACAAGGCCATCGACCTGGGCGCCACCGCCTACAAGAAGATCGATGTGCCCGCCGACTGGGCTAACGCCGTGGATACTAGGGAGCCCAAGCGGCTCAAGGGCAAGCCCGAGCTGGTGAAGATGGTCAAGGATATCCTGGAGCCCGTGGGCAAGATGGACGGCGACAGCCTGCCCGTCTCCGCCTTCGTGGATCATGTGGACGGCCAGTTCGAGCTGGGCGCCGCCGCCTATGAGAAGCGCGGCGTGGCCGTGTCCGTTCCCACCTGGGACAGCACCAAGTGCATCCAGTGCAACCAGTGCGCCTATGTCTGCCCCCACGCCACCATCCGTCCCTTCGCGCTGACTGCCGATGAGGCCGCCAAGGCTCCCGAGGCCGCCAAGATCGTGGACGTGAAGGCCGGCAAGGGCAAGGGCACCTATCAGTTCACCATGGCCATCAGCCCGCTGGACTGCATGGGCTGCGGCGTCTGCATCGGCGCCTGCCCCGTCAACGCGCTGACCATGGTGGCCCAGGAGGGCGAGCTGGCACAGCAGGACGTGTTCGACTACTGCGTCTCCGAGGTGTCCGAGAAGAAGGACATGCAGGACAACTCCGTCAAGGGCAGCCAGTTCAAGCAGCCCATGCTGGAGTTCTCCGGCTCCTGCGCCGGCTGCGCCGAAACCAGCTATGCCCGTCTCGTCACCCAGCTGTTCGGCGACCATATGTACGTCTCCAACGCCACCGGCTGCTCCTCCATCTGGGGCGGTCCCGCGGCCACGTCTCCCTACTGCACCAATAAGGAGGGCCACGGCCCCGCATGGTGCAACTCCCTGTTCGAGGACAACGCGGAGCACGGTCTGGGTATGTTTACCGGCCAGAACAAGATCCGCGAGGATCTGGCCGAGGAGACCCGCCAGCTCATCGCTGTGGAGTGGGCCCGTCCGGAGCTGAAGGCCGCCGCACAGGCCTGGCTGGACACCATGGATGACGGCACTGCCAACGCCGAGCCTGCCAAGGCCTACGTCAAGGCCCTGGAGGAGAGCATCTGCACCGTGGAGGAGCTGGCCGCCGTGCCGCAGTTCGCGGAGCACGCTGCCGAGCTGAAGGCCAAGGGCGCCCTGTTCTGCGACTGCGCTGCCTGCACGCTGGTGGCTGACATCCTCAGCAAGAAGGAATATCTGGCCAAGAAGTCCATGTGGATCTTCGGCGGCGACGGCTGGGCCTACGATATCGGCTACGGCGGACTGGATCACGTCATCGCCTCCAAGCAGGACGTGAACATCTTCGTGTTCGACACCGAGGTGTACTCCAACACCGGCGGACAGGCGTCCAAGGCCTCCAACATCGGTCAGGTGGCACAGTTTGCCGCTGCCGGTAAGGAGATCAAGAAGAAGAGCCTGTCTGAGATCGCCATGCAGTACGGCTATGTGTATGTGGCGCAGGTGGCCATGGGCGCCAACCCCGCGCAGACCATCAAGGCCATCACCGAGGCCGAGGCCTATCACGGCCCGTCCCTGATCATCGGCTACAGCCCCTGCGAGATGCACAGCATCAAGGGCGGCATGATGAACTGCCAGAAGGAAATGAAGAAGGCTGTGGACTGCGGTTACTGGAACCTGTTCCGCTACAACCCCGACGGCGGCGACAAGAAGTTTACGCTGGATTCCAAGGCTCCCGCCGGCGGTTATCAGGAGTTCCTGATGAACGAGGCCCGCTACTCCCGTCTGACCCGCGAGTTCCCCGAGCGTGCGGATGTGCTGTTCCAGCGCAACGAGGACGAGGCCAAGGCCCGCTTCGAGCACCTGCAGAAGCTGGTGGAGATGTACGACAAATAAGCCGTACCCGCTCAACGCAGCAAACGCATAAAAAAGACCGCCGCGCTGATGCGCGGCGGTCTTTTCCGTGCGGGGGTCGTTTCTGCGCAGAACGGTGGAGAGGAGTGCGCCCTTCCACAGCGGGGGGAAACGGCCTTCCGGCGGGGCGCGGACGCCATCCCCTGTGAAAATTGGGGAAATTTTCCGCGGAATCTTGACGATACAGCGGGAAAACGCGTATAATAGGCCCATATTTTGCATGTGGGGGAGAAGCCGATGAAAAAGAGATGGATCGCGCTGCTGCTGGCCGCCGCTGTGGTGGGCCTGCCGTCATGGCTGGTGCTGACGCTGACGGGGGCGGGCGCACCCGCATCCGAGGCGGGCCGGCCGGCGCTGGCGGCCGCCATGGCGCCGCTTGACGCAGCGGAGGAGACGGTGCTTTCTGCGGCGGAGCCGCTGACGGCGGCGATGGAGAAGCTGCGTGCCGACATCGCCGAGACGGCGGAGACGTCCATGCACCTGACGCCGCCGGCGGAGATCGACCTGGGCTGGTGGCAGTCCCATTACAAGGATATCATCGGGTATGTGTACAGTCCGGGCACCCCCATCAGCTACCCCATTGCCTACGACGGCGACAACGAGTATTACCTGCACCACGACCTGTACGGCAATTACAGCGCCTACGGCACCATCTTTCTGGATGCCAGGGCCAACCGGGACTTCACATCTCAGAGCAACATGCTCTACGGCCATCACATGGCCGACGGCACCATGTTCGCCTCCATCTCCGGGTACAAGCAGCAGTGGTATTACGATGCCCACCCGTTTTTCTACCTGTATACCAACGAGGGGACGTACCGGGTGGATCTGTTCGCCGGGCTGATCGTGCCGGGGGTGCATGAGGTGTTCAACACGTCGTTCAGCGACGCGGATCTGTCCCGCTTCATCAGCCAGTCCACATTCAACGCCGGACGGGGCATCCCCACGGGGCGCATCGTGGGCATGTGTACCTGCTCCTACGAGGCGGACAACTACCGGTTCGTGGTGCTGGGAGAGATGACGCTTTTAACGGAAGGAAATGAACCATGACAGAGCAGCAGAAACAAGCGTGGCTTGCCGCGCTGAAGGAGCGCGCTAACCAGCCGGGAACCTACGCCGTTACCGGCGGCATGCGTCTGGCGGAGCTGGGCGACGGCTGGGCCAGAGGCGAATTACAGCTGGAGGAGCGGCACCGGAACCCCATGGGCATCGTCCACGGCGGCGTGTACTGCACCATGATGGACCAGGTGGCCGGTTCGGCGGCCTGCACCCGCGGCAGCCTGTGCCGCACGGTCAACTGCGAGGTGCGTTTTCTGGCGCCGGCACAGGGCGAACGGCTGACCTCCCACGCAGAGGCGGTGCACATGGGGCGCAGCATCGCCGTTATCCGGGCGTGGGTGGCGGATGCGGCAGGCACCGTGTGCGCCGAGGGTATATATACTTTCCGCCTGAAGCCTGTGGAATGAGAAGAAAGCAGGGCCGCTTCCAAAGGAAGCGGCCCTGCTTCTGTATGATTCAGAAAAGCAGGCCGTATTTACCGGCCAGAGACTGGAGGACGGGTTCCGGCAGCGCACCTTCGTACAGGGCGCGGCCCTGATAGCTCCGCAGCGCCTGTTCCAGCACCGCCGCATCGTCACAGACCAGGCACAGGGGCTTTGTCAGCATATACTGACATTCCGCCAGCGCCGCTGTGTCCTCCGGGGAGGTCAGGTGCAGTGCGACCATGGGGAAGTCCTCCTCCAGCGCGGCGGCGAGGGTATCTTCCAGGTCGGGGGTGACGGACAGGATGGGGCCGTGGCCCGCGTCGGCGGGCAGATAACAAGGCAGCTTTTCCGTGGCGGCGGGCAGCAATTCGGTGTGCCGCGGCGCGGGAGGTGTCACGGACGCGCCGTCCAGCGCACCGCGCAGAGCGGCGATATGGGCGGCGGTGGTGCCGCAGCAGCCGCCGAAGATCATGACACCGCAGGCCAGCATGTCCGTCACCAGTGAGACGAACTGCTCCGGCGGGCAGTCGTACACCGCCGTGCCGTCCACGATGACAGGCATGCCCGCGTTGGGCTTGGCGATCAGGGGGACACGGGCATATTCCCGCAGGCGGCGGAGCTGGGGCAGCATCTGCTCCGGTCCGGCGGAGCAGTTCAGGCCGAAGGCGTCGATGCCCATGCCCTGCAGGACGGTGAGGGCGGCGGTGACGTCGGTGCCGGAGATGCTGCGGCCATTCTGGTCGCAGGTGAACGTGACGAAAACGGGCTTGTCGGTGACGGCCCGGACGGCCAGTACAGCGGCACGGGCGTCAGACAGAGTCATCATCGTCTCAATGACATAGAGATCGACGCCGGCCTCCTCCAAACCGGCCACCTGCCGGGCGTAGGCGTCCACCAGATCATCGAAGGAGGCGCTGCCCAGCGGGGAGAGAAACAGGCCGGTGGGGGCCAGGTCACCGGCCAGCAGCGCCTTGCCGCCGGCGGCCTCCCGGGACAGGGCGGCCAGACGGCGATTATAGCCGGCGACATCCTCCGTCACACCGTGCTCCGCCAGCTTCACGGCGTTGCCGCCGAAGGTGGGGGTGTACAGCACCTGACTGCCGGCGGCCACATAGTCCCGCTGAATGGCCCGGATAGCGTCCGGGTGGGCCAGCGTCCACTGCTCGGCACCGACGTCGCCGGAGTAGCCGCGCTTTTGCAGTTCGGTGCCGGTGGCACCGTCCAGAATGAGGGGAAAACGAAGCTCCATATCCATACCTCCGCTGTGAAACAGATGGGCCGCACTTGACAGAAAAGTGCGGGATTTTTATAATGTTACCACTACTTTAAGCAGGATGAGCCTGCTTTGTCAAGAGTATTTGCGAGGTGAGTGCGCCATGATGACAGCAAAAGAGAACTTTCTGGAGCTTTTGAAGCCGGACGGTCAACCGGAGCGGCAGCTGCGGCAGTATGAGGCGCTGCATATGTGCCTGAACGACCCGGCCAACACATACCTGCGGGGCAACCGGAAGCGGGGCACCGTCAGCGTGGACCGCTGGGGCACCACCATCAGCTTTCCGGAGGATGCGCCCGGCCCCATGCCGGTGACGGGGGACGGTCTGGCGGTGTGCCCGGACGTGACCCGGTGGCGGGAAACGGTACATGCTCCGGATCTGGCGGCCCACTGCACCGAGGGTTGGGCGGCCTGCCGTCGGCAGGCCCGAGCCGCCTGTGGCGAAGAGAAGCTGCTGGCAGGTTTTATGGGCACCGGCATCTTTGAACAGTGCCACTTCCTTATGGGGTTTGAGGATACGCTGACCAACCTCTACGAGCATCCTCAGGAGATGCACGAGCTTATTGAGTACATTCTGGAGTACCGGCTGGGCTATGTGAAGCTGCTCATCGACAACCTGCGGCCGGATGTCATCTTCTCCCACGACGACTGGGGCACCAAGGACGCACTGTTCATGAAGCCGGAGATGTGGCGGGAATTTTTTAAGGAGCCGTACCGCCGGTTTTACGGGTATATCCGCTCCCGGGGCTGCATCGCCATCCACCACGCCGACTCTTATCTGGCGCCCATCGTGGACGACATGGCGGAGATCGGTATCCATGTGTGGCAGGGCGTGCTGCCGGAGAATGACATCCCTGCCCTGCAGCGGCACCTGAAGGGAAGGCTGGTGCTGATGGGCGGCATGGGCGCGGCCATCGACCGGGCGGATGCCTCGCCCCAGGAGATACGGGCCTACGCAGATCGCGTGCTGGCGGACTGCTGCCCGCTGGGACACTTTATTCCCTCCATCACCTACGGCTTGCCGGGGGCTGTGTATCCCCGCGTGGACGCCTGTATCGACGCGGCCATCGACGCATACAACACGAAGCTGCACCTGCCGCGGTTCGATGTGCCGCCGGTGCCCCGGCGCGTGCTGGAGCGTCCGGCGGGCGGTGCGGCGGCGGAAATGCCGGCGGATGCCGGGGACGGCGTGCTGGCGCAGTTGGCCGCCGCCCTGCAGCGGGGACAGCGGAAAAAGGTGCTGGCCCTGTGCGAGGAGGCGCTGGCCCAGGGGCTGTCGCCGCAGGAGATCCTGTCCGGCGGACTGGTGCGGGGCATGGATCGGCTGGGCGAGGACTTCTCCGCCAGCCGGGTGTTTGTGCCGGAGATGCTGATGGCTGCCCGGTGCATGCAGGCGGCGCTGGGTGTGCTGAAGCCCCTGATGGCCGGCGGCAGCGGTGAAAAGCTGGGCCGGGCCTGCATCGGCACGGTACGGGGCGATATGCACGACATCGGCAAGAATCTGGTGAAGATCATGATGGAGGGCAGCGGTATCGAGGTAGTGGACCTGGGTGTGGACGTATCGCCGGAGCAGTTCGTGGAGACGGCACTGGCACAGGATTGCGGCGTCATCGCCTGCTCGTCCCTGCTGACCACCACCATGCAGGAGATGCGGGATGTAGTGCGTCTGGCGAAGGAGAAGGGCATCCGTGACCGTGTGAAGATCTTCGTGGGCGGCGCACCTATCAGCCAGAGTTTCTGCGACGAGATCGGCGCGGACGTGTACACCGAGGATGCGGCCGCAGCCGCACGGGCGGCTGCGGCGGCCCTGCGGGAGGGCAAGTAAAAACAGACGAAAAGGACACCTGCCGGTGAACGGCATTTAATACAAAAGCTTTTATGAGACGGGAGGGATCGGCAGATGAAGGATAGGACTGTGAAGGGCTTTGCGTTGATCCTGTTTGGGATACTCCTCTGTGTGGGGGCTCCGGGCTTGACGGATCTGATCATGGGGCTTGGCGAACTGGCCTGCGACATCGGCATATTGTGCGGGATCGTCGGCCTTGTGAAAATTTTCGGAAAAGACCCGGAAACGGGCGGGGAATGACTGGCTCCCTAAGGGAGACTGCATACACAAAAAACAGCCTGGACATGCAGATGTCCAGGCTGTTTTCGTTACATATTGTGGATGTCCTTCAAAAGGTCCTCCAGAGACATGGTACGCACATCCTCCTCGTCCTTGGGCACCGGCGCATCGGCCAGCGTCTTCTCCACCGTTTCCTCCACCAGCGGGAGGTCGGGGGTGGCGGACTTGGGGGCGGGAGGCGCTGCGGGCTCATCATCCAGAGGGATGTCGAAATCCGCCCAGTTCCGGGCCGGGGGCGCGGCCTTTTTTACCGGCTCCGGCTCACGGGGCACGATGCGGGGCAGGGGACGGGAACGCGCCGGGGCAGGAGCGGGGCGGCGTTCCTCCCGACGTTCGCGGTCACGTTCGCGGTCACGGCGGGGACGGCGGTCATCCCGGTCGGAGGGATCGTCCGGACCGTCAAAGTTGTCATTGCCGCCGGTGCTGCGTCCGATCAGCAGTCCCAGCAGGAACAGCAGACCGGCCACCAGCACCACGCCGCCGATGATGGCTACCACGGTGCGGACCTCACCCAGCAGGGGCAGTTTGATGTTCAGGGGGAGCTGGAGCGTGGGGACCTCCGGCTCCGGCTCGGGTTCCGGTTCGGGGTCAGGCTCCGGAATGGTGACAGTGGGCACGATGCCGGTGTACTGGGGCATGCGCACCACATGGATGGTGTACGCCTCCTTGGAGGTCTTGTCCTCGGCGGTACAGGTGACAGTCACCAGGTTTTCGCCCTCCTTGTCGATGGCGACATCGCCGGTGCCGCTGACGCCGCTGGCTTTGCTGTCATTGGCGGCGGCGGAGAGCGTCACCTGCTTCGTCTCAAAGGGGACGTAGGCGATGTAGTCCTTGACGCTGCTGCTGAAGGCGGGGCTGAGGGTCGCGCCCTCGATGCCTAACTGAGAGAGAGTGGCGTCAGAGGAGGGCTTGTAATCGGGGTCCTGTTCCCGCGTGACCTCAATGGTATAGGTGCGGGTGGCGCCGCTGGCGGCGGTGACCTTCAGTGTCACGGTATTGAGTCCCACTGCCAGTTGGGTGCCGTTGATGGAGACAGTCTGGGTCTTGTCGGCCCGGTTGTAGTCCAGATTCAGCTTGGACACGCTGTACGGCACCTTAGCGGTATAGTACGTCGTATCGGAGGAGAACGCCGGAGTCAGCGTGAAGTTGCCGGCGATGATGGCGGACAGGGAGCAGTTGCTGCTGGGTGCGCCGGCCACCTTGCCGGACCAGGAGGCGGAGCCGATGTCGATGTCGTTGTCGCCGTCAGAGGCCACGATGTTATCGAAGCTGGCATTGAGCACCGTGTCGGCCACAGTACCGGAGGCCACCTTCAGCGTGACGGTGATGACAGCGCCGCTGGCGCTGGAGGTACCGTAGACGCTGAAGTGGTTCTGGTTCACCAGAATGCTCCAGCCGCTGACGGAGCAGGTGTAGTTGGTAAAGGTCAGGCCCTCACCGCAGTTAAGGTTTGCCGTCAGGCCGTAGATCTTGCTGTCCACGGACAGGGTCAGTGTCACGGAATTGCCGGCCTGCACGCTGCTGCTGCCGGAAAGCGCGGCATCGGCGGCATAGGCCTGCCGGGGCAGGACAGTCAGTACCAGCAGTACGGCGGCTGTCAGGGCCAGCGCGGCACGAAGGAGTCTGTTTTTCATGTGTTACCTCCCACTCAGATGGTGCGCTGCCCCACGGTGACCTGGGCGGCCTGCACCACATCGGTGATGGTGACGCGCCCGTCGCCGTTGATGTCGGCAGCCTTCATGGCGGCTTCGTTCAGATCGCCGGCGCCGGCGGCGTAATTCTGCAGCTTCACCACATCGGTGATGGTGATGCGTCCGTCACCGGTGACGTCGCCGGTGACCACGATGGTCAGGCTGGTGCTGTCGCTGACGGCGGTCATGCCCGTGCCCACATAGCCGGAGGTGACAGCGGTCTTGCCATCATACACGGTGTAGCCGGAGCTGTTCAGGGTCTTGACGGAGGTGCCGGGGGCGATACCGGTCAGGAAAGCGCCGGAAGGCGTGCCGGGATCGGTGCCGCCGTTGTTTCCGCCGTTATTGCCGGGATCGGTGCCACCGTTATTGCCGGGATCGGACTTGGCGGTCTTGGTGAACTGCGCAGTGTAGGTAATGTCACTGCGGCCCATATAGACGGCATCGGCCACGAAAGCATCGCCGTCCTGGTCCACCCACTGCTTGAAGCTGTAGGTATACTTGCTGTCCGCTGCCTTGACGGGGTTGGGCGGGGCGGTGATAAGGTCGCCCTTGGACAGCTTGAACGTGCGCACCACGGTGTCGTCCACCTTAAAGGTGACGGTATGGAGATCACCAAACTTGGCGTACAGCGTATGGTTGGAGGCCGCCACAGGGGAGTTGGGCGAGACCTCCGTGCCGTCCTCGCGGTACCAGCCCTGGAAGCCCGTCTCATCCACGGCGGGCAGCTCACCATAGGTGTCTGTCAGGTTGTACACGCGGCTTTCAATCACTGTCTCGCCCACCTGGAAGGCCACGATGTATTCCTCATCGGTGAGGCCGTCGGGGTCGGGATCGGTGTTGACATCCACGGTAAAGCGGCTCTCCGCCAGCGTCACCGTACCGGCCGCGTTGGTGCCGGTGATGGCCATGGTGTACTGGCCGGCGCTGAGCTTACTGAAGGCGCAGGCGCTGTCCAGATTCCACAGGTCGTAGTAATACGCGGTGCCCTTGATGCTGCTGGAGGCGGTGAAGCCGGTGCTGCCGTCGGAGGAGGCCACCTTCACCGTAATGCTGGAGATGGGCATGCTGCTGGTGATCACACCGCGCATGGGGTAGGAGGATTTATCGGCCACCAGCTCGGTGGTGAAGTCCTCGCTGCTGGGATAGAACATGCCCTCCGTGTTCCAGGTGCTGCCGATGGCGGAAAGCTGGAGCCCAGTGGCGGCTTTGCTGTCCTTGGTGGTGGTCACGGACTTGGCATCCAGCACCAGCAGGCGGCCGGTGCTGCGGTTTTTCAGATAATAGGGGCCATCGCCCGTCAGCTGCCACATCTGGTCGCTGCCGGAGGTGGGGGAGGCCAGCGTCACCTTGCCGCCGGCATCGGTCAGGCGCTTGCTGTCGATGCTCAGGGTGTAATAGCCGCTGGCGTAATAGGTCAGCCGGACGGCCGCAGCGCCGGAGGCCTTGGTCAGGCCGGACAGGTCGGCGGCCAGCGCCTGGTCGGTAGCGCCGTGGGGCGAGATGCGGTAATCGCCGTCGGGCAGGGGGGCTTCGGAATTGGCGTACAGCATCACCAGCGCGTCAGCCGGCTCATTGACATGCAGGCGGCGGTAGACGCTGAGCTGCACATCGCCGGAGTTGCCGCTGAAATAGGCCATGGACTGGCCGCCCACGCCGTACTTGTCGGCGGTGTCGCCGGACATGCGGTTTTTGGCGGGGGTGCCGTCCAGACGGCTGCACTCGGCGTAGATGGCCTGGATGATCTGGGCCTCGCTCTGGTTCTGGAAGCCGCCCAGCTTGTCGAAGGCGCGGAGCACCACACCGGTGGCACCGCTGCGGCCGTCGCTGCTGTTGGCACCCTGGATCACGCCGGCGCCGTGGTGTACGCTGCGGCTCCACAGCACATTCCGCAGCGCCATGGAGTAGTTATCCAGATCAAAGCTGGGGACAGCAGACTTCAGGTTGCTCAGCAGATCCGCGTAGGCGTGCGTCTCCCAGTAGTCCTTCTGGGCCTGGGTGAACTCCTCCGGATAGTCGTCGCCGATGCTGCGCCAGGTGGCGTTGAAGTTGCTGCCGTAGCCGGGAGCGTACTTGCCGCTGAGGTTATAGGCATAGGCGTCATACAGCTTGTCGCCCATATAGCGGTAGACGGAGCCGGACTTGAACTCCTGCAGCCACTGGGCAAAGCTCAGCGGCGTGCCGGCGTTGCTGGCGAACATGTAGATGCCGTAGGACGTGCCGCCCTGATCGCCCTCCACTGTGGAGTAGTAGCCGGGATCGGCGCTGTTGCCCGTTTCATAGTACTGGCTCAGATCGCCCAGCTCCGCGTCCAGCCAGTTCTTGCTGGCGGCCATCAGCGCGGTGGCCAGCAGGCTCAACGTCAGCGCGGCGGCCAGCACCACGGCGGCGCCTTGTTTCATCCATTTCATCGCATACACCCTGCCTTTGCAAAAAAATCGGTAGAGCGGTGCAGAAGCACCGGTTGATTTACATAATAATCACTGACAGTATACCATCGGTTTTTGTCGTTGTCTACCTGAAAAGCGGGAGAAACACAAAAAATATGAAAAATTTGTCAGCGCCACCACAATATTTGGGTAGAAATGCGGGGAGAAATATCGTATAATGACCTGCACGAGATCAAAAGAGCACAAGGAGAGTTACGCTTATGTCAACAAAAGAGAGAGCCGGCAGAAAGGGCAGCGCGGCGGGGATCATCATCGTTCTGCTGTGTCTGACGGGACTGGCCTGCCTGGGCGTGTATATTTACCGCCAGCAGCTGCCGCCCCCGGCGCCGGAGACGGCGGTGGGCTATGCGGCATCCCCGGAGGAGTCCGTCCTTGTATATGACGAGGAGGGGGCGGTGCTGGGTTCCCTGACCCGGGGCGCGGAGGTACACTATGTGCTGGCGGATATGGACAGCGACAGCGCCTACGTCCGCGTGGTCAACGGCGAGACGTATGTCCTGCTGGAAAAGCAGCGTCTGGCCCAGCGCTATGAGGACGCGGTACAGGTGGATACGGTGTACGCCCTGCGGGGCATGAGCCTGGTGGATGAGACGGGGGCTGTCCCCGGCTGTGCCGTGGAAAAGGGCGTGGCCCTGACCGTTACCGGCTTTGATGGGCTGGATGGGGACGGCGCGGTGCTGCGCTGGCGCGTATCCTGCGGCCGGGGCGAGGGCTATATCGCCGCCGCCAACGTCCGCATGACGGAGGAGGAAGCGCTGGCCCAGTATGACGAGACGCTGTACCGGCTCCACGCCTCCCGGGGCGACAGCTGGGGCGGCGGCGACGCGGCGGGGCTGGACTACTATCCCGTGGAGAAGGGACCCATCGCCGGCAACGACATGCCGGACGAGGTGCGGGCGCTGTATCTCAACGGCTCGGCCGTCCAGTACGCCGACAGCTACCTCCGGGTGGCGGAGGGCAGCGGCGTCAACGCCTTTGTGGTGGACATCGTGGACGGCACCGCCGTGTCCTACGCCTCACCGGTGATGCAGCGGTACAGCCCGTCGGCCTACGCGGCGGCCATGGACACCATGGAGGGCTTCCGGGCCAACGTCCAGAAGCTGAAGGACGCGGGATACTACCTTATCGGCCGCATCACCGTGTTCAACGACGCCCATCTGGCGGCGGACCATCCGGAGCAGGTCATCTGCGACCTGAACGGCACGCCTTTGCAGATCAGCCATATGTACTGGCCCAGTGCCTACGACCGCACGGTGTGGCAGTACAAGGTGGATCTGGCGCTGGAGGCAGCGGCGCTGGGCTTCAACGAGATCCAGTTCGACTATATCCGCTTCCCCGACGGGGCCTATAACTACGAGAAGGCCGGCACCATCGACTACCGCAATACCTACGGCGAGAGCAAGGCCCAGGCGGTGCAGCGGTTCCTGCTGTACGCGGCGGAGCGGCTCCACAGCGCCGGGTACTATCTGTCCGGCGATGTATTCGGCGAGTGCGCCAATCCCTACGTCACCGCCTGCGGCCAGTACTGGCCGGCTATCAGCGCGGCGGTGGACGCCATTTCCGGGATGCCCTACCCCGATCATTACAGCGCGCAGGGCGACTATAAGCCGTGGGAGCATCCCTATGATACGGTGCATATGTTCGGCGCAGCGGCGGCGGAGCGTCAGGCGGAGACAGTCTCTCCCGGCGCGGTGCGCACCTGGATCCAGGCGTACAACGCCCTGTGGGAGCCGTATAACACCTACGGCGAGGCAGAGGTGGCGGCGGAGGTCAAGGCTCTGCGGGATACCGGCTGCACCGGCGGCTTCATGACGTGGAACGGCGGCTCGGACATCAACAAGTACCAGAGCATCATCGGCGCGCTGCGCTGAATGGCGGCTTCTGGGCGGACAGCCCCGGCAAAAGGAACTGCAAAACGGAAAAGAGGCCGTCCGGCATGCGCCGGACGGCCTCTTGTATGCTTCTATGCTCAGTTGTTGTCCTCGGGACGGGGACGGCGGTACTCCTGGGCCTTCTCCTCGCCGCGCAGTACGCGCAGCGCGCCCTGGGCCAGCGCCAGCAGCTCGTCCTCGCCGGGGTAGACGGTGATGGGGGCGATCCAGCCGACCATCTCGGAGATGGCGTCCACCGTCTCCTTGCCATAGGCGATGCCGCCGGTGAGGATGATCTGATCCACCTTGCCGTGCATAACGGCGGCCATGGCGCCGATCTCCTTGCCGATCTGATAGTGGAACGCGTCCACCACACCGGCGATCTTCTTATCGTGTTCGGCCTGCGCCAGCAGATAGCGCATATCGTTGGAGCCGGTGTAGGCCACCAGACCGCCGCGGCCGGAGAGCATGCGGTGCATCTCCCCCTCGGTGTACTTGCCGGAGAAGCACTGCTTCACCAGCTGGCCGGTGGGCAGGGAGCCGGAGCGCTCGGGAGAGAAGGGACCCTCGCCGTCCAGTGCGTTCTGGGTGTCCACCACGCTGCCCTTCATGTGGGCGCCGATGGAAACGCCGCCGCCCATGTGGCAGACGATGAGGTTCAGCTCCTCATATTTCTTGCCCTGCTCCTTGGCAAAGCGCTTGGCCACGGCCTTCTGGTTCAGGGCGTGGAAAATGCTGACACGCTGGAACAGGGGATGACCGGCATAGCGCGCCACATCAGCCATCTCATCGATGACCACAGGGTCAACGATGTAGGAGGGGATGCCCAGCTCGTCGCCGATCTCGCGGGCGATCAGGCCGCCCAGGTTGGAGGCGTGCTG
>CAKTPQ010000034.1 GCA_934591745.1 uncultured Oscillospiraceae bacterium
ACACGGAAGTTAAGCTCGCTTCTGCTGACAATACTTGGCTGGAGACGGCCCGGGAAGATAGGTAGCGCCAACACAAAGCCCACGACATTTGTCGTGGGCTTTCTCTTTTTATTCCAACATCCCCCGACTGCCGGATGGCGCGGCGGTCTTGTACTCCGCGATATGCAGCGGGGGAAGTTCCGGTGTGTGCCGGTCGGGAACGTGCCGGGGGGTGGGCGGCGCTTGCGATTTTTCTCCTGGTGTGATAGGATACCCCAAACGGGACTGCAAGGGGGAAAACAGATGGAGCTTAAGATCCGCAGAATGCAAAGCGGCGACGCTGACGAGCTGCATCGACTGCTGTCAGATCCAGTGGTGATGCGCTATCTGGAGCCGCCCTACGACAGGGCGCAGACGGAAGCGTTTCTGCGCTGTGCTGGGCTGGCGGCGCAGCCCCTTGTGTATGCGGTCGAGGAAAGTGAGCGCCTTATCGGCTATGTGATCTATCACCCCTACGACGAGGGCAGTATGGAGATCGGCTGGGTGCTGTTCCCGGAATACTGGGGGCGCGGGTACGCGTCGGCGCTGACGGATCGCCTGATCTGCATGGCAGGACAAGAGGGAAAGAGCGTTGTTATTGAATGTGTTCCGGAACAGGCGGCGACAGTGCGGCTTGCCGCGAAAAAAGGATTCCGCTTTTGCGGGATCGCTGACGGACTGGCGGTGTACCGGCTTGCGGCTGCGGGCGGGAGAGATGCAGCGTGGGAAGCGGCGGAATGCATGAAGGGAGGATCGTGGGATGGCGTTTGATTTTAAGAAAGAGTATCGGGAATTCTATCTGCCGAAGGACAGACCGGAGATCGTGACGGTCCCCACCATGCACTGCATGGCGGTGCGGGGCGAGGGGGATCCAAACCAGCCGGGGGGCGCCTATCAACAGGCGATACAGATGCTGTATACCGTGGCGTACACGCTGAAGATGAGCGGACGGGGCGGTCATAAGATCGACGGCTTTTTCGACTATGTGGTGCCGCCGCTGGAGGGCTTCTGGCGGACGGGCTTTGATCCGGCGGACAAGGTGGCATTCCGGTGGACATCGGTGATCCGCCTGCCGGACTTTGTGACCGAGGAGGAGCTGCGCTGGGCGAAGCAGGCTGCGGCGGAGAAGAAAAAGCTGGACTGTGGGGCGGTGGAGTTCCTGACGGTCAGCGAGGGGATGTGCGTGCAGTGCATGCACATCGGGCCGTTCGACCGGGAGGCGGAGACGGTGGCGGCGATGGATTGTTTCCTGGCGGAAAACGGCTATGTGAACGACTTCACGGAGGCGCGGCTGCACCATGAGATCTATCTGTCGGATGCCAGAAAAACGGCGCCGGAGAAATGGAAAACGGTGATCCGCCATCCCATTCGCAGGGGATAAGGCGTGGGAAACGGAAAAAAACAGGGAGGTGCCGGAAATGGCAGAGCATGGAAGCATTGTGATACGGGACGCCAGACTGGAGGACACGGCGCGGCTGCTGGAGATCTACGACTACTATGTGCGGCAGACGGCCATCACGTTCGAGTACGAGACGCCCTCTCTGGAGGAGTTCCGGGAGCGGATGCGCCGGGTCATGGCGCGGTACCCGTATCTGGTGGCGGAGCAGGACGGCGTGGTGCAGGGATATGCCTACGCCGGGGCGTTCCATGAGCGGGCGGCCTACGACTGGTGCTGCGAGCTGACGGTGTATCTGGCCCAGGATGCGCGGCGGTGCGGCATGGGGCGGCGGCTCTATGAGGCGCTGGAGCAGGCGCTGCGGGAGATGGGCGTATGCAATCTCTACGCCTGCATTGCCTGCCCGGAGCAGGAGGACGAGTACCTGACCGGGAACAGCGCGGCATTCCATGAGCATCTGGGCTTCCGGCAGGTGGGCCTGTTCCGGGCGTGCGGGTACAAGTTCGGCCGGTGGTACCACATGGTCTGGATGGAGAAGATCATTGGCGTACACCGGGCGGAGCAGCCGCCAGTGCGGCCCTATCGGTAATGGGGGGCGGCTGACATGGAACTGGATATTACGCGGCTGTCGGCATCGCTGACCGTGCGGCGGCTGGAGGAGACGGATGTGCCGCAGATCCTTGCGCTGTGCGGCGGAAATCCCCAATACTACCGTTATCACCCGCCGCTGCCGTCAGCGGACGGCATCCGGGAGGACATGCGGGCGCTGCCGCCGGGAAAAGCGCCGGAGGACAAATTCTATGTAGGCTATTTCGCGGGCGGCGCGCTGGCGGCGGTGATGGATCTGATCCTGGGATATCCGCAGGATAGAACGGCGCTGATCGGCTTTTTCATGGTGGATGCCAGCCGGCAGGGGACGGGACTCGGCTCCCGGCTGGTGACCGAGGCCATGGAGTGCCTGCGGGAGCAGGGCTTCACCCGGCTGCGGCTGGGGGTGGACAAGGGAAATCCCCAGAGTCTGGCGTTCTGGAAGAAGAACGGTTTCATGCAGGTGAGCGAGGACCGCTATATCGTGATGGAACGGGACATATAGACGGCCCGGAGAGCTGCCGTACATACAAAAAAGCCGCTGCGATGCAGCGGCTTTTTTGTATGTGTATCAGCGTTGCAGGGACAGTACACCGGCGCAGGGGGAGAGGGGTAAAAATGTCATTTGGGGAAATGACTGCCGCAGCTCGTCGAATACGAAGTAGATCTCGTCCGCATCCCACGCGTCCCCAGCGGCCAGCCTGCAGCGGTCAAGGTCGGCTCGGGTCAGGAAGGCTATATCGCCGATATAGAGACAGGCATCCTTGCGCAGCAGCGGCAGAAGGCTGCGGATGAAGGCGATCTTATGCTGATCCGTCAGGTGGTGCAGAGAGTAGGTGGCGATGATGGCGTCATACTGCCGCTGTGTCAGCGGTTCGGCCAGACCCGCCGTGAAATCGCCGCAGTAAAGCGCGGCTGACGGCATTTTTGCATGCGCCAGAGTCACCATTTTTCCAGAAAAGTCCTGTCCCCAGACACGGCATCCCTGCTCGTAGAGCCTGGCTGTCAGCACGCCGGTGCCGAAGCCGATGTCCAATACGTCCCCGGCACCGTGGGAGAGGACGCGGCGGAAGATATCCTGCAGGACGGCGCTGTACCCGGCAAAGGGGTAGCTGCCGCTTTCATCGGAGCAGGCGGTGCTCCGGTCGTAAGAGTCGGCCCACAGGTCAAAGCCTTCATGATCCAGCATAGTACCTCCTTGTAACGGCGGCGGTCACTCCGCGGCGGGCATGCCGCCGTGGGCGGCGATCTTGACCTTTGTCTCGTCCCGGACGGCCTCCCGCAGGGCGGTGAGGTAGGGGGAGAAGGCCACGTTCTCGTCGGCATAGGTCAGGTTCAGGGCATACTCCCGGGGGAGCCAAGTGGAAATAGGGGCTTCATTGTGCTGGATGACGGCCTCCAGCTTATCCAGCGCCTTGTAGAGTTGGGCCTCCGGAGTCTCCAGCGCGTCCATCTCCGCGTACAGCGCCGCCATATCGGTGCAGTAGGGGGCGGGGAGGGAGGCCACCCAGCGGGACAGCAGGGAGTCCTCCTTTGCCGTGTCGGCGTCGGTTTTCAGAAAGGAGGGGATGTCGCCGGTGAAGCATTCGCCCAGGTCGTGGATAAGGCACATACGCACCACCTTGTCCATGTCCAGCTCCGGAAATTCATCCCGGAGGAAGAAGGCCGTCAGCGCCAGACGCCAGCTGTGCTCTGCCACACTTTCCCGGCGGCCGCCGGAGGTGTCGCAGTGACGGGTGGTGTCCTTCAGCTTTTCGGCGGTGTGCAGGATCTGCAGCAGTTCAGTGGGCTTCATGGGCGTGTCCTCCTGTGTTTTTTCTGGGGAGAGTATAGCAGATACCGTCGGTGCGGTCAATGCTTGCACGAAAAAGAAAAATAGTGTACAATAAACCGTGAAATGACCTTGCCGCCGGGGAATGCGGCGGGAAAGTGAGGGAAATATGGGGCTTTTATACGCGTTGGAGTCCATCCGGACGCCGCTGCTGGACAAAATTCTGGGCGCGGTGACGTATCTGGGCGATGAGCTCTGTTTCATGGTGTTTGCCGTGGGCGTGTTCTGGTGCATCAGCAAGCGGATGGGTTACTACCTGATGACCGTGGGCTTTTTCGGCACCATCCTCAACCAGTTTCTGAAAATTCTGTGCGCCGTCCCCCGCCCGTGGGTCAAGGATCCGGATTTCACCATCGTGGAGAGCGCTCGGGCCGGGGCGTCGGGATACTCGTTCCCCAGCGGCCACACGCAGAACGCGGTGACGCTGTACGGCGGCACAGCACGGTACACCAGAGCGCCGTGGCTGCGGTGGGTGTGCATCGCGGTGATGGTGCTGGTATGCTTCAGCCGGATGTATCTGGGCGTCCACACCCCGCTGGATGTGGGGGTGTCGCTGGCCGTCGGCGGCGTGCTGGTGCTGGCGCTCTATCCGGTGATGGAGGAGGCGGACCGGCGGCCGTGGGTGCTGACGTGGGTCATCGGCTTTATGGTGGTGTGCAGCGGGGCGTTCGTAGCGTACCTGTACCTGCGGGGCGACACGGGGGTCACGGCGGAGGACACCGCCAACTATGTCAGCGCCCTGTCCAACGGGTGGAAGTTCGTAGGCGCTACGCTGGGCCTGCTGGTCACCAACATTCTGGATCGGCGGTATATCCGCTTTGAGACGGAGGCGGTGTGGTGGGCGCAGCTCATCAAGCTGGTGGTGGGCTTTGGACTGCTGCTGGCTATCCGGGCGGGGCTGAAAGCGCCGCTGATCGCGCTGTGCGGCGGCGCGGCGGAGATCGCCGGCGGCATCCGCTATCTGCTGATCGTGCTGTTCGCCGGGTGCGTGTGGCCCCTGACGTTCTGGGGCTTCAGCCGTCTGGGGAAGAGATAAGAGGACACAAAACCGCCCCCACTCCGGGACCATCGGAGTGGAGGCGGCTTTTTACTGCGTGGCGGCCAGTGCGTGGGCGGCGTTCCTGTCGCCGATGGCGATATAGGAGAAGTCGTCTGCATCCCACCGGCCGGAGATATGGCCGTCGGTGACGGTGTGCTCCGTCCACAGCCGGATAACGGCGCAGGAACGGTCGGACGCCGCGGCGATGCTGTGGAGGGGGGCGGCCGCCCAGAAGCCGGAGTCATCCACGACGAAGAGGGAATCGGCGGTGCCGCCGTGGAACTGGGCGCGGAGGGCGGCGCATGACAGCACGCCGGGGATGTCGCAGCTGCCGGTGTATGTACCCCGGCGGAATGTGCCGTGGAAGGACACGGGGATCTCCTCCGCCGTGCCGTCGTCGGGGACGGTGCAGAGATAGCCGGTGCCGTCGTAGTCGATGGCGATGCCTCTGTCCCACGACGCGAAGATGAGTACGCCGGTGAACACCAGCAGGGCGGTGAGCCAGACCCAACGGGAGCGGAAAAATTGCCGCATGGAAACGCCTCCTTACATATATGACCTATGCATATGAGTATAGCAGGAGGGGGGGAAAATAGCAAGAAAAAAGGTGTGTGCCGCACAGCGGCACACACCTTTTTCATATAGAGGTCAAGCGTTCTCCTGCGGCTTTTTCAGCGCCACGATGACACCGGCGGTGATGAGCACCGCGCCCACGACGCTCATGACGGTGATCTGTTCGTTCAGCACCAGGAAGCCCACCACCAGCGTGACAAAGGGCGTGCCGTACAGGTAGTTGTTGGTGACCACAACGCCCAGATACTTGAAGGCGATGTTCCAGATGGCGAAGCACACGGCGTTGCCGAACACGCCCAGAAACAGCCAGCTCAGCAGCATGGTGGGCGTGGTGAACAGAGGCTTCAGGTCGGGCATGCCGTCGGTCAGCAGCATCAGGGGCACGGCGGTGAGGAACGCCCAGAGCATGACACGGCGGGTGACCAGGAAGTTGTCGTACCGCTCGGTGTACTTCTTGATGAGGATGGAGTACACGGCCCACATCAGGGCGGCGGCCAGAGCGATCAGGTCGCCCAGCGGGTTTAGATGGAACGTCATCTGGCCGTTGAGCACCACCAGCACTACACCGGCGATGGCGATGACCGCGCCGATGTAGACGTATTTGCCCAGACGTTCGCCGCTGCGGGAAAACAGCTGGGCCAGGATCACCGTCAGGATGGGGGACAGGGCCACGATAATGCTGACGTTGGCGGCGTAGGTGTAGGTCAGGGCGGTGTTCTGCAGGAAGAAGTAAAAGCTGCCGCCGGTGATGCCGATGAGGATGAACATCAGTTCATCCTTCCACGGGAGCTTCAGTGTTTTGGGGCGCAGCGCCCACAAGGCCACATAGGCAAGGCCCATGCGCAGGGGGATGATCTGGATGGCGGTGTAGCCCTTCAGCAGCTCCTTGGTCAGCACGAAGCAGCTGCCCCACACGAGGATGGTGAAGATGGCGTAGACATGGCCCATCACCTTCTTGGAAGTTGACATGATCGTTCGCTCCTAACAAGTCGATTTCCGGCCCGCGGGCGGGCCGGAGGAAAGTCACAAACATATATTATAAGGGATACGGGAAGAAAAATCCAGAGGAAGATCGGAGAAAGGTCAAAATTTTGCGAAATTAGGGAAAACTTAAGAGTCCGGCGGGGCGAAAGCGGTTGAAGCGCGGCGGAGACTGTGCTATACTGACGAATATGCTGCCGGTTTGAAGGCAGAACGACAGGGGGATAATAGGAGGAAAGTGCATGAAAGCGGCTCTGGTCATTATGGCGGCGGGGCTTGGTTCCCGCTACGGCGGCAATAAGCAGACGGACGGCGTAGGCCCCAACGGTGAGATCCTGATGGAGTACGGCGTCTATGACGCGGTGCGCGCCGGGTTCGACAAGATCGTGTTCATCATCAAGCCGGATATGCTGGAGCTGATGAAGCGACTGTGCGGCGATATGGCAGCGCGGCTGCGGACACCGGAGGGAAAGCCGGTGGAGGTGTGCTACGCTTTTCAGGATTTTTCCTCCGTGCCGGACTTTTACCGCATCCCGGAGGGACGGACAAAGCCCTTCGGCACCACCCACGCGGTGCTGTGTACGCGAGAGTTCGTACATGAGCCGTTCTGCGTCATCAACGCCGACGACTACTACGGTGTGGACGCCTACCGCACCATCTACGAGGAGCTGCAGCGCCTGCCGGAGCGGGGCGCGGCCACCATGGTGGGTTATCTGCTGAAGAACACCGTGACCAAGTACGGCACAGTGTCCAGGGGCGTGTGCCATGAACGGAACGGGTATCTCACGGACATCCATGAGACGCTGAAGATCCGCCTGCGGGAGGACGGCACCATCGGCGACGAGGACAGCGGTGTGCTGCTGGAGCCGGACACGGTGGTGTCCATGAACTTCTGGGGCTTCATGCCGTCGATATTCGGCGAGATGGAGCGGTATTTCGCGGACTTCCTGCGGTACGAGGCCGGGGAGAACAGCAAGGCGGAGTGCCTGCTGCCCAACATGGTGGGGGAGCTGCTGCGGGAGAGCCGGCTGTCGGTGTCCGTGCTGCAGTCCAAAGACCGATGGTTCGGCATGACGTATCACGAGGACCGGGCGCGGGTGTCCGGCGAGCTGCGGAAGCTGCATGAAGCGGGGGTATACCCGCAGGAATTGAGGTAAAGAGCCATGGACGAAAGAGAACGGAAAAGACAGCGGCGCTATCGGGAGGCCATGCGCAACCGCATCATTGCGGCGGTGTTCCTGGCAGTGCTGATCGTGGGCATCATCTTCATTGTGAAGGGGTGCAGGGACAAAAAACAGGCCCAGGAGGAGCAGCAGCAACAGGCGGCGGAGGCGCTGGCACGGCAGGATGTGCCCCAAGAGCCGGAGACGCCCAAGCCGTCGGTGGCGGACAACGAGCTTTTGACGCTGGTGAATCCGTGGAACCAGCTGCCGGAGGACTGGCAGGTGGACCCGGTGGATCTGAGCAACGGCTTACAGGTGGATCGCCGGTGCTACGACGCTCTGCAAAGCATGATGGACGCCTGCCGCGAGGCGGGGAATGAGCCGCTGATCTGCTCGGCCTATCGGTCTATGGAGACGCAGCAGAGCCTGTTCGACGCGAAGGTGGCCAAGCTGGAGGCGGCGGGCAAGAGCCACGACGAGGCGGTACAGGAGACCGCCAAGGAGATCGCGGTGCCGGGTACCAGCGAGCATCAGCTGGGTCTGACGGTGGACATCGTGGACATGGGCAACCAGAATCTCACGGAGGAGCAGGAAAAGACCCCCACGCAGAAGTGGCTGATGGCCAACTCCTGGCGGTACGGGTTTATCCACCGCTATCCCAACGGTAAGAGCGACATCACCGGCATCATCTATGAGCCGTGGCACTACCGCTATGTAGGTAAGGATGTGGCGCAGGAGATCTTCAACAAGGGCATCACGCTGGAGGAGTATCTGGGTGTGACCCATTGAGCGCAAAATAAGAGCCGCGGCGTTTGCCGCGGCTCTCTGCCTGCGTGCCGGGTTACTTGCAGTTCTTGGTGTTCTTCGTGTTCTTGGCGTTCTTGTTGGTGTTCTGGGTATTCTGCTCGTTGGTGTTCTGCTCGTTCTTGGTGTTTTTGCGCTCCTCCATGTGGGGCACCTCCTTTTTGTTGACTGGCCGCCGTAGCGGCAGGTACAGCGTCAGTATGACCGGGAATGACGGAAATATGCAGGAAAAAATAAAAATTCATGGTTGACAAGGGAAGGGAAGTGCGGTAAAATAGCGAAGAAAACAAAGAAGGTCGGTGCATCCGCCTCACCTCCCGCCCCAGGCAAAGAGGTCAACAGCGTCAGCAGAGCGCCCGGATGGGTGGTTTGTGTTGTTGCGCGGATGCGGAGAGCATTCGCGTTTTTGTTATTTTAGATCGGAGGTGCTTCGGTATTAGCAAGGTACAGCATCAACTGAATGACGAGATCAACGACAAGGAGATCCGATTGATCGGCGAAGGCGGAGAGCAGATGGGCATCGTGTCCGGTGAAGAGGCCCTGCGCATCGCGGAGGAGCACGGGCTGGATCTGGTGAAGATCTCCCCGCAGGCGACGCCCCCTGTGTGCAAGCTGATGAACTACGGCAAGTACAAATTCGAGCAGAGCAAGCGTGAGAAGGAAGCCAGAAAGAACCAGCACGTCGTGGAGATCAAGGAGATCCGGATGTCTCCGGGCATCGACGTGGGCGACTTCAACACAAAGCTGAAGAACGCTCAGAAGTTCCTGTCCGACGGCAACCGCGTCAAGGTATCCGTCCGCTTCCGCGGGCGCGAGATGGCGCACACCGACATCGGCCGCGATCTTCTCAATAAGTTTGCAGACCTTTGTACCGAAGTGGCGACCCTCGACAAGGCGGCCAAGCTGGAGGGACGGAACATGTCCATCTTCCTGTCTCCCAAGGCCGGCAAGTAACCGCGTTTTCCCAAAGCATCATTTTGGAAGGAGTAATATTATGCCTAAACTGAAGACCCATAGCGGCGCAAAGAAGCGCTTCAACCTGACGAAATCCGGCAAGGTCAAGAGAGCTCATGCGTTCAAGAGCCACATCCTGACCAAGAAGGACACCAAGCGTGGCCGTCGTCTGCGCAGCACCACCTATGCTGACTGCACCACCGAGGCGACCATCCGCAAGATGATCCCTTACAAATAAGAGACGGAATCGTTAGAATAGGAGGCAATTGAAATATGGCACGTGTTAAAGGCGCAATGATGGCGCGTAAAAGAAGAAATAAGACTCTGAAGCTGGCCAAGGGCTACTGGGGCGCCAAGTCCAAGCACTTCAAGATGGCCAACGAGCAGGTCATGAAGTCCCTGACCTACGCTTATGTGGGCCGCCGCCTGAAGAAGCGGGACTTCCGTCAGCTGTGGATCACCCGTATCTCCGCCGCCGTCAAGGCCCAGGGCATGAACTATTCCACCTTCATGCACGGTCTGAAGGTCGCCGGCATCCAGATCAACCGCAAGATGCTGTCCGAGATGGCGATCAACGATGCCGTGGCGTTCGCCGCCCTGTGCGACATCGCCAAGAAGGCCAACTGAACATACACGCAGCGCTCCGCTCCGGCGGGGCGCTGTATTTTTGCGTGCAAAGCCGGGCCATAGTGCTTTTTTGTGCGGCGGCGGGTAATAAACAGTGGAAAAATGAGAAAAGCTCTGCTATAATGGGGCGGAAAAAACGGCGTGGGCCGCGGAAAGGATGATACGATGTACTGCACGAGAAAGGTCAACGACGATTATACATGGGTGGGCGCCGACTGCCGGCGGCTGGCACTGTTTGAGGGCGTGTTTGGTGTGCCGGACGGCATCAGCTTCAACAGCTATCTGCTGACGGACGAGAAAACGGTGCTGTTCGACACGGCGGACAGCGCGGTGCGCCGCACGTTCCGGGAGAACCTGATCCACGCGCTGGCGGGACGGGAGCTGGATTACATCGTGGTGCACCACATGGAGCCGGACCACGCGGCGGAACTGGCCGAGCTGGCCGGGGACTATCCGGAGGCGCAGATCCTGTGCAGCGGCATGGCGAAAACCATGGTGGGGCAGTTCTTCGGACCGGAGCTGGCGGGCCGCATCACCGTCATCAAGGAGGAGGAGACGCTGTGCACCGGGCGGCACACCCTGCGCTTTGTGGCGGCACCCATGGTCCACTGGCCGGAGGTGATGATGACCTACGACGAGACGGACCGGCTGCTGCTGACGGCGGATGCCTTTGGCTGCTTCGGCGCCCTGAACGGGGCACTGTTTGCCGACGAGGTGGACTTCGACCGGGACTATCTGGACGAGGCACGGCGGTACTACACCAACATCGTGGGCAAGTACGGCCCGCAGGTGCAGGCGGTGCTGAAAAAGGCCGCGGCGCTGGATATTGAGATGCTGCTGCCCCTCCACGGCTTCGTGTGGAGGGAAAACCTGGGCTATTTCCTGGGCAAGTACGACCTGTGGAGCCGCTACGAGCCGGAGGTGCGGGGCGTGATGATCGCCTACGCCTCGGTGTACGGCGGCACAGAGAACGCCGCCAATGTGCTGGCCTGCCGTCTGGCGGAAAAGGGCATCAAGGTGAAGATGTTCGATGCGTCGGTGACGCCGGCGTCCTATATCGTGTCCGCGGCGTTCCAGTACAGCCATTTGGTGTTCGCGTCCACCACCTACAATATGGGTATCTTCGTCACTATGGAACAGCTGCTCCACGACATTGCGGCCCACGCGCTGGCGGACCGGCGGTACGCCCTGATCGAGAACGGTTCCTGGTCACCGGTGAGCGGCAAAAAGATGCAGGCGCTGCTCTCACCGCTGCAGGGCTGGTCAGAGGTGGAGCCGGTGCTGACGGTGAGATCGGCGCTGCGGCCGGATCAGGACGCGCAGATGGAGCGTCTGGCAGATGCCATTGCCGCCGACGTGCTGACGGAAAAGACGGAGGAGGATGTTTCCGGCGAGGCCAAGCACCGCTATGTATGCAAGGTGTGCGGCTACGTCTACGAGGGCGATGAGCTGCCGGAGGACTACAAATGCCCACTGTGCGGCGCGGGCGCGGAATATTTCCGGCAGGAGGCGTGACCTGCGGCGAAAAAAGTGAGAATTTTCCCGTGGAAAATGGGAAAATATCCTTGCAAAACGGAGAAAGCCGTGCTATTATATTTCGGTGAATCCGCACAGCTTCGGACTTCCGGTCGGTGCCGCAAGGTTGGCCGGGGGGAGGAGGAAGCTGGAGGTACAAACTAAAATCAAAAGGAGAAACAACAAAAATGGCAAATCAGAACGTCGTATCCATGAAGGCCCTGCTGGAGGCCGGTGTACACTTCGGTCATCAGACCCGCCGCTGGAACCCCAAGATGGCTCCTTATATCTACACCGAGCGCAACGGCATCTATATCATCGACCTGCAGAAGACCGTGAAGAAGCTGGAGGAGGCCTATGCTTTCGTGCGTCAGCTGTCTGAGAACGGTCAGTCCCTGCTGTTCGTGGGCACCAAGAAGCAGGCGCAGGAGGCCATCAAGGACGAGGCTACCCGCTGCGGTATGTACTACGTCAACGCTCGTTGGCTGGGCGGCATGATGACCAACTTCAAGACCATGCGCACCCGTATCGACCGTCTGAACCAGCTGAAGACCATGCAGGCCGACGGCACCTTCGATATGCTGCCCAAGAAGGAAGTCATCAAGCACCTGGGCGAGATCGAGAAGCTGGAGAAGTATCTGGGCGGCGTGAAGGAAATGAAGAAGCTGCCCGGCGCACTCTTCATCGTGGATACCCGCAAGGAGCGCAACGCCATCGCCGAGGCGCACCGTCTGGGCATTCCCGTTGTGGCCATTGCCGATACCAACTGCGATCCCGACGAGATCGATTACCCCATCCCCGGTAACGATGATGCCATCCGCGCCATCAAGCTGATCGCTTCCGTCATGGCCAACGCTATGATCGAGGGCCGTCAGGGCGAGCAGATCGAGGAGGCCGCCGAGGCCAAGGACGCCGAGTAAGTCCAAATAACACCGCGTAATCTCACGGGGCAGGGAAGTGTCCCTGCCCCTTTTTCAATCAATATTTTACAGGAGGAAACAAAAATGGCTTTTACTGCTGCTGATGTGAAGACCCTGCGCGAGATGACCAGCGTGGGTATGATGGACTGCAAGAAGGCGCTGGTCGAGTGCGACGGCGATATGGATAAGGCTGTTGAGTGGCTGCGCGAGAAGGGCCTGGCCAAGGCCGCCAAGAAGGCCGGCCGCATCGCTGCCGAGGGTATGTCCTATGCCCTGACCGAGAACGGTGTGGGCGTCGTGGTGGAGGTCAACTGCGAGACGGACTTCTGCGCCAAGAGCGATTTGTTCGTGGCCTTCGTGAAGGATATCGCCAAGGTCATCGCCGAGCAGGATCCCGCCGATGTGGACGCTCTGATGAACTGCAAGTATGTGGGCAGCGATTTGACCGTTTCCGAGACCATGCCCGAGAAGGTCATGTCCATCGGTGAGAACCTGCAGATCCGCCGCTTCGTCCGCTTCGCCGAGAACACCAGCGTGGGCTACGTCCACGCCGGCGGCAAGATCGGCGTGCTGGTGAATCTGGCCGTGGAGGGCGGCATCGATGCCACCGAGATCGGCAAGAACATCGCCATGCAGATCGCCGCGCTGAATCCCCGCTTCTGGGACAAGGCGCAGGTCACCGACGAGGTGCTGGCCGAGGAGAAGAAGATCGCGCTGGCCCTGATGGATACCGATCCCAAGATGGCCTCCAAGCCCGAGGCCGTCAAGGAGAAGATCGTCATGGGCAAGATGAACAAGTTCTACGAGGAGAACTGCCTGATGCAGATGGAGTTTGTCCGCAGCGACATCTTCCAGGGCTCCGTGGAGAAGTATGTGGCCGACGCTGCCAAGAAGCTGGGCGGCTCCGTGAAGTTCGTGGACGCCGTGCGCTTCCAGACCGGTGAGGGCATTGAGAAGAAGCAGGAGGACTTCGCCGCTGAGGTCGCCGCGCAGATGAACATGGGCAAGTAAGCCCCAGATATCCGAATATGCTGAACCGCCCTCCGGCTAATGGCCGGAGGGCGGTTTTTCTGCGCCCTATGAGAAGAGCCACCCTCGCGGGCGGCTCTTCTGCGTATGAGGCTGCTTTGCGCCGGAGCGTCAGGAAATGGTGATGCGGCCGGCGGGCTGGCCGTACTGATCTGCGGTAATGGTGCCGCCCAGCACGGTGGTGATGTAGTCCATGACCACCTCATCCATGGAGATGCCCAGGTTATAGTTGGCGGTGGCATTGACGAAGCGGTAGTAGGTGTCGCCGCCGCTGGCCATAAAGTCGTTGGTGGCGATGGTGTAGGTGGCCGACGGATCAAAGTCTTTGCCGCCCACGGAGGTAATGGTCACGCGGTTGATGCTCTTGGGCGCGGCATAGGTGGTACCGGGATACTCATCGCCGGCATCGTAGGCGGCAGCGGTATTCACGGTGAATTCGATGCCGGACACCTGCGGGAAGCCGCCGATGGCCTCAGGCGTGCAGAAGGTGGACGCCTCCAGCACCTCCAGCAGCTCGCTGCCGGAGATCTTGATGATGCTCAGGGTGTTGCCGAAGGGCAGGACGGTGTTGATATCCTTCTTGGTAATGTCGCCGGCCTCGATGGTGGCGCGGATGCCGCCGCCATTGGTGATGGCGCCGTCCACAGCCTCGCCTTCCAAATCGCTTTTCCAAACCAGCGCATCGGTGATGAGGTCGCCAAGATTCGTCTCCTCGGTGCGGTTGCCGGGGGCCTTCTCGCCGTTGAGGGTGACCTCGGTCTTGGCGAATACGGTGCCGTACTCGGCCTCCACCTCGGCTGCGATGGCGGCGGCGCGGGCGGCGATCTCGTTGTCAGCGGGGACCTCAATGCCCTCGGTGGGTACGCACTCGGTGGTGATGGCACTGTCCTTAATGGTCACGACGCCGATGTTCTCCAGCTTGGTGCCGGTGGAGGTGACCACGGTGTCGCCCACCTTGCGGTCGGCGTTGGTCTTCTCGGCGATCTCCTCCTCGGTGGAGTGGGAGTGGCCGTCGATAAACACGTCGATGCCGGTGACCTTGGCCAGCAGGTCGATGGAACGGTTGGCGGTGACGGCGGTCTCATCGTCAATGCCCAGATGGCCGATGCAGATCACGTAGTTACAGCCTTCCTCCTCGCGCAGCATGGTGACCATGTCCTGCGCGATCTGGTACATCTCCTCGCCGCCGGCGAAGGTCACGCCCGCGATCTTGCCGGGGTGGGCCTTGGTGGCGGTCTCCGGGGTATCCAGACCGAACACGCCGATCTTGGTGCCGCCGGGGGTGGTGAACACGGCGGCGTCGTCAAAGGCCAGCTC
>CAKTPQ010000035.1 GCA_934591745.1 uncultured Oscillospiraceae bacterium
GCTGTCTTCCGCTCCCGTCTGGTGCTTTTCGTTTCGTTCGTTGTTTAATTTACAAGGTACACGTCCCACGCGGAACAGTCATTATTCTAGCAGATATCAGCCATCTTGTCAACTACTAATTTTACTTATTTTTGACAATTTTCGTTGCCGTCCGGCTTTGTTCTGCCCGCCGTCCTCGCGGACAGCTTGGTTAGATTACCACATGCTGCATCGCTTTGCAACCCCCAATTTCACTTTTCGGCTTCTTGCTATGGTAGCAGTGTTTCTATAAGTACTGCTTATTCCAGTTTTTATGCACACACTTCTCGCCACCTATAAATAATGTACGACATGGTCATCTCTGTTTCACCGCCCCTTGACAAATTCCCGCTCACGTGCTAAGATATGCCCACAATCCAAGGGGTGCTGGCGCAAGCCGGCTGAGATGAGACGTATCGCCGTCCGGTCCCTCGAACCTGATCCGGGTAATGCCGGCGTAGGAATGCGAACATATTGTCTTTTGTTTTCCGCATTGCGACGCCTGCATGGCTCGCCATGCGGGAATTTCTTTTTCTGGAGGTACTGTTTATGAATCACATGAAGGTCCGCGCCCTGTGCGAGGGCGCCGTACTGCTGGCCGTGGCCCAGATCCTCAGCTACATCAAGCTGTGGGAGATGCCCTGGGGCGGCAGCATCGTCCTGTCCATGGTGCCGCTGGTGCTGTACGCCGTCCGCTGGGGACTGGGCGCCGGTCTGCTGGACGGCTTCCTGTTCGGTGTGCTGCAGTTCATGTTTGACGGCGGCTTCGCCATCGGCTGGGAATCCATCATCGGCGACTATCTGCTGGCCTTTACGGTGCTGGGTCTGGCCGGTCTGTTTGCCCGCCGCCGCAGCGGTGTTTTCCTGGGTACGCTGGTAGCCGGCGGCGCCCGCTTCCTGGTCCACTATGTGGTGGGCGCCACCATCTGGGCCGCCTACATGCCCGACACCTTCTTCGGCATGACCATGCACAGCCCCTGGTTCTACTCCCTGCTGTACAACCTGGCCTACATGCTGCCCAACATCGCCATCACGCTGCTGATCTTCACCATCGCCTACAAGCCGCTGGGCAAGTACCTGACCGGCGCCGATCTGGAGCCGGCCAAGTAAACCGCCTCCCTCTCCGCGCCCGGTTCTCTTCCCCTCTGGAGGGCCGGGCGCAATTTTTTCTCGGGTAGTGCAAAAGGGTATTGACAAACGCCCTAAAACCTGTATAATAGTTTTTGTTCGTCAGAACATAGCGGGATTGTGTAAAGGTAGCACAGCGGACTCTGACTCCGTATGTGAGGGTTCGAATCCTTCTCCCGCTGCCAAAGAGACACGGCTTGGCCGTGTCTCTTTTTTTATTTTCCCATCCCTGCAACCTTTTTCGCCTGTTTTGCGTTATGATAGATGACGGCCGTCAAGAAAACATTCCCCCCGTAAAGGAAGTGAAGGATTTGACAGAGGAACAGGCCCTGCGCCAGATCCAGCGCGGCTCCCAGGAGGCGCTGGTGTGGTTCATCGACCGCTACGGCGCGTATGTCAGCGCCATCATCCGCGGCATCCTCGGCGCCGCGCTGCCCGAGTCCGACGTGGAGGAAACCGCCTCCGATGTGTTTTTCTCCCTCTGGAACAACGCTGAAAAGGTGCGCAGCGGCGCGGCCCGCCCGTGGCTCAGCGCTGTGGCCCGCAATGCCGCCCGCGACCGGCTTCGCTGGGCCGTGCCGGAGCAGCCCCTCCCGGAGGATGCAATTCTCGTGGACGACCGCACGCCGGAGACGGCGCTGACAGAAAAAGAGCGGACGGCCCGCGTGCGTCTGGCTCTGCTGTCGCTGGAGCCTGCGGACCGGGAGGTCTTTCTCCGCCGCTACTATTACTGCCAGAAGCTGGGCGATATATCCCAGGAGATGGGGCTGAACGAGTCCACCGTCAAGTCCAAGCTGCGCCGCGGGCGCGAAAAGCTGAGGAGCTTCCTGCTGCGGGAGGTGCCATACGACGAAGTATCGGAAAAAGGAGGTACGGCATGGAATACGATATCTACGAGCTGATGCGCGGTGTGCAGGACGACAGCGTACCGCTGCCGGAGGACGGAGCCGCCGGCCTCCGCCGGATCAAGGAGCTGACGATGAACAAAATTCAGGAAAATCAGGGTGCCCGCGGTGTACGCCCTATCCGCCGCATGACCCGCGTGATGCTGGTGGCCGCCTTCGCGGCAGCGCTGTGCATTGCCACCGTGGCCGCCGCCAGACTGGGCGTGGCCGACGCCTTCAAGGGCTTTTTCGGTCAGCTGAACGAGAGCCAGCGGCAGGTCATGGAGACGCTGGGCACCACGGATCTCCCCGCCCCCGTCACCAGCCACGGCACCACCATCACACCGGTGGCAGCCATCTGCGACAAGCACAACTACTATCTGCGTCTGCGCATCGAGGCCCCGGCGGGCACGACGCTGCGCATTCCCGCCCCCAGCGAGGGCTGGCTCCAGCTTTCCGTGCTGGACAGCAATACCCTCGACCCCGACGTCCTGCAGGTGGAGGGCTGCGATGAGACGCCCTTCTACTTCTGGTACGCCGCGTGGTACGATGACACGCCCGGCGACAACATGCTGGAAACAGTGGTCTGGCTCAGCAGTCACGGGCAAGGGCAGCGCAACCCCGACCCCTACCGGCCCGGCGATCCCATTTGGGTGGATTTCACCGACGATACCCCCAAGTCCGTGAACATCCACAACATCTCCGTGCAGAACGATGACCATGAATACACCGTCCTGCTGGAGGGCGACTGGCACTTTGACCTGCCTCCTGCCCAGGAACATCCCACGCTGCACATCGATACCTCCGGTCTGACGGAGGAGAGCACCGACCCAGGCCGCATGATCTATCCGGACTATTTCAACATCTCCGCCCTGAGTCTGGAGTTCGAGTACCGCTACGACCCGCTGTATGTGGATGTGGAGTACCCCGACTGCGTAGAGCGCGAGGAGAAATGCTGCGAGGTCAGGGACGGCTGGGAGGTGGTGCTCAAGGACGGCAGCAGCGTCCCGCTGGGCGCCAACAGCGGAGACGGCTATCACGACTTCGCCTATCTGATCCAGCCCTTTACTGCTCCCATCGACATCACGCAGGTGGATCACATCCGCTTTGGCGATCTGATCATCCCTGTTGAACCGTAAAAGCGGTTATGATGCGCATTGTCCCCGGTCTGTGGCCGGGGACAATGTTTTTTACTCATCTCTTTCGGTCTTTCTATCCGAGAATACCAGCACCTGCGCCTCGCTCTCCATCTCAGCAGTCTGTATGTATAGCTCCTCGCATGCCTGTTCCGCCTCCGCTAACAACTCCATCGCCCGCTCTATGGCATCCACCGCCGTCAGATACATTTTCTTATAGTCCGCCATTTTCCCCACTCCTTTTTGGTTATCCTCTCGTTTTAGTAAAGATATTTACTAAAATCAATAGTAAATATCTTTACTGGCTACAATACTGCCAAAGGAGTGGTGCAGTATGGGCTTTCCCTATCAGCGGCGGCTGCGGGATCTGCGGGAGGATCATGACAAAACGCAGCAGGACATTGCCGATATCCTCGGCACATCTCAGACCATGTACGCCCGTTATGAGCGGGGTGCCAACGAGCTGCCGCTGCGGCACCTGCTGAAGCTGGCGGATTATTACGGCGTCTCCGCCGATTATCTTCTGGGCCGCAGCGACACCATGTGACCTGCAAGTACCCGCATGAACCACACAGTGCCCCGGGCCGTATGGTCCGGGGCGCTGGTTTCTATTTTCAGGTATTCAGGAACGGATCGTCCAGCTTGCCTAGCCGGCGCAGCATGGTCTTTTTCACCGCCTTGAAGATGTTCTCGTAGCCGGTGCAGCGGCACAGGTGTCCGCTCAGCAGCTTGCGCAGCTCGTCATCACTGTACAGCACGCCGCGATCCAAAATCTCCACCGCCGTCATCAGAAAGCCGGGAATGCAGAAGCCGCACTGGATGGCCGTCTCCTCCATGAACGCCTGCTGGATGTCGGACAGCTCGCCGTTGGGGCCCATCAGCCCCTCCAGCGTGGTGATGTGCTTGCCCTCGGCCCACACCGCCAGATACAGGCAGGAGTTGAAGCACTCGCCGTCGATGAGCACGTTGCACGCGCCGCACTCGCCCACCTCGCAGCCCTTTTTCACGCTGGTCAGGCTGAAATCGTTGCGGAGCATATCGGTCAGGGATGCGCGCACATCCACCATCTGCTCCACTTCCCTGCCGTTGATGGTGCAGGTCACCAGCTGATACTGCTTCTTCGCCATTACAGCACACCTCCCGCCAGCTTCACAGATTCGATGAGGCACCGCTTGGCGCTCTCCACGGCGATATGGCTGCGGAACGCCTTGCTGGCGCGCCACGAATCGCGGGGATTGATGTCCTCCAGCACCCTGCGGCCGAATTCCTCGATGTTCTCCAGCGTCACGGCCTTGCCGTTGATGAACGCCTCCGCGTTCACCGCCCGCATGGGCACGGGGCCTGCCACACCGAAAGCGATACGCACCCGCTCAAACGTCTTTCCGTCGGGGCTGAGCCGCGCATTGACGGAGGTACCCAGCGTAGCGATGTCCATGGCGTTGCGCATGGCGTATTTGATATAGTGTCCCCACGTCCGGTCATAGGACGTCTTGGGGATGAGGATGGCGGTCTGGATCTCGCCGTCCTCCACCCGCAGATCCACCGTACCCGCCTTGATGTAGAAGTCCTTGATGGGTACGCGGCGCACGCCGTTCTTGCCGGTGATCTCCACGATGGCCTCCCATGCGTGGAGCGTGGAGGCGGAATCGGCGGAGGTCACGCCGTTGCAGGTGTTGCCGCCGATGGTACCGGCGTTGCGGATCTGGGGGCCGCCCACCATATCCACCGCCTCGCCCAGCACGTTGATGTACTGCTGGATAATGGGGTCGTTGGTGATGTGGGTAAAGCTGGTGAGACTGCCGATGCGGATGTTTTCTTCCCCGTCGATGGAGATGCCCCGCATCTCATCGCACTTCTGAATGGAGATCAGCGCCTTGCCGGCCCGCTTGCCCTCGCGCATCTGCACCAGCACGTCGGTGCCGCCGGCGATGATCTGCGCCTCGGGGTGCTCCAGCCGCAGGCGCACCGCGTCCTGTACGTCCCTGGCCTCGTACAGTGCCAACATATCATACATAGCTTGTCCCTCCTCAGTCCTGAATGAGTCCCTCTTCGCTGAAGCGCTTGAAGAGGATGTGGGCATTCATGGGGTTCTGGTCGATGGCCACGCCGGTGGCGTTGAGAATGGCGTTGCGGATGGCCGGTGCGCCGGAGCAGGCCGGCGGCTCGCCCAGCGCCTTGGTGCCGAAAGCCGATGTCGGCTCGGCGTTTTCGATGAACTGCGCCTCCAGATGGGGGTGGTCCATGATGGTGCTGAGCTTGTAGTCCAGCAGGTTGTTGTTCAGCGGCTTGCCGTTCTTCTCATCAAATAACAGCTGCTCGCCCATGCCGTAGCCGATGGCCATGGACATGCCGCCGTGTACCTGGGCGGCGGCCAGCGCCGGGTTGATGAGCTTGCCGCAGTCGTGTACGTTGACGATGTCCCGCAGCGTCACCTTACACATGGGGATGTCCACCTCGATGTCCACGAAGGTACAGCCGAAGGAGTAGGCGTTGTTGCGGATGGTGAAGGTGGACTCGGCGGTGATATGCTCGCTCTTGGCCGCGTTGTACTGGGCCGTCATGGCCAGCTCCTTCAGGCTCATCAGCACCTTGCCGTCGGTATTGCGGACGATGTTGCCGTCCACGATGTCCATGTTGTGCACCGCCTGACGGGTCAGGTCGGTGGCGTAATTCAGGATCTTTTCCTTCAGCATCAGGCCGGTCTGCCGGATGGAGAAGCCCGCCACATACGTCTGGCGGCTGGCGTAGGCGCCCAGGCCCGTGGGGGTGATGTCCGTATCCTGGCAGGACACCACATGCACATCCCTGTAGCTCTTCAGGCCCACCACATCGGCGGTCATCTGGGCGTAGGCGGTGTCGGCGCCCTGTCCGATCTCCGTCTCGCCGCACTGCATGGTAACGGTGCCGTCCAGATTCAGCTGCATCCGGTTGCTGGAGGTTTCCAGCGAGATGGGGTACACGGCGGTGTTGTACCAGAATGTGGCCATGCCCACCGCGTGGCGAACGGGGCCGGTCTCCTTGGCATACTCCGCCATCTTCCGGTCGTAGTCTATGTACTTGCGGCCTGCCTCCATGCACTCACGGAAGGAGTCGTTATAGTTCACGTTGTGGCTGAACCCGTCCTCGTAGCCCTGGGGCATGATGTTCTGCATCCGGAAGGCCAGCGGATCCATGCCCACCGCCCGTGCGCAGTCGTCTACGTTGGACTCGTCGGCAAAGGACGCCTGCGGCATGCCGTAGCCCCGCATGGCGCCGGCGGCCGGCCGGTTGGTGAACACCGTCCAGGCGTCGCACTCCATGTTGTCGCAGGGGTAGTGCTGTGGGAAAGAGCCCATGGCCTTGGCCACGATGGAGTGGCCGTGGGAGGCGTAGGCGCCCTGGTTGGAGAAGCACTCCACCTTCCGGGCGGCAAACGTACCGTCCTTGCGGAGCCAGGACACGATGTGGAACCGGATGGCGTGGCGCACGCGGTTGGACACGAACGTCTCCTCCCGGGAACAGTCGATGCGCACGGGGCGGCCGCCCACCTGCGTGGTGCAGTAAGCGCACAGCGGCTCGTACAGTGCGTCCTGCTTGTTGCCGAAGCCGCCGCCGATATAGGGCTTGATGACATGGATATCCGCCCACGGACGGCCCAGCGCCTGTCCCACGATACGGCGAATGATGTGGGGGATCTGTGTGGAGGACACCACCACGATCCGCCCGTTCTCCTCGTAGGAGAAGCAGCCGTGGTTCTCGATGTGGCTGTGCTGCACGGTGGGCGTGTCATACCAGCCCTCCACCTTGATAAGGCCCGGTTCCTGAATGGCGGCCTGATAGTCGCCCTTCTTCATATCCGTGTGCTTCAGGATGTTGCGGGGGAAATTCTCGTGGAGCTGGGGCGCGCCCTCCTCCATGGCCTTCTGAGCGTCCAGCACGAAGGGAAGCTCGTCATACTCCACCTTCAGCGCCCGCACGCCCTGCATGGCGGACACCTCGTCCTCGGCGATGACCACCGCCACATCGTCGCCCCAGTACCGCACATGCCGGTTCAGCAGGTGCCGGTCGGCCACGTCCTGATGGCCCGGATCCATGGACCAGGGATGGCCCGCCGTGGGGAAGGTAATGTCCGGCACGTCGAAGCAGGTGATGACCTTCACCACGCCGTCGATGGCCTCGGCGGCGCTGGTGTCCACGGACTTCACGAAGCCGTGGGCGATCTCCGCGTGCTTGATGCGCACATACAGCGCGTTCCGGGGCATCAGATCCTCATAATATTTGGTACGTCCTGTGGCCTTGTCGAAAGCATCCACTCTGACCTGGCTCTTTCCTACCTCACCCATTCCGGTACTCCTCCTTGTAAACGAGATTTGACTCGGTAACAGCTGCGCAAATGGCTGCCATCAGCCATACTGATATTTGTACTATCCTATCACAAACCTGCGGTCTTGAAAAGGCTTTCCGTTATCCTACTTGGGATATAACGCCGTTTTTCTTGACAGCTTTTCCGCTTTCCGGGTATACTACCACCACGGAGGTGATCCCCATGGAAAAGCTGCGCATCGGCTGCGTCGTCATGGCCGCCGGCAACGCGTCCCGCTTCGGCGAAAACAAGCTGGCCGCCCGGGTGGACGGCAAGCCCCTCCTGGTCCATGCACTGGAGGCCGTGCCCACCGGCCGTTTCTGCCGCGTGGCCGTCGTCACCCAGTATCCGGAGGCGGCGGAAGCCGCCCGGCGCTTCTCCTTCACGCCCGTGAAGAACCGGCACCCGGACTGGGGCATCAGCCACACCATTTCTCTTGGCCTGGACGCTCTGGGGGACTGCGATGCCGCGCTGTTTCTGGTATCCGACCAGCCCCTGCTGGAGCAGGCCAGCGTGGCAGAGCTGCTGGACTTCTACTGCCAGCATCCGTCCCACATCGTGGCGCTGGGCCACAACGGCGTCCGGGGCAATCCCTGCCTGTTCCCCGCCTGCTTCTTTCCGGAGCTGCGGGAGCTGCGGGAGGACCACGGCGGCAGCACCGTCATCCGCCGTCACGAGGATGCCCTGCTGCTGTACGATGTGCCCGCCCGCCAGCTGACGGACGTGGACACCCGCGCCGCTTTGGACGCCCTCACTGGGCCGGAACAGTCATAGCCCCCGGCGTTTTTATCACTTCATCACAGGCCGCAGCCATGCTGCGGCCTGTTTTTCTTTTCACTTCTTCCGGGCGTAGGGTGTGTTCACCAGCGGCAGCTCCAGACGCCGCTCCCCGTCCCACCGGTAGTAGGCATCGGCGATGGCCGGTGCCGTGGGGATGGACGTGATCTCACCGATGCCGATGGCGCCGCCGGCCACATCCAGTCCCGGCTTCTCCACCACGATGGCCTCGATCTCCTCCGGCAGCTGGTTGGCCCGGAACAGGCCCAGCATGCCGTACTTGGCAGTGGGCCGGCAGTTCTCGTCGATGGGATACTGCTCCGTCAGCGCGTAGCCCATGGACATCACCACGCCGCCCTCGATCTGTCCCTCCACGCTGAGGGGATTCACGGCCTTGCCCACGTCGTGGGCGGCCACCATCTTCTTGATCTTCCCCGTCTCCTTATCCAGAATACACATCTGTGTGGCGTAGCCGTAGGCCACATGGCTCACGGGGTTGGGCACATCCGCGCCCAGTGGGTCGGTCTTGGCCAGATACTCGCCGTAGAACTCCTGCCCCGCCAGCTCCGCCAGCGTCCTGCCGGCGTCCAGCTCCGCCTTCAGCTTTGCGCAGGCACGGCGGGTGGCCTCGCCTGTCACCAGCGTCTGGCGGCTGCCGGAGGTATCGCCGGAATCCGGCGCGATCCACGTATTGCTCCGCTCGTACACCACGTCATCACGCTTCAGGCCGGTGCAGGTCACCACTGTCTGTACCAGCACGGTGCCCAGCCCCTGCCCGATGCAGCTGGCGCCGGAGTAGATGTGTACCTTTCCGTCGTCCTCCACGATGAGCTTGCAGCGTCCCCAGTCGGGGATGCCCACGCCCACACCGGCGTTCTTCATGGCGCAGGCGATACCCACCGGGTCGCCCGCCGCCACCGCCGCGTCATAGGCGGGCTTGATGGCCTCCAGCGTCTCCACAAGGCCGGTGGACTCGTCCACGATCTGGCCGTTGGGTAGTACGCCGCCGGGCCGTATAGCGTTGCGGTATCGGATCTCCCACGGGCTGATGCCCACCAGATCGGCCATCTGGTTCAGCAGCGTCTCCGTGCAGAAGCAGGTCTGCGTCACGCCGAAGCCCCGGAACGCGCCGGCCGGCGGGTTGTTGGTGTAGTAGGCATGGCCCTCGATCTCAAAATTCTCATAGGCGTAAGGCCCTGCCGCGTGGGTACAGGCCCGCTCCAGTACCGGCCCGCCCAGCGACGCAAACGCGCCGGTGTCAGATACCACGCTGGCCTTCACGCCCTGAATGATGCCGTTTTCGTCGCAGCCCATGGTGAACTCCATGTCCATGCTGTGGCGCTTGGGGTGGACGAGGATGGATTCCTGCCGGCTGAGCTTCACCTTCACCGGCACCCGCGCCACATAGGCCAGCAGTGCCGCATGGTGCTGCACGGACATATCCTCCTTGCCTCCGAAGCCGCCGCCCACCAGCATATTCTGCACCTGGCAGTGCTCGTAGTCCACGCCCAGCATAGCCGCGCACTCGTGCATGGTGGTGTGGGAGCTTTGGTCGGTGGTCAGCAGCTTCACGCCGCCGTTGTCCAGCGGCAGCGCCACGCAGCACTCCGGCTCCAGGAACGCATGCTCCGTCCACGGCGTGTGGAACTTCTCCGTCAGCACAAATTTCGATCCGGCAATAGCCCCCGCCGCGTCGCCCCGCGACACATGCTTGTAGGCCTGCACGTTGCTCTCCTCTTCCTCGAACACCAGCGGTGCGCCGGGCGCCGCCGCCTCGGTGGGGTTATGCACTGCCGGCAGCACCTCGTACTCCACCTTCACCAGCTTTTTGGCGGCCTCCAGCGTCTCCTGATCCCGTGCGCACACCAGCGCCACCGCGTCGCCCAGATAGTGTGTCAGCTCTCCAATGCCGATAAGGGTGGGCTGGTCCTTCTTCAGATGGCCCACATTGACATTGCCGGGGATATCCTTCTGCGTCAGCACGCACACCACGCCCTCCAGCGCCTCCGCCTCGGAGGTGTCGATGCTCAGAACCCTGGCGCGGGCATACCGGCTGCGCACCGCGCCGCCGTAGCACATCCCGTCCACATACACGTCATCGGGGTACTGGCCGTAGCCCAGCACCTTCTCCTCCACGTCCAGCCGGTGAACGCGGCTGCCCACCTGCCAGTCGTCTGCAGTGGCCGTGGGCAGCTTCCCCTCCCGGAAAATTTTCGCCGCCAGCAGGATGCCGTCGATGATCTTCACATAGCCGGTACACCGGCAGATGTTGTTGCGGATGGCGAAGGCCGCCTCCTCCCGGGTGGGGTCGGGGTTCACATCCAGCAGCCCCTTGGCGGAGATGACCATGCCGGGGATGCAGAAGCCGCACTGCACCGCGCCCGCCTCGCCGAAGGCGAAGGTGTACACCTGCTTTTCCCAGTCGCTGAGGCCCTCCACCGTCACGATGGTCTTGCCCTCCAGCTTGTCTGTCTGAGGAATACACGCCTTGGTGGGCTTGCCGTCGATGAGCACGTGACAGGTGCCGCAGGCGCCCTCGCTGCATCCGTCCTTCACGGAGGTCAGGTGCAGCGTGTCCCGCAGAAAGCGGATGAGCTTCTGATTCTTCTCGACGACAACGGTCTGTCCGTTCACGGTGAAAGTGGCCATATCGTTCTCCTTCCTGCGGCGGGCGCCCCGCCTGTCCGAAAGTACCTGAATTTTTTTCAGTTATTATACAATATTTTTAGCTTTTCTGCAAGTCTTAGTCGTGAATAGCGTTATTCTACTTCCGCAATAACGATGTCCCGCACCAACCGCTTGCGCCGCCGCCCGCCACCTGCTATAATGAAACCGCAGGCGGCGCTGGACGCCTTTCTGTGCCGCAGCCAAAGGAGGATACACGCATGGAACATGCTCTGGCAGAATTGTCCCCGTTTCTGACGCCGGACGGGCGTCTGACCGCGCTTCCCGCCAAGCATAAAAAGAAGCTGGCGGCGCTCTGGTATCTGGCGGGAAAGCTGGAGTCCGGACGGCAGTATACGGAGCCGGAGGTCAACGACCTCTTGGACGCGTGGACGCTGTTCCATGACCCCGCCACACTCCGGCGGGAACTGTATAACAAGCGCCTTCTGGACCGCTCTGCCGACTGCCGCCGCTATTGGCGTGCCGAAACGCTTCCGGCACTGGCGGATTTCATCGCAGCACACATCTGACCCGGCGCACGCCGCATCACATGCTATGGAGGGCATGATATATGGACATCAAGCCACTTGATAAAAAGACCTACGCGGGCCGGAAATTCACCGCCCGCTACCATACCAACGGCTATTACGATATTTGCCCTGATGAACGTGGCTTTCAGGTGCAGTACAAGCTCTTCGATGCGCCGGTGGAACGCTCCTTTGGCGATTTGTTTTACGGCGAGTGGCTGGAGGCGCCCGTGGCCTTCGGCGCCTTTGAGGGTGAGACCCTCGTCGGCTATATCGAGGGTTCCCCCGAAACCTGGAACAACCGCTTCCGCATCAGCAATATCTGTATATTTGACGATTCCCGCCGCGGCAAGGGCTTGGGCGCCAGGCTTCTCGCACCCATGCTGGACGCTGCACGGGCCTCCGGTGCCCGGATGCTCATTCTGGAAACGCAGTCCTGCAACGAAAATGCCATCGCCTTCTACCGGCGGAACGGCTTCGACATCGTGGGCTTCGACCTGTATGCCTACTCCAATACCGACCCCCAGCAGCACGAGGTGCGCATCGAAATGGGCCGGAAACTGACATGATCTCCAGTCTCCGCTCCCCCCATAAGACGCATATAAAAACGCCGCCGTGCTGTAGATAACACCTGACCGCCTCCCCGTGCGCGGCATTACGCACCGGCTCCGCGTGCAATGCTGCCGTGCCGCCGCGCTATGGATAACACCTGCGCAGCGGCCTGAAAGACAGCCCCGGCCCATCTTCACGTTGCCGCGTACATCGCCGTTCGCGCATAGACTCCAACGCGCCTGCCGCGTCCCGCAACTGGTCGAAAATCTAATATCCCGCACAACACGGGACAGCGACTGAAAGCAAAAAGCAAAGCCCACGACAAATGTCGTGGGCTTTTTGTTGGCGCTACCTATCTTCCCGGGCCGTCTCCAGCCAAGTATTGTCAGCAGAAGCGAGCTTAACTTCCGTGTTCGG
>CAKTPQ010000036.1 GCA_934591745.1 uncultured Oscillospiraceae bacterium
TACTCGTCGTGGAGCTGGGCCAGATAGACCATCAGGCCGGTGAGCAGGTTCTGACACGTGCTCTCCGCCGTCTGCGCCAGCCCGCCGGGCAGACGCAGGGAGATGGAGGCGTCCTTCTCGTTGACTTTCACCGCGGCACACAGTCCCATCACGTCGTTGACGGTGGCTTCCACCAGCCGCACGGCGCTGGTCACGGCGGCGCAGACGATATCCTCGCCCTCGGCCGCGTAACCGCTGTGGCCCTTGGCATCAAAACCGATGATGCGCGATTCCTCCGTGAGGAATGTAACAGTGGTCATCCTGCCTTAGAACGTGATCTTACCGATCTCGACCTTGGTGTACGGCTGACGATGGCCCTGCCGTTTGCGATAGCCCTTCTTGGGGGTGTACTTGAAGATACGGATCTTCTTGCCCTTGCCGTTCTTCACGACAGTGGCGTCCACCTTCGCGCCCTCCACCACGGGAGTGCCGAACTTGGTGTTCTCGCCATCCACGATGGCCAGCACCTGATCGAAAACCACGGAATCACCAGCGTTGACGTCCAGCTTCTCGATGAACAGAGTGTCACCCTCGCTGACATTGTACTGCTTACCGCCAGTCACGATAATAGCCTGCATTACTTGTTGCACCTGCCTTTCCTTTATTACGGACTCGCTGTCGGGGGCGTCCGGACAGGCCGGAACTTGATACCCATTCAAAGCGGCTTATCAAGTATAACAGCGGATATCCCGTTTGTCAACAGAAATACCCGCTGTTTTATGAAAAAATTCCTTATTTTCCGGTGGGATAGGCCAGCTTTTCCTCGTTCCAGTCCGCGATGACCGCCGCGTAGTACCGGCAGCATGCACGGGCCAGCGCCGTGTCCAGGTTCCGGTAGTTGCCGCACTCCGCCGCCGACCTGCCGGGCATGTCCCCGTCATAGGCCGCGCCTGCGGCAAAGACCTGCTGCAAAAGGCGAATGGCCTCGCCGTCGGTGAGCTGTGCTCCGTCAAACAGGAAGTAAAAGCCGGTCTGGCAGCCCATGGGGCCGAAGTACACCACCGCGTCCTTCTTATCGGAGTTCCGCAGCAGCGTGGCGATGATGTGCTCCACGGAGTGCATCTCCGCATTGGTCAGCAGGTCGCCGGTGTTGGGCTTCTTGAACCGCAGGTCGAAGGTCACCACGCTGCCGTCCCGGCGGCTGAGGTACAGGCCGGGCACCAGCACGTTGTGGTCCACGGTAAAGCTTGCGATACGCTCCATGTCTCAGCCCTCCTGCAGGCGCTGCGCCAGCGGCAGCGCGGTTCTGTTCAGGTCCCGCATGGCCTGGGGGAAGTTGAAGAAGAAATCATGGTGGGCCAGCACGCAGTCTGACACGGACTTCAGCGCCAGGAACGGCACGCCATTGCGCCAGCACACCTGCGCTGCCGCGCAGCCCTCCATCTCGATGAGCAGGGGGTGGAACGTATCCGCGATCCAGCGGGCGCGGTCACACTCCGTGGCGAACCAGTCGCCGGTGGCCACGCTGCCCACGCGGTAAGAGGCGCCAAGACCGTCCAGCGCGGCGCGGGCGTCCTCCAGCCGGGCGGTGGGGAAGTCCATGCGGTTCACCGTGGAGATCAGGCCCACGGGGTCGCCGATGCCGGAGGTATCCATGTCGTGCTGCATGAAACGGTCCGCCAGCACCAGCGTGCCGATGGGCAGATCCTCAAAGCACCCGGCCACGCCCACGTTCAGGATAAGGTCGGGATGGTACAGGTCGATGAACAGCTGGGTGGCCATGGCGGCATTGACCTTGCCCACGCCGCCGCAGCAGGCGATGATGTCCTCCTGAATGCGGTAGAACGACACGCCGGCCTTCTCCTGCAGGAGCGGCGTCTCCTCTGTCAGCATACTTTCGATCTCGCCCTTCATGGCGTACAGCAGTCCGATGCGCATGGGCAATTCCTCCTTGTAAAACCGTTTTGTCTATTGTAATGACCCTGACTGGGAAAAGTCAAGGGGCGCGTTGCAATGCGGGCGGGTTTTGTGGTAAAATACCGCCAGAACAAATACGGAGGAGGGCGGCTATGTCCGTTGCAGGCATCATCTGTGAATATGACCCGCTCCACACCGGCCATGCGTACCTGATGGCGCAGGCCCGGAAGGCCGGAGCGGAGGCGGTGGTCTGCGCCATCAGCGGCAGCTTCACCCAGCGGGGCGGCTTTGCCGTGACGGACAAGCTGTCCCGGGCGGAGATGGCCGTGTCCTGCGGCGCCGATCTGGTGCTGGAGCTGCCCACGGTGTGGGCCATGTCCACGGCGGAGCAGTTTGCACAGGGCGGCGTGGAGCTTCTGACCCGCACCGGTGTGGTGACGGAGCTGGTGTTCGGCTCGGAGTGCGGCGATCTGGCGGCGCTGCGGCGTGCGGCGGAGGGGCTGGAGAGTCCGGACTTTGCCGGGGCTTTGGCGGCGCTGCCGGAGGACGGACGCACATTTGCCGCCCGGCGGCAGGCGGCGCTGTCCGAGCTGCTGGGCGCGGAGGGCGCGGCAGTGCTGGAGCGTCCCAACAACACGCTGGCGGTGGAGTACCTCCGTGCCGTCCGGCGGCTGGGAAGCCCGCTGACGGCCCGGACGGTGCGGCGCACCGGGGCGCAGCACGGGGAGGGCGGATCCGGCGGCTTCGCGTCGGCGTCCTGGCTGCGGCAGCTGCTGGCGGCGGGGGAGACGGAGCAGGCGGCGGCGTACATGCCTCCGGCGGCGGCGGACATCCTGCGGCGGGAGCAGGCGGCGGGCCGCGTCACCGATCCGTCCCTGTGTGAGCGGGCCATATTGTCCCGGCTGCGCACCATGACCGCCGAGGACTGGCGGCGCTTTGACGGCGGCGGCGAGGGGCTGGGCAACCGGCTGTATCAGGCGTCCCGCACCGGCAGTACACTGGAGGCGGTGCTGGCCGCCGCCAAGACCAAGCGGTATCCGCTGGCCCGCCTGCGGCGGATGGTACTGGCGGCATGGCTGATGCTGCCGGAGCCGCCGGAGGAGATCCCGTACCTGCGGGTGCTGGCCGCCAATGAGACGGGGCGGCGGCTGCTGCGGCAGATGCGGGACGCGGGCGCGCCGGTGCTGACGAAGCCGGCGGACGCGGCGTGTCTCGGCCCGGCGGCGCAGGCGCTGCTGGCGGCGGAGAGCCGGTGCACCGACCTCTATGTGCTGGCCCGGCCCGATGCGGCGCAGATGGCGCCGGGGCAGGAGCTGCGGATGACGCCGGTGATGCTGTGAGTTGACATAAAACACCCCTAGGCGGATGCCGGGGGGGTGTTTTGCAGGTATTCACGGGCGGAAGGGCCTGCCGCAGACCTTGGACGCGGTGAGCGCCGTCATGATGCGCGCCGGCCGTTCCATGGGTGCCCTCCGCTTATGCGCACAGGGCGTGTTGTGTCCGGCAGGACGTTACAGGCCGCTGCCGTCGGTCTGCTGGAGAAGATCGGCCAGCGAGACGCTGTCCAGATAACCGTTGATGAGACTGTCCAGCTTCTCCCACATGGGCAGGGTGTGGCAGTGCCCGGCACGGGGGCAGGTGTTTTCCTCGCCCTCCAGACAGGTGACAGGCGCCAGCGAGCCCTCCGTCAGCCGCAGGATCTCACCTACGGAGTACTGGGCGGGCGTGCGGGTCAGGCGGTAGCCGCCGCCCTTGCCGCGGACGCCGTCCACCAGCCCCGCACGGGACAGCAGCACAACGATGCTCTCCAGATATTTTTCCGACACGGACTGTCTCTCCGCGATGACCGGCAGCGGCGTGTAGCTGTCCGCCGGGCGCTGGGCAAGCTCCAGCATGACCCGCAGGGCGTAGCGCCCCTTGGTGGAAACCAGCATGATAAGACCCCCTTCAAGATAAGCATAGTATATCACTATGCTGATGGAGACGCAACCCTTACATATAATGATATTTGCCGCGCTTGGCCAGCAGGAACAGCACGGAGATGAGGAACGCGAACACCTCCGCTACGGTGATGGCCCACCAGATGCCGTCCACATCGAAGAAGATGGGCAGGATCAGCACCGAGGCGGACTGGAACACCAGCGTCCGCAGGAAAGAGATGGCGGCGGACACGCCGCCGTTGTTCAGAGCGGTGAAGAAGCCGGAGGCGTAGATATTGAAGCCCGCTAGCAGGAACGACCACGCGAACAGGCGGAAGGCGTGGCTGGTCAGGGCGAACAGGCCGGCGTCGTAGCCCACGAACAGGCGGGAAAGAGGGGCGGCCAGCGCCATGGCCAGCGCCGTCAGCGCCACGCCGGTGCCGCCCATCAGCAGGACACTTTTGCCCAGCAGATTCTTCAGCTCCCCGTGGTTCTGTGCGCCGAAGTGGTAGCTGACCACCGGCGCGCAGCCGATGGAATAGCCGATGTAGATGGAGATGAAAATGAACTGGACGTACATCAGCACGCCGTAGGCGGAGACGCCGTCCTCGCCGGCCAGCCGCATCAGTTGGAAGTTGTAGAGCATGCTCACCAGCGACGAGGAGATATTGCTCATCAGCTCGGATGAACCGTTGCCGCAGGCGGCCAGAATGGGCCGGAGGCGCAGCCGGGTGGGGGACAGGTGCAGCAGGCTGCTGTTAGGGCGCAGGAAGTACACCAGCGGCAGCACGCCGCCCACGCACTGGCTCAGGCCGGTGGCAATGGCCGCGCCGGCTACGCCCCATTTGAACACGGCGATGAACAGGGCGTCCAGCACCATGTTGGTCAGGCCCGCCGCCACCGTGACCTTCAGGCCCAGCTTGGGCTTTTCCGCCGCAATGAAAAAGCTCTGGAACACGTTTTGCAGCATGAAGGCAAACGTAAAGCCGGTGACGATGCGGCCATAGAGCACGCAGTCGTCCATCATGGCGTCGGTGGCGCCCAAAAAGCGGGAGACGGGGCGCATGAAGATAATGCCGGCGGCGGACAGGACGATACCCAGCGCCAGCGTGAACAGCACCATCATGGAGAACGTCCTGTTGGCGGTGTCCGGGTCGCCCTCGCCCAGTATTTTGGAGACAAGCGCCGTGCCGCCGGTGCCGATCATGAAGCCCATGCCGCCCAGGATCATAACGAAGGGCATCACCAGGTTCACCGAGGCGAAGGCGGTCTTGCCCACGAAGTTGGACACGAACAGGCCGTCCACCACGCCGTAGATGGAGGTGAACACCATCATGACGATGGACGGCAGCGTGAAGCGCAGCAGCTTGGAATAGGTGAAGTGGTCGGATAAGCGGATGTTTTTAGCCATAAAATGCTCCTGTATGCAGTAATGGCCTGCCTCGCGGCAGGCATAAAATGGAACGTATAACATCGCAAAATGAAAGGACACACGAAGTGTGTCCTTTCATTTTGTGGTGACCCGTACCGGATTCGAACCGATGTTAAAGGCGTGAGAGGCCTCTGTCTTAACCACTTGACCAACGGGCCGTATAGAAAATCACCGGCGGTTGGGTCGGTGATCTTCTGTCATGGTACACCTTCAGGGACTCGAACCCTGGACACCCTGATTAAGAGTCAGGTGCTCTACCAACTGAGCTAAAGGTGCATATCCATTTGACACGGCTATTATAGTCGATGTTTTTCCATTTTGCAAGCCTTTTTTGCGTATTCCGATGATTTTTTTCGGCATATGGGCAGGCGTGGTAAAATAATGCTTTCCATAGGGCAGTATTTGTGGTATGATACAAAACTATACCAAAAAGAAAGCGGGATGGCGCGTGGAGTACGGACAGGTGATACGGGCGCGGTTTCTGGCGCGGCCCAACCGCTTTATCGCCCACGCGGCGCTGGACGGCGGTGAAACGGTGGTGTGCCATGTGAAGAACACGGGCCGCTGCCGGGAGCTGCTGGTGCCGGGCGCCGCTGTTTATCTGGAGAGAGCCGCCAACCCGGCGCGAAAGACGGCTTACGACCTGATCGCGGTGGAAAAGGGGACGCGGCTCATCAACATGGACGCGCAGGCCCCCAACCGGGCGTTTGCCGAATGGGCGCGGACGTTCGACCCGTCGGCGGAGGCGGTGAAGCCGGAGTTCACGTTCGGGCAGTCCCGGCTGGACTTCTGTCTGGAGGGGCCGCAGGGCCTGCATCTGGTGGAGGTCAAGGGCGTGACCCTGGAGGACGGCGGCCACGCCCGGTTCCCGGACGCGCCCACGGAGCGGGGCGTCCGGCACCTGCACGAGCTGATGCGGGCGGCGGCGCTGGGCCACCGGGCCACGGCGTTCTTTGTCATCCAGATGGAGGACGTGACGGACTTCGCGCCCAACGACGATACGCACCCGGCCTTCGGCGCGGCGCTGCGGCAGGCGGCGGCCGCGGGGGTGCAGGTGGCGGCGTACAGCTGCCGCGTGACGCCGGACAGCATGACCATCCACCGGCCCGTGCCGGTGATTTTATAAGGAGAGGGAGCACTATGACATTACTGGAGATCTTTCTGGTGGCCATCGGTCTGAGCATGGACGCTTTCGCGGTGGCCATCTGCAAGGGACTGGCCATGCCCACGGTCAACAAGAAGCAGACGCTGCTCATTGGTGCGTATTTCGGTGTGTTTCAGGCGCTGATGCCGCTGACCGGCTGGCTGCTTGGCTCCCAGTTCGCCCGGCATGTGACGAAGATGGCGCCGTGGATCGCCTTTGTGCTGCTGGCGTGGATCGGCGGCAACATGATCCGGGAGAGCCTGTCCAAAAAGGAGGAGGACGAGGAGCCGGAGCCGGTGGAGCTGCGGCACAAGGAGCTTTTTATACTGGCCGTGGCCACCAGCATCGACGCGCTGGCCGTGGGCGTCAGCTTCTCCATGGTGGAGCTGGCCATCCCCATCGGCGCGGCGGCGGCCCTTATCGGCTGCACCACCTTCGCCATCTCCGTTGGCGGCGTGTTCGTGGGGCACATCTTCGGCGCCAGGTACAAGAACCGTGCGGAGTTCGTGGGCGGTGCCATCCTGCTCCTCATCGGCGTGAAGATCCTGCTGGAGCATTTCGGCGTACTGTAAAAAAGCATATGGCGGGAGGGTGCGTATCGGCGCGCCCTCCTTTTTCATGCATCGAGATTTTACACAGATTTTACAAGATGCTTACCGTGGATTTGACAATGGCGTGTTATCCTGCGGATGGTCACAAATGTGTAAAATCAAGGAGAGAGCGATATGACGATTTTCAATGCGCTGACGATGATCGGCGGCCTGTGCCTGTTTTTGTTCGGCATGGATCTGATGGGGCAGGCGCTGGAGCGCCGGGCCGGCGGCAAGCTGCGGACGATGCTGGACAAAATGACCGGACGGGTCATGACCGGTTTCCTGACGGGCCTTGCCATCACCGCTGTCATTCAAAGCTCCTCGGCCACCACGGTGATGGTGGTGGGCTTTGTCAACTCCGGCCTGATGACGCTGCGGCAGGCCATCAATGTTATCATGGGCGCCAATGTGGGCACCACCGTGACGGCGTGGCTGCTGAGCATGGCGGGCATCAGCAGCGGCAATGTGTTCATCAACCTGCTGAAGCCCACGTCCTTCACGCCGGTGCTGGCGCTGGTGGGCATTATCTTCTATATGTTCTGCAAAAACGGCAAGAAGAAGGACACCGGCATGATCCTGCTGGGCTTCGCCACGCTGATGTTCGGCATGGACACCATGAGCGGCGCGGTGGCGGGGCTGAAGGACGTGCCCGCCTTCGCCCAGCTGTTCATCGCCTTCAAGAACCCGGTGCTGGGCGTGCTGGCCGGCGCGGTGCTGACGGGTATTATCCAGTCCAGCTCCGCCTCCGTGGGTATCCTGCAGGCGCTGGCCGTCACGGGGCAGGTGAGCTATGCCGCCGCCATCCCCATCATCATGGGCCAGAATATCGGCACCTGCGTCACGGCGCTGCTGTCCTCCGTGGGCACCAGCAAGAATGCCAGGCGCGCCGCCGTGGTGCATCTGATGTTCAACGTTATCGGCGTGGCGGTGCTGCTGACGGTGTTCTGCATCGCCAAGGCGATCTTCGACCCGGCCATCCTCCACGAGAGCGCCACCATGTACGGCATTGCCATCGCCCACTCCTGCTTCAACATGATCTGCACGGCCATGCTGCTGCCCTGCGGCGGCCTGCTGGAGAAGCTGGCTGTCCGGCTGGTGCCGGACGGACCGCAGGAGCGGTCGGAAAAGCTGGTGGAGCTGGACGAGCGCCTGCTGGCCACGCCGCCGCTGGCTTTGCAGCAATGCCGCACCGTGGCGGAGGAGATGGCCGGCTGCGCCGTGGAGGCGCTGGACAGCGCGCTGAACGCCTTTTCCGCCTACACGCCGGAGCTGGCGGAGCGTATCCGGCAGGAGGAGAAGCGCTGCGACCACTATGAGGACGTGCTGGGCACCTATCTGGTGAAGCTCAGCACCCAGCAGATGGGCGCGGCGGAGAGCGAGGAGGCCACGGAGCTGCTGAAGACCATCGGCGACTTCGAGCGCATCTCCGACCACGCCGTCAACGTGCTGGAGTCGGCGGAGGAACTGCGGGCCAAGGAGCTCACGTTCAGCCGGGCGGCCCAGAGTGAGCTGGACGTGCTGTCCCGGGCGGTACGGGAGATCCTGACCCTGGCGCTGCGGGCCTTCCGGGAGAAGGACGCGGCCGCCGCCGGGCAGGTGGAGCCGCTGGAGCAGGTCATCGACGCCCTGAAGGAGCAGATGCGGACGCGGCACATTCTGCGGATGCAGCAGGGCCAGTGCAGCATCGAGGCAGGCTTTGTGTGGTGCGACCTGCTGACGGATCTGGAGCGCACCTCCGACCACTGCTCCAACATCGCCGGCTGCGTCATCGACGCCGCCCAGCACAACCTGAATCTCCACGAGACGCTGCACAATATGCACCACAGCGACGAGGAGTACCGCCGCCGGTTCGATGCCTGCGCGGAGATATACCGCCTGCCGCCGCTGGAGCAGGCATGAAAAAAGGAGTCCGTATCCCATGGGATACGGACTCCTTTGCTTCACAGGTGTGCGACGACGTCCATGGTGATGCGGGCCGTCAGCCCCCACAGCGGATGGGCCAGACCGTGATAGACCGGCACCTCCATGTAGCAGGGACGCCACGGGTAGTCGGCGGAGACGCCCAGCTCCTCGTAGGGAAAGCCGGGGATGCTCACCGCCTGGCGGTGGGTGTAGACGGTGGGCGGATGGTCGCGGAGCCATTGCAGGGGGATAAGGAATGTGCCGGCCACCTCCGCCGCGCAGGGACGCATGGCGTCCACCGCCCCGCGGTCCACCCGGCCCAGTACGGGGCGGAGCAGGCTGCCTGCGCGGATGTGGAGGAAGTCCATTTCGCCGATGACCTCCACGGCCTCCGGCGGGATGGCCAGCTCCTCCCACGTCTCTCGCAGGGCGCACTGCACCGCCGTTTCGCCGCTTTCGGCCTTGCCGCCTGGGAAGCAGACCTCGCCGGGCTGGCGCACCGCGGCGGAGCGTATCTCATACAGCAGGGAGGGGCCGTCCGCCGTGTCCACCAGCGGTACCAGCACGGCGGAGCCGCCCCGGGCGCCCATCAGGGTGGGGACATGATCGGTATAGGCCCGGCGCAGGGCGGAGAGATCCATAGCTTGTACGTCCTTTCTGGAAAAATTCCCCCGCCTTGCGGCGGGGGATCCGTTTACCGGCCGATGGTGGGGTCAGCAGCCGCAGCCGCAGCCGTTGTTGCTGTTGTTCCCGCAGCCGCAGCCGCCGTTGCAGCCGTTGCCGCAGAACAGGAACAGCAGGATGATGGCGATGATGATCCAGCAGCAGCTGCCGCCGCCAAAGCAGGAATTCTGATTACACATAGTGTGACCTCCTATGAAGATTTGACCGTCTTGCCGGTCTCATTCCCATAGTATGCCGGTCACAGGAAAGTGTGCCGTTACGGGCGGGAAATACGGTAGCTCAGGGTCAGCAGTGTGTCCACAAAGTGGATGTCCTCGAAGAACACGCCCGGCTCGTCGGTGGACAGCTCCACATTGGTGAAGTTCCAGAAGCCGCGGACGCCAAGACCGATGAGTCGGTCAGCCAGCGGCTGCGCCACGCTCTGGGGCACGGTGAGCACCGCCACGTCGGGGTGGTAGTTGGCCACATATTCTTCCAGTTCGTCCATGGAGCGGACGGTGACGCCGCGGATGTCCGTGCCGATCAGGGCGGGGGAGACATCGAAGGCGGAGTCAATGCGGAAACCGACCTTGTCAAAGTCGAAGTTCTGCAGCAGCGCGTGGCCCAGATGGCCGGCGCCGATGACAATGAGCTTGTGGCCGCTGTCGATGCCCAGAATGTGGCCGATCTCGGCACGCAGCTCCGCCACGTTGTAGCCGTAGCCCTGCTGGCCGAATTCGCCGAAGCAGCTGAGATCCTGACGGATCTGGGAGGCCGTGATGTCCATTTTCGCACCCAGAGAGTTGGAGGAGATGCGGACGACGCCCTTGTTATACAGGTCGTCCAGATAGCGGTAGTAGCGGGGGAGACGGTGGATCACGGCGTCGGAGATCTTCTGCTTTTTCATATAAAAAACCTTCTTTTAGGATGGGATGCGGTGCGGGGCACCTGAAATGATGCAGTTATTTTACAGCATGACGCGGGAGTTGTCAACTTTTTTAACAATCTTTCCGCAAAAAAGTTTTTCCAAAACGGCTTTACATCCGGGGGAAGAACTGCTATAATACTAAGGCTGGAAGTGCAGCGACAACCGAATATGCGCCCGTAGCTCAGCTGGATAGAGTGACAGACTCCGACTCTGTAGGCCGCTGGTTCGAATCCAGTCGGGCGTACCAAAAACCGTCTCAAACGATACGTTTGAGACGGTTTTTATATGCTGAGAGTTATGGAAAGCGAAGTGCGAGTTGACCACTATTGTGCATTTTGTGATCCAACTGAGCTATTAGGATGATTTATG
>CAKTPQ010000037.1 GCA_934591745.1 uncultured Oscillospiraceae bacterium
GCCCATAAAAAAGGTATGGGCTCCACCAAGAACGGCCGTGATTCCGAGTCCAAGCGCCTTGGCCCCAAGCGCGCTGACGGGCAGTTCGTGCTGGCCGGCAACATTCTGGTGCGCCAGCGCGGTACCCATATCCACCCCGGCACCAACGTGGGCAAGGGCACTGACGACACCCTGTTCGCCAAGGCTGACGGCGTTGTCCGCTTTGAGCGTCTGGGCAAGGACCGCAAGCAGGTCTCCGTCTACCCCGCTGAGTAAACACACAGCAAAAGCTCCCGCCGGTGGCGGGAGCTTTTTTGTTGACCTTTTCCCCGTTTTCGGGTAGAATACATATATTATGGGTCAGTAGGTACATTTTTCAGATACAGTGAGGTAGACACCATGGCAACTGGTTTTATTGATAAGGCGCGGATCACCGTTCGGGCCGGCAATGGCGGCAACGGTGCGGTGGCCTTCCACCGGGAGAAATACATCGCCGCCGGCGGCCCCGACGGCGGCGACGGCGGCAACGGCGGCTCCATCATCCTGAAGGTGGATGACAACATGTCCACGCTGATGGACTTCCGCTACAAGCGCAAATATGTGGCCGGCAACGGCGTGGACGGTCAGGGCGGCCGCAAGTCCGGCAAGGACGGCGAGAGCCTGACCATCCGTGTGCCCCGGGGCACGCTGGTGCGCGACGCCGAGAGCGGCGAGATCATCAAGGACATGTCCGACGATGCCCCCTATGTGCTGTGCAAGGGCGGCCGGGGCGGCTGGGGCAACCAGCATTTTGCCACCCCCACCCGTCAGGTTCCCCGCTTTGCCAAGGCGGGCCTGCCCGGCGAGAGCCACGATGTGGTGCTGGAGCTGAAGCTGCTGGCGGACGTGGGTCTGGTGGGCTTTCCCAACGTGGGCAAAAGCACGCTGCTCAGTGTGGTCAGCAAGGCCCACCCCAAGATCGCCAATTACCACTTCACCACCCTGTACCCCAATCTGGGCGTGGTGTATGTGGACGAGGGCGCCAGCTTCGTCATGGCGGACATCCCCGGCATCATCGAGGGCGCCAGCGAGGGTGCCGGACTGGGCCACGACTTCCTGCGGCACATCGACCGCTGCCGTCTGCTGGTGCATCTGGTGGACGTATCCGGCAGCGAGGGCCGCGACCCCATTGCCGACTTCGACGCCATCAACGCCGAGCTGCGGGAGTACAGCCCCGAGCTGGCCACCCGGCCCCAGATCGCCGTGGCCAACAAGACCGACCTGCTGGCGGACACCGCGCAGCTGGACGCCTTCCGCGCCCATGTGGAGGCGCTGGGCTACGAGTTCTTCGCCATGTCCGCCGCCACCCATCAGGGCACGCGGGAGCTGGTGCAGCGCATCGGCCAGCGGCTCCATGAGCTGCCGCCGGTCACGGTGTATGAGCCGGAGTACGTCCCCAAGCCGCCGGTCATCGACACCACCGAGCCGCTGCACATCGAGCGGGAGGACAACACCTGGCTGGTGGAGGGTCCGTGGCTCCAGCGGCTCATGGGCAACATCAACTTCTCCGACTACGAGAGCCGGATGTACTTCGACAAGATGCTGCGCCAGAGCGGCCTGTTCGACACGCTGGAGGATATGGGCATTCAGGACGGCGACATCGTCAGCATGTACGATCTGGAATTTGAATATCAGCGATAACGGAGAGACCCCCGGCCCGCAGGCCGGGGGGTCTCTTTTCAAAACGCGCCGGGGCGGCGCTGGATCTGCTCGTCGGCGGCGGCCTGCCGCAGCTGGGACAGGGAGCGGATGCCGCCGTGCTGCTGGAGGGCGGTCTGCATCTCCGGCGGCAGGGCATAAAAGTACTCGTAGGCGGCGGGGTCGTTGTTCAGCAAGTCGGTCAAAGTCTCATAGTACATGGAAAAGCACCTCCGCGCTCATTGTGCGCGGAGGTGCCGTGGTTTATACCAGCTTTTCGAAATAGAAGTATGTCCCGTCCTCGCCGCTGGGCCGCATGCAGGACGCCAGCATCCGGTGGGACGCCTCATTCTCCCGGAAGCACTTGGCCACCACCCGGTTCAGTCCCAGATGGTACAGCGCCCAGTCCGCCGCCGCCGCAAAGGCCTCGGTGCCGTAGCCGTGACCGGCATAGGCCGGCGCGATGCGGCAGCCCTGCTCGAAGCCGCCCCGGAAGTCCGGGCGGTACAGCACCACCTCGCCGATGAGCTTTCCCTTCAGCCGCACGGCGAAATTCACGGCGCGGCGTGCGGCGAAGTCCGCTCTGGCTGTCTCCAGAAAATAGTCCTCCGTCAGGGGCTTGTCCCCCAGGCCGGTGCGGTAGTCGTAGCCCCACCAGCGGTTGCGGTCGTCGTCCAGACACAGGGCGTTGTATGCCTCCCTGTCGCCGGGCCGCAGAGCCGTCAGGGTCAGGCGCTCGGTTTTCAATGTGGGTACGCGGCGCAGCATATCCAGCTCCGTGCCCACCTCCAGCCGCACCTTGCCGCCCAGCGCCGCCGGGAGGTATTGCAGCTTGGAGGTACGCAGCCCCTTGTCCCGGGCGTCGTCCTCCCGGTTCACCCACGCGCAGCCGCCGCCATAGCGGGCGGCGAAGGCCTGCACGATGGCGGGATATGCCCCGGCGTGGGAGTACAGCGCCTTTTCGATGTGGTTCACCAGCGTGTCGCCGCACTTCTCCGCCAGGCAGACCGCCACCAGCCGTTCCTCCGCCAGCATACCGCCGGCGCAGAACCAGCCGGTGCCCAGCAGGCCGAACATCTCCCGCGCCAGCGCCAGCTCCTGCTTGGCCAGCGGCCCGGACTTGTGGAACTCCGCCTCGTAGTCCGCCCAGAACGCCGCCAGCCGCGGATCCTTCGGGTCGGTAAGGGTCACAAACTCAGCGTCCGGATAGTCCCGGCGGAACTTGTTGATGTGGTTGCGCTGGCCGCTGTACCGCCGTCCTGCGAACTGCGCCAGCTCCTCGGTGCGGTAGAGATAGTCCTTCCATGGCCGCTCGCTGATGACCTTCACCCGGGGATAGCGCAGCACCAGCCTTGCCGCCTTGTCCTCCGGTACCACGGACAGCACCAGCGGCAGCTCCTTTTCGCCGCAGTACGCCTCGATGGCGGCCAGCGCCGCCTCCTCATCGCCCTCCGGCCCCGTAATGGGGTAGTCAAAGACGTACTCCCCCTCGATGCAGTTGCGGACGATAAGGCAGCCCGCTGCCTCGGCAAACCACGGGTGCAGGTAGCCCCGCCACATGAGCTTCACGCCCAGCGAGTATTCGCACAGGCGGTAATCGCACATCTCATAATACGGGCGCAGACGCGCCCCCTCGTTGACAGTCAGTTCCTGAAATTCCAGCATAGTATCCTCACATTTTTTCGATCATTTCCCGGGCCTCGGCGATGAACCGCCGCACGGCGGGCCGCAGTTCCTTCCGCGGCCGGGAGGCAATGCCCAGCGCACGGACGGCCCGGGGCGCCAGCGGCAGAGCCTGCACGTCATCCTGCCGCCCCTGCAGCACCAGCCGGGACAGCATGCTGACCCCCAGCCCGTGCTCCACCATGGAGATGATGACGCTGTCCGACACCTGAGTGGTGCGGATCAGCGGCAGCACGCCGTGGCGGTTCAGCACCCGCATGATGTCCAGATTGAAGCCCATGGAGGGCATCAAAAACTCTTTCCCGGCGAAGTCCGCCACCGGGAACACGTCCCGTCCCCCGTTGTCGTAGTCCGGCGGCAGTATGGCAAACAGCTCGTCATCCTTGAGGGGCGTCCAGTCCAGCGCCACGCTCTCCTGCCGGCTGGCGAAGCACATGTCCACCCGGCCCTCCTGCACCCAGCGGTACACCTCCTGTACGCTGCCCATCTGAATGTCCACGCCGATGTCCGGATGTCCCCGGCGGAACTGCTGGATCACCTCCGGCAGCCAGTGGCGCGCAATGGAGTCGTAGGCCGCCACACGGACGCTCTCCTCCTGATGGGTGTTGATGAGCAGGATCTCCCGCTCCAGCGCCTCCGCACCGTGCAGGCACTCCTGCACCAGTGGGAAAATGCGCTGCCCCGCCGGAGTCAGGCGCACGCCGGTGCGGCTCCGCACCAGCACGGGAAAGCCCACGTCCTTTTCCAGACTGTTCATCATATGGGTCAGGCCGGACTGGGTGTAGCCCAGCTCCTCTGCCGCTCGGGTGAAGCTGCCCAGCCGCACCGCCGCCGCCAGCGCCGCCAGCTTTTTCGTGTCCACGTCCGCACCTCCCCATGACGTTCTTTCATGGTGGTATTATACCCCGTCCGCCCCGCCGTGGCAACCCCTCTTATTCTGCGGAGAAAACCGGCCATTATGTATCTATGACATTTTCTAATGGAAATATGAGATTTTGTCGCTTTACAAAAAAACTCTCGCCCTGTATGATACAGACAGTGATTCGTAACATGAATTGCTTTTCCTTTCTATCCTCAAATCGTCGGACAGCCGCACTATGGTGCGGCTGTCGGCGCGTTCGGCACAAAAAGAGACGGAGACGCTGTGCGTCTCCGTCTCTTTTTGTCCTGCTTTACGGCTCTTCCTTCCGCCGCCGCAGCGATGCCGCCGCACCGCCAAGCCCCGCGAGTCCCGCGCCGCCGGACAGCGCCAGTGCCGCCGACAGCACCAGGCCGCTGTCCCCCGTCTTGGGGGAGGGCCGCGGCGGCTCCTCCGGCGTGTGCCGGTAATGGTAGCTGTTGGCAAACTCGATGGCGTCGTACTTGTCGCCCTCCTGCGCCGCGCCGCCGTACACTGCCGCCGTGACCCGTCCGTCCGCCGCCACCGTCACAGTGATGTGGTACGTCCGGCCATCGTACTGTCCGCGGGCCAGCTTCCCCGGCTCCTGACACAGGGTGTAGCGGTACTTCCCCGCTTCGCCGCAGGGGATGCGCAGCGTCACGCTGCCGCCGCCGTCCACGGTGCAGGTGTATACGCCGTCTGCGCCGCCCTCCGGCAGGGGCGCGCCGTCGGATGCCGCCCGCAGGGTCAGGGTGAATGTCTCCGGCGCGGAGGGTGCGTCACCGCTGACCGTCACGCGCACCGGCAGCTCTGCCGCAGCCGCCGCCATAGCCGGGACGACGCACAGCGCCATCAGCAGGGCCAGCAGCGCCGCTGCGGCCGGTATCCTTCTGCTCATAGCACCGTCAGCTCCTGTTGGCGCGCCGCCGCAGCAGCATCACCGCGCCGCCGGCCAGCGCCAGCACCAGCAGCAGCGCATAGGGCGCGCTGTCCAGCAGCACACCGGTATCCACATTGCCGCCCTTGGTGTTGGTGAATGCGGCGGTGACGGTATCGGCGGCGATGGTGCCGCTGTCGCCGGTCTTGGCGGTGGTGTAGCCCTCGGCGGTGTAGTCATCCTCCGCGACGGTGTAGGCCATGCCGTAGGGCAGGTTGGTCAGGGAGGCGGTCTGACCGTGCTTGAGCGTGAAGGACACGGTGCATACGCCGTTGTCATCCCAGTCGGGGGCGAAGTCCCGCTGCGCCACGCCCGCCACGGTAAAGCCGATGGTGCTGTCCATCACCAGGTCGGCGGGCCTGGTCAGCGTCGCGGTGAAGTGGAAGGGCTTGTTCTGGTCGCCCATAAGACCGGCGACGGTCTTGGTCACGTCCAGCGTACCGGCGGCGTAGGTGTTGACCACCTGCCCCACCTTATCGCCGTCCTCATTCCCCAGATGCACGGCGGCCACACGGATGCGGCCGTCCTCCGTCTGGATCACCGTCACCTTCAGCAGCAGCTTCTGGGTGTTGTAGGCAACGCCCGCCGTGTGGGCGTCGTCGTCCACCACCTCGGCGATCTCGTAGGTATAGATGCCCACGGTGTCATACGCTGGCAGCATCAGGGTATAGGATTTGACGGCTCCGGCAGCCGTGGCCTCGCCCTCGGCAAAGCTGATGTCGAACCCGGTGATGAGATCGCCGTTGGCATCGGTGAAGCGGGGCATGGTGGCCAGCGTCTCCGTGGAGTCGGTGACGCCCAGCGTGGTCAGGCTGAAGTGGAACGTCTCGGCGGGGCTGACCGTACCGTCGTTCACCAGCCGGTAGCACTTCTCAATAGTGATCCGGTCGTCGTCCGTGTACGTTGTGCCCGCGGACTCTCCCGGCTCCTCCGCCACGGCCCACGCCATGGCGGTCAGCCCCAGCGCCAGCACCGCCGCCAGCATCAGGGAAAAGATTTTTTTCATACATCGTCCTCCTTGCATGTAAGTGTTTTGCCAAAACCGCGTTCTGCGGTGCAGCACAGTTTTACAGGCCCCGTCTCCGCCGCCGGGTCAGCGCCAGCCCGCCGCAGGCGGCGGCCAGCATCCCTGCGGGCAGAAGTGTCGGGCCGGGCAGTCCCATATCCGGCACGGCCCGCTTGGTGTTGGTGAACCGCAGCTCCCGGTCGCCGGTCAGCTCCGCTGCGCCGCTGCTCCCGGCGCGGCTGCTGTTTGTGACGGTATAGCCCGCGTGGTCCGTCTCCTCCACCGTCACCACCGCGCCATAGGGCAGGCCGGTGAATGTCAGGCTCTCCCCGTGGCGCAGGGTAAACACCGCCCGCCCGTTTTCCACGGTGTACCCCGTCCCCGCCGGGAACGGGATGTTCTGTCCGTCCAGCGTCATGGATGCGGCGAACGGAAACGCCTTCGTCCGATCGCCCAGCTCCCCCTGCACCGTCTTGCTGACGGTCAGGGTCTGCACAGTCCGGTTCACGAAGGACAGCGCACTGTCGTCCCAGACAGCACCATTGACGGTGATGCGCGCCGCGCCGTCCACGCCGTTGGGCCACACTATCAGCCGGTACATCGCCCCGTCCTGCCAGACCCCGGCGGCGTCCGCCTCCCGGATGCGGTAGTAGTGGGGCGCGGTGTCCCTGGACGTGAAGCCCAGCACCAGCCTGCCACCGGCGGTCTGCCCGCCGGTGACGGCGACGGCCGTCTCCGACAGCTGCTGCAGCACGGTGCCCTCACTGTCCGTCTCCTCCAGCAGGAACCGGAACGTCCCGGACGCCCCCGCCCCGCCCAGCAGCGTCTTGCCGATGGGAATATCCACGGCGTAATCGTAGGTGGCGTTGGTCACGGTGACCGCCACGCTGCCGCCCATGGGCACCTCCCCGGTGGGGCCTGCGTCCGCCGCCTGCCCGCCTGCCGTGACCGATGCGTCAAAGCTGGCCCGGAAGCCCTCCGGCGGCGTCTCCGTCACGGCGTAGGCCGTACCCGCCAGCAGGCCCGTGAACACTGCCGTCTCCCCGTGGGCCAGCGCCACGATGCCCGCCGTCTCCACCGTCCGGGGCTGCCTGTTCACTGCGTAGGGCGTCCCCGCCGGGACGGGGCTGCCGCCCAGCGATACGGCGATGTCGAACACCTGCCCGTCGGGGCAGACGGAGCCCTCTGCCACCTGCTTTGTCACCCGCAGCTCTCCCAGTCCCGCGGTATCCACCACATTGCGGTACGTCACCATCTGCGTCTCGGCGGCGGTGAGAGTGTCGGTGCGATAGCCGGTGAAATTCCGGGACGCGGAGGGCGTGGCGGCGGTGCCTGTACCGCTGCCCACCGTGTACTGCACCTGCTCATACTGGCCTGTCAGTCGGTTTGGCATGGTCTCCTCCACGATATAGTCATACGCGCCGCCGCCCAGCGTCATCATATCCGTGAACTGGGCCATCTGCCCGGCCTTCAGGGTGAAGTATCCGCCGTCCGTTACCGTGCCGCTGCCCACGGCGGAGGCGCCCTCCAGCACCTGATACGCTGTGCCTGCCGGGACATACAGCGTTCCGTCGGGGCGCAGCACACGAAAACGGTAATCCAGCGCGCCGGAGAGGTAGCCGTTCAGCGCCTCGCCGCCGCCGGACAGCTCCTTGGCCACCGTCAGGGAGTTGCTGGGCAGCGTGGGCATATTGAAGCGCAGATAGCAGTAGGACACGCAGCCGCCCCGCTCCAGATAGAAGAATTTCAGGGTGTGCTTGGTGTAATCACTGAAGGTGCTGCCGTTGAAGGCGCCGCCCACCCCGGCTGCGGCGAATTTCGCCGCCAGCGTTGTGTCCGTATACTGCTCGCCCGCCGGGCCGATGACATCCTCCTGAGGATGGCGCACCGCGCCGGTGGCGAAGTTGACGGAGCCGCTGTTGGCGGCGTGGGTGCCGCCGATATCCAGCACCAGCACGTCGTCGATGTACACGAAAACGTCGTCGTCGCCCAGAAACTGGAACACCATATCCTCGCCGCCGATCTGTCCGCCGGCGGGCATATAGAAGTCAAATTCCATGGTCATGCCGAACCACAGATCCACCGCGCCGTCCGGCAGCCGGTAGGTGGGCAGGGCGTTGCCCTTGGGCAGCTCCTCCGCGCCCTCCACCGTGTTGAAGGGGAAGAAGTTGCCGTTAAACGCCTGGGTGTAGTCCTGCTCCGCCGTTTTGCCGTTGGGGGTCACATACGTGGTGTAGTTGGGGCGCAGCAGATAATTCCCCAGCCGGAACCGTCCGTCGGCGGCGTCGTAGCTGGCGGCGTTTTGCAGGGAGTCGTAGTAGAGATACCCCTCGCCGTCCCGCTGGAACAGGCCGGTGCTGCCGCCGCGCCCCACGGCGTAGATGTCCTTACCGGTCACCGCCATACCCGGATCAAAGAGGTATTGCAGGCTGCCGCTGCAGTTCTCCGCCGTGGGGCCGCTGACGCCCAGCACCTTGGGCCAGCCGTTTTCCAGCGTGGGGGCCATCACCGGCCGATCGTCGCTTTTTTGCAGCGTGCCGTCCTTGGAGTTCTGCCCGGCACTGTTGCAGAACGTCAGTACCCGCCCGCCGTACTGGTTCAGAGAGCCGTCGTAGTCGAACAGGTGCATGGTCACGTTGTCCTGTACGCCCCGGGGCGCGGCGCGCCGCAGCCTCATCAGCGTGTCAGCACCTACGGTGTAGGTGCTGTCCTCCTCCACGGCGTAAGTGTCTCCGGCGGCATACGCGGCCCCTACCGGCAGCAGTGCGGCGCACAGCGCCAGTGCCAGCAGGCCGCCCAGCAGCCGCCCTGCGATCCTTTTGTATTCGTTCATGCTCCATCCTCCTGCCTGTGTCAGTGCGGCAAGGTCTTTGCCTTTCGCGGAGGATTATAGCATCCGTTTCCGGCGGAAACGGTCGGAGGCGGCCTTTTGCCAAAAACGGCAAAAACCCCTATTTCCGGCGGCTGCCGCCGAAAATAGGGGTCGGTTCGTTTTCTTTTTTATCGGAGCTGCCCGGCCAGCCGCCCGCTGCTCCACGCCCACTGGAGGTTGAACCCGCCGCAGTCTCCGTCGATGTCCAGCACCTCGCCGCAGGCATATAGCCCCGGCACCAGACGGCTCTGCATGGTCCGGGGATCGAACTCGCCGGTCTGCAAGCCGCCCGCCGTTACCTGCGCCTGATCGAAGCCGCAGGTGCCCGTCACCGGCAGTGTGAAGCGCTTGCAGGCCCGGGCCAGCCGTTCGATGTCCGCCGCACCGCAGGTACGGCAGTCCGCCGCCCGGTCCGCACCGGCGTACTTCACCAGCATCTGTCCCAGCCGGTTGTGTACCGCACCCACAAACACCTGCTCGCAGGGCAGCGCCTCCGCCCGCTCCACGGCACACCGCCGCGCCAGCCATGCCCGTACCGCCGCCTCGTTCTTTTCCGGCCACAGGTCCAGCGCCAGCGTCAGGCCCTCACCGCCCACGGCGGCGCAGCGGGATATCTGGAAGATGGCGGGCCCGCTGACGCCGTACTCCGTGAACAGGATCTCGCCCCGCTCCCGGGCCAGCACCGTGCCGCCCCGCTCCAGCGTGACGGCGGCCTCGGCCTTGACGCCCTTCAGTGACCGGGGATAGGTGGGATCCGTTTTGATCTGTACCAGCGCGGGATACAGCGCCGTCCGGTGATGGCCCAGCTCCTTCGCCAGCCGGTATCCGTCCATGACGCCGCCCGCCTTGCTGCCCGCGGCACCGCCCGCCGCCAGGATCAGCGCCTGGGCCGTCAGTGCCGCGCCGCTCTCCAGCTTCACGGCAAACGTACCGTTTTTCCGCTTCACACCGGCGGCGGGGTCGCCCGCCAGCAGCGTGAACCGCCGCTGCGCCGTCAGCGCGCACCGCAGCACATCCAGTACGGAGTTGGCCATGTTGGAGCGGGGATACACCCGCCCGTCCTCCTCCGTCACCGTCTCCAGCCCCATCTCCGCGAACCACGCCAGCGTCTCCTCCGCCGGGAACGCCTCCAGCGCGTACCGGCAGAAGTCCGCGTCCTCCCCGTGGTAGTGGGTGGGGCCGGCGTGCCGGTTGGACAGGTTGCACCGTCCGTTGCCGGTGGTCAGCAGCTTCCGCCCCAGCCTGGCCTGCCGCTCGATGAGCGTCACGCGGTTGTCCGTATTCTCCAGCGCCGACAGTGCCGCCGCCATGCCGGAGGCGCCGCCGCCGATGATGATGACGTCCCGGCTCATCTCTGCGCCTCCAGTTTCCGCCGGGTGAGATAGCCCTCCAGCATCAGTGCCGCCGCCACCGCGTCCACGGTCTTTTTCCGTTTTTTGGCGTTCTGCCCGTTCTGGAACAGGATGTTGTGGGCGTCGATGGTGGTGCGCCGCTCGTCCCAGAGGATCACCTCCAGCCCCGTCTCCTGCCGCAGCAGCGCCCCGAAGGCGGCGCACTTCTCCGCCCTGGGGCCTTCGGAGCCGTCCATGTTCCGGGGATACCCCAGCACCAGCAGCTTCACATCGTGCTCGGCGATGAGCCGGCGGATGCCCGCCAGCACCTCCTCCTGCTTCCGGCTGTGGAGCACCTCGGAGTGCCCCGCCAGCGTCTCGGTATAGTCTGAAATGGCGATGCCGGTGTGGGCGTCGCCGTAGTCGATGGCCATGATCTTCATGCAAATGCACCTGC
>CAKTPQ010000038.1 GCA_934591745.1 uncultured Oscillospiraceae bacterium
GCCGCGCCAGCGGCGAGCGAGTGGGGACATTTTTCAAAGCGGCGAAGCCAGCTTTGCCGTCGGTATAGATGGTGACTGTTTTCATACAGATGTCGTTCCTCGCTGTTCTGCCGCTTCCCTGTCCTGCTCATCCGACGGCGCTTGCTTGTCATCCCCGAGCGGTTGCCGCGCCAGCGGCGAGCGAGTGGGGACATTTTTCAAAGCGGCGAAGCCAGCTTTGCCGTCGGTATAGATGGTGACTGTTTTCATATGATCTCCTCCACGGTCAGCACGCCATCCGCCACGCGGAAGCGGATGTTCCGTCCGCCGTAGGCCATGCCGTAGACCCGCGCCGGGTCGTCCTGATACCGGGGCCGGGGGTCGTTGGCCAGCACCGACAGCAAGCCCTGCCGCTGCGCCTCCGGAACGGCGTCCAGCAGCGCCGCCGGACATTTCACCGTCAGCCTTTCTCCCGCCAGACCGGCGGTGAACCCGCCGGCGGCATCGGGATGACTGTCCGTATACGCCAGATACGGCTTGATGTCAAAGATGGGCGTCCCGCTGACCAGATCGGCGCCCCGGACATGGAGCACCGGCCCCTCCGGCGTGTCCCATTCGATGCGCTCCAGTGCCACGGAGGACAGCCCCAGCCCATTGGGGCGGAAGGGCGACCGGGTGGCGAACACGCCCATGCGGGCGTTGCCCCCCAGACGGGGCGGGCGGACGGTGGGCGACCAGTCCTGCCGCAGCGCCAGGTCAAACTGCCAGATCAGCCAGATATGGGAGAAATCCCCCAGCCCGCGCAGGGCCTCCGGCTGGCGGTAGGGCGGCTCAAAGACAATGCGGCCGGGGCAGTCGGCCACACCGCTCTGCCGCGGTACGCCGAATTTCTCCGCGAAGGGCGTCTCGATACGGGCGATGGGTGTAATATCCGCCATATCAGCGCTCCCGCCGTCCCGTGTCGGTGAGGTGGGCCGTGATGTCCTTGGGCAGACGGCAGAGCCGCACCACCTCGCCGGCCACGATGACCGCCATGCCCGCCACAATGACATAGATGTTCTTTGTAGTGCCGGCGGTAAAGAACATGGCCAGCAGCACCAGCAGCAGCACCATATTGATACGGCCGTTGACCTCCTCAACCTGCTGGAGGGCTTCGTCCTTTTCATAGATGACCTTGTTGTAGACGAACAGGGTCTTGGCCGCCGCGTTGTGATACAGCGTCTTGGTAAAATACTGCCAGCGGGTCAGCGGCACCATGGCCTCCCGGGGCGCGCTGCTCATACCGTCTCCTCCGGCGTGTCCGCCTTGTCTTCACGGTCGGCCAGCGCCATGGAGATCACATGGTCGCCCTCCTCCTTGAAGCGCATGACGATGACGCCCTGGGTGGCGCGTCCCGCCACGCGGATGCTCTCCACCGGGGTGCGGATGAGAATGCCCGCCGCCGTTACCAGCAGCAGATCCTCCGTGCCGTCCACCACCTTGATACCCACGATGGGGCCGGTCTTTTCCGTGACCATGTAGTTGCGGATGCCGAGGCCGCCGCGGTTGGTGATGCGGTACTCCTCCACCGGTGTGCGCTTGCCGAAGCCGCGCTCCGTGATGGACAGCACCGTTCTCTCCGCATCGGCCCGGGCGGCGCCCACCACATAGTCGCCCTCCCGCAGGCGGATGCCCCGGACGCCCACGGCGGTGCGGCCCATGGCGCGCACATCCGTCTCGTCGAAGCACACCGCCTGTCCGTCGTGGGTGGCGATGAGCATACGGTCATGCCCCCGCGTCTCCGTCACGGAGATCAGCTGGTCGCCCTCGTCCAGAGTCAGGGCGCGGATGCCGTTATTCCGCAGATTCTTCAGGGCGCTGACCTCCAGACGCTTCACCGTGCCGTTGCGGGTGGTCATGAACAGATACAGCTCCTCCTGGGACTGCTCCCGGAAGTGGAGCATGGCCTGCACCTTCTCCCCCGTCTCCACCTGAATGATGTTGACGATGTTGACGCCCTTGGCGGCCTTGCCGCTCTCCGGGATCTGATAGCCCTTCTTGCGGTAGACCTTGCCGGTATCGGTAAAGAACAGGATATAGTCGTGGGTGGAGGCGGTGAACACATCCACCACGGTGTCCTCCTCCCGGGTGGTGATGCCCTTCTTGCCCATACCGCCCTTGCTCTGGGCGGCGTACTCGGATACCGGCGTGCGCTTGATGTAGCCGTTCTCCGTCAGGGTGAAGACGCACTGCTCCTCCTCGATGAGGTCCTCGATGTCCAGCTCGTCCTCCACGTCCTGTATCTCGGTCTTGCGGTCGTCGCCGTACTTGTCGGCGATGGCGGTCAGTTCCTCCTTGAGGATGGACTTCACCAGACTCTCGTCGTTGAGGATACGCAGGAAGTAGGCGATCTTCTCCTCCAGCTCCTTGTACTCGGTCTGGAGCTTCTCCCGGTCAAGACCCTGCAAAGCCTTGAGGCGCATGTCCAGAATGGCCTGGGCCTGCACGTCGTCCAGCCCGAAGCGGGACATCAGGTTTTCTTTGGCGTTGTCGTAGCTGCTGCGGATGATCCTGATGACCTCGTCGATGTTGTCCTGCGCGATGAGCAGGCCCTCCAGCAGATGGGCGCGCTCCTGGGCCTTTTTCAGGTCGAAGCGCGTCCGGCGGACGATGATCTCCTCCTGAAATTTCAGGTACTCGTCAATGATGTGGCGCAGGGACAGGATCCTGGGCTGCCGCTGGTTTTCCACCAGTGCCAGCATATTGATGGCAAATGTGGTCTGCAGCTGGGTCTGGGCGAACAGGCGGTTCAGCACCACCTGGGGATTGGCGTCGCGCTTCAGCTCGATGACCATGCGCATACCGTTGCGGTCGGACTCGTCACGGATGTCGGAGATTCCCTCGATGCGCTTGTCCTCCACCTGGTCGGCGATGGCCTTGATGAGCATGCGCTTGTTCACCTGATAAGGCAGCTCGGTGATGACAATGCGGATGCGGCCATTGCCGAACTCCTCAAACTCATGGCGGGCGCGGACCATCAACCGGCCCCGGCCGGTGGCGTAGGCGGCGCGGATGCCGCTGCGGCCCATGATGATGCCCTTTGTCGGGAAATCGGGGCCCTTGACGTGCTCCATCAGGTCGCTGAGGGTGGCGTCCGGGTCGTCCAGCACGCAGATGCAGGCGCCGATGACCTCCCGCAGGTTGTGGGGCGGGATGTTGGTGGCCATGCCCACGGCGATGCCGCTGGAGCCGTTGACCAGCAGATTGGGGAAGCGGCTGGGCAGCACGCGGGGCTCCCGGCGGCTCTCGTCAAAGTTGGGGTCCCAGTCCACCGTCTCCTTTTCGATGTCCCGGAGCATCTCGTTGGAGATCTTGCTGAGCCGGGCCTCGGTGTAACGGTAGGCGGCGGGAGGATCGCCATCCACGGAGCCAAAGTTGCCGTGTCCGTCCACCAGCATGTAACGCATGGAGAAATCCTGCGCCAGACGCACCAGCGCGTCGTAGACGGAGGCGTCGCCGTGGGGGTGATACCGGCCCAGCACGTCGCCCACGCAGGTGGCGGACTTCTTGAAGGGCTTGTCGCTGGTAAGGTTGTCCTCGTACATGGCGTACAGGATGCGCCGGTGCACGGGCTTCAGGCCGTCCCGCACATCCGGCAGGGCGCGGCCCACGATAACGCTCATGGCGTATTCGATATAGGAGTTTTCCATCTCCGGCACCAGCGGGGATTCCACGATGCGCTGGTCGGGGAAACGGATCTCCTCGGGGTCGTATTGGGGCTTTTTGCTCATCTGTTCCAGCCCTCCTTAATAATCCAGATTCACGGCGTATTTGGCCCGCTGCTCGATGAACTCCTTGCGGGGTTCCACCTTCTCGCCCATCAGGACGGTAAAGGTGGCGTCGGCCTTCACGGCGTCATCCAGCGTGATGCGCCGCAGGGTGCGGGTGGTGGGGTCCATGGTGGTCTCCCACAGCTCGTGGGGGTTCATCTCGCCCAGACCCTTGAACCGGCTGATGTCGATCTTCACGTTGGGGTTGCCACCCCGCAGCTCGGCAGAAATGGCGTCCCGCTCCTCCTCGCTGAAGGCCAGACGGGTGGTTTTACCCCTGGTCAGCTTGAACAGCGGCGGCACGGCGGAGTAGACGTAGCCGTTTTCGATAAGGGGCCGCATGAAGCGGAAAAAGAACGTCAGCAGCAGCGTCCGGATATGGGCGCCGTCCACATCGGCATCGGCCATGATGATGATCTTGTGATAGCGCAGCTTATTTTCGTCGAACTCCTCTCCGATACCGGCTCCCAGCGCCACGATGACGGGCTGCAGCTTGTCGTTGCCGTACACCTTGTCCACACGGGCCTTCTCCACGTTCAGCATCTTGCCCCACAGGGGGAGGATGGCCTGGAACCGGCTGTCGCGTCCCTGGGTAGCGGAGCCGCCTGCGGAGTCGCCCTCCACGATGTACAGCTCCGTCAGCTCGGGGTTGTTCTCGTTGCACTCCCGCAGCTTGTCCGGCATGGCGGGGCCGCCCAGCACCGTCTTGCGGCGGATGGACTCCCGGGCCTTGCGGGCCGCCTCCCGTGCACGGTTGGCGGTGAGGGCCTTATCCAGAATGGTGCGGGCCACCACGGGGTGCTCCTCCAGATACACCGCCAGCTGGTCGTTGACGATGCCGTCCACCAGCGTACGGATGTGGGCGTTGCCCAGCTTGGCCTTGGTCTGACCCTCGAACTGGGCCTCCGTCAGCTTCACGGAGATCACGGCGGTGATGCCCTCCCGGACATCCTCGCCGGAGACCTTGTCGCCCTCCTTGATCATGCCGTATTTCAGGCCGTAGGCGTTGAGCACGCGGGTCAGGGCCGCCTTGAAGCCCGTCTCATGCATACCGCCCTCCGGCGTGTGGATGTCGTTGGCGAAGGACACCAGCGTCTCGTTGTAGCCGTCGTTGTACTGCATGGCGATCTCCGCCGTGCTGTCGCCCTTAGCGCCGGAGAGGTAGATGACCTCCTCGTGCAGCGGGGTCTTGTTGCGGTTGATGAACGTGACGAACTCCCGGATGCCGCCCTCGTAGCACATGGCCTCGGACTGCTCCCTGCCGGTGCGGGCATCGGCAATGGTGATGCGCAGACCGGCGTTGAGGAACGCCTGCTCCCGCATACGGGTGTGCAGCGTCTCGTAATCGTATTCGAGCGTATCGAACATCTCCGGATCCGGCTTGAACGTGACGGTGGTGCCGGTGCGGTCCGTGTCGCCCACCACCTGCATCTCCTGGGTGATATTGCCCCTGGAGAAGCGCATCTCGTAGATCCTGCCGTCCTTGTGGACCTGCACGGTCAGCCACTCGCTGAGGGCGTTGACCACGCTGGCGCCCACACCGTGGAGGCCGCCGGACACCTTGTAGCCGCCGCCGCCGAACTTGCCGCCGGCGTGGAGCACGGTGAACACCACCTCCAGCGCGGGGCGGCCCGTCTGAGCCTGGATGTCCACGGGAATGCCGCGGCCGTTATCGCTGACGGTGATGGTGTTGCCCTCATTGATGGTCACATGGATGTCGGTGCAGTAGCCGGCCAGCGCCTCGTCGATGGAGTTGTCCACGATCTCGTATACCAGATGGTGCAGGCCGCTGGCACTGGTGGAGCCGATATACATACCGGGCCGCTTGCGCACGGCCTCCAGCCCCTCCAGTACCTGTATTTCCGCCGCGTTATACTCATTGGTCACGACGGTCTTTTCCAAATCTGCCATATGTTATTCTCCTTTCCCCTGAGCGCGCTTTTGCAGCGTCTGGGAATTCAGCTGGGATATATAGATGATCTGCCGGTGATAGGGGTGGTCGCACACCACGAAGGACTTGGGAATGTCCTCGCAGGCGGTCTGCACCACGCCCTCCTCCTCCGCGGCATGCAGAAAGGCCCTTGTTGTTTTGGAGGTGGACGTATTGTCCAGATCAAAGATGCCGATGATGCGCTTGTCCTCCAGCATCACGTTCTGCCCGATGTGCAGGTACGCCATCACAGCACCTCCCCGTCCCGGATATGGAACACCCGGCCCCGCAGCATGGTGTCCAGACGGTCATTCTCGCAGCAGGTGATGAACACCTGTCCGCCCCGTATCCGGTTAAGCACATACTCCTGCCGCCGGGGGTCCAGCTCGCTGAGCACGTCGTCCAGCAGCATCACCGGGTACTCCCCCGCGGCGTTTTTGTGTATCTCCCGCTCCGCCAGCTTCAGACTCAGTGCCGCCGTCCGTACCTGCCCCTGCGAGCCGTACTGCCGGGCGCTGCGACCGTTGATCAGCACCTCCACATCGTCCTTGTGGGGGCCGGACAGGCAGAGCCTGCTGGCCCGCTCCGCCGCCAGATGAGCCTCCTGATGGCGCCGTAGCGCCTGATAGATGTCCTCCTGGGGCGCAAAGGTGTCCTCCACGGTCCTGACGGTCTGGTAGGATAGTGTCAGTTCCTCCCGCTCGCCGGAGCATTCCAGGTGCGCCTGACGGGCATATTCCGCCAGCGACGCGCAGTACCGCGCCCGGTAACCGATGAGCACTGCGCCCACGCGGCACAGCCGCTCATTGAACTCCGGCAGCATTTCAAGCAGCTGAGGATGCTCCTCGCTGTCCCGTAAAATGCGGGTCTTGTGCTCGTACAACCGCCCGTATTCCGCCAGCGCCTCGGCGTACCGGGGCCGCAGCTGGCAGAGGGACAGATCCATGAAACGCCGCCGCTCCGCCGCCCCCGCCCGGATGAGAAACAGATCCTCCGGGCAGAAGAATACGGTGTGCAGCACATCGGAAAGCGCCGCGTTGGTCTTGGCGGGTACACCGTTGACCGTCATTTTTCGCCGTTTGCCGCGAAATAGCTGTATGTCCGTGGTGAACGCCCGTTCCCTGGACAGGAGCTGCGCCGTGACGGATGCCTCCTGCCGGTCGAAGCCGATCAGCTCCCGGTCGCCGTGGGCGCGGGGGCTTTTACCGCAGGACAGATAGACCATGGCCTCTAGCAGGTTGGTCTTTCCCTGAGCGTTCTCGCCGTAGATGACGTTGCAGCTTTCGTCGAAGTCCAGCGTCTGACTCCGGTAGTTGCGCCAGCCGTCCAGCGTCAGCCTATCGATCCGCATAGATGACCGAGTAATGCTGCCCGTTGAAGCATACGTCGTCGCCGGGGCGCAGCTTTTTGCCCCGCATGGTGCACACCTCGCCGTTGACCGTCACGTCACCCTCCTGGATGACCACCTTGGCCTCGCCCCCGGTCTGCACCGCCGCAGCCAGCTTCAGCAGGTCCTGCAGCTTGATATATTCTGTTGTGATCTCTATGTTTTCCATACTCGTATTGTATCCTTATTGCGCCTTCAGTCTTACGGGGAGCACCATATAAAGGAACTCGTCTCCGCCGTCCACCGGCGTGATGATGCAGGGAGAGATGCCGGTGTTCAGCTGCAGATGCACCTTGTCCGCCGGGGCATAGCGCAGGGCGTCCATAAGATAGCGGTTGTTGAAGCCGATCTCCAGCTGCTGGCCATCGCCCTTGATGGGGCAGATGTCCTTGGCCTCGCCGTTGCCGGTGCGGGCGGAGAGAAAGACGCGGTCAGCGTCGAACAGGCAGCGGACGGGGCTTTTCAGCTTCTCGCTGATGACCACGGACACGCGGTCCAGGCTCTCCAACAGCGCCTTTGTCTCCACCTCCACGCAGATGGGGTTGTTTTTGGGGATAGCATTGCGGTAATCCAGAAATTCACCCTCCAGACGGCGGCAGATAAGCTGGGTGTTCTCCACCTCGAACATCAGGTGCCGCTTACCCTGCACCACCGTCAGCAGCGCATCGGTGTCAGCGCAGATCTTCTCCACCTCATTGAGAGCGGCGCCGGGCGCAACAAACCGGAACGCGCCGCCGTCAATGCGCTCCAGCGGCTCGCGGCGCAGCGCCAGACGGAAGCCGTCCACCGCCACCATGGTCAGGCCGGTATCGCTGATCTCAAACAGCGCACCGGTATGGATGGGCCGGGACTCGTTGGTGGACACGGCAAAGCTGGCCTGGTTGATCATGGCCTTGATGGTCTTCTGCTGGATGGAGACGGAGAATTCGTCGTCCACGGTGGGCAGCTCGGGATAGTCGTCGGCAGACAGGCCAGGCAGTTCAAAGCTGGCGTCGCCGCAGACCAGCTTTACCACATATTTCTCATCAGCGGAAAACACCACGATATCATCGGGCAGCCGGCGGATCATCTCGCCGAACAGACGGGCGTTCAGGACGATACGGCCCTCCTGATGGATCTCGGCGGACACAGCGGTGCGGATACCGGTCTGCATATTGTAGCCGGACAGCGTCAGCTGGGTGTCGCCCTCCAGCAGCACGCCCTCCAGCGCAGGGATGGAGCTTTTGGCGGCCACGGCGCGGGACACGGTACTGACGGCCTGCTGGAGCAGTGTCTTTTCACAGGAAAATTTCAGCATCTCGATTTCGGTCCTTTCTTGTATTTGGCAGGCATATTTCTCAGAAACAAATCATAAACTAATCATTTTTTAGTAACAGGAGTCGTAGGGGCCACAGTTTGTGGAAAAGCCTGTTTTTCTCTGTATTTCCAAGGGTTTTCTTTCCACAGTACCATTGGAAACAGGCACCTGCTTATCCACCGTTTTTCTCTTTTCCCAGTTATCCACAGGTTTTCCCCGTGGATTTCACAGCGTTCGTGGAAAACCTCACCGCTTGTTGTTGATGTTGGTGGTGATCTCCTTGACCCGCTCGGCGAAGGCCGGATCGGTCTGCATCTGCTGTTCCACCTTCTGCAGGGAGTGAAGAATGGTGGTATGGTCGCGGTTGCTGAATTCCTTGCCGATGTCGTTCATGGGCAGGGCGTTCATCCGCCGGATCAGGTAAATGGCCACCTGACGGGCTGCCACGATGTCACGGCCGCGGCTCTGGCCCCGGATGGTGTCCTCGTCCAGATGGTAGTACTTGGCCACATAGCTGATGATGATCTTGGGCGACGGCACATATTCGTTGCTCTTGAGCAGCATGTCCCGGACAGCCCGGCCCACGGCCTCCTCGTCCACCTGGTCGCCCAGCAGGTCGCGGTAAGCCAGTATTTTATTGAGAGTGCCCTCCAGCTGCCGCACATTGGAGGTCACGTTCTCCGCGATGTAATCCGTTACCTCGTCGGGCAGCTTGACGCCCAGCGCCGCGGCCTTGTTTTGGATGATGGCCAGCCGCGTCTCGAAATCCGGCGGGGCGACATCCACCATGAGGCCCCACTCGAACCGGGTGCGCAGACGATCCTCCAGCTGGGTCATCTCCCGGGGCGGCCGGTCGGAGGTCAGTACGATCTGCTTGCCGGATTCGTACAGGGTGTTGAAAGTGTGGAAGAACTCCTCCTGGGTCTGGATCTTGCCGGCGATGAACTGGATATCGTCCACCAGCAGCACTGTGGCCTCACGGTATTTTTCCCGGAACTCCGCGTTTCGGTTCTCCCGGATGGAGCTGACCAGCTCATTTGTGAAGTCGTCGCCCTTGATGTAGACGATGCGGGCCTCGGGCCGGCGCTTATTCACCAGATGGGCGATGGCGTACAGCAGATGGGTCTTGCCCAGACCGGAATCACCGTAGATGAAAAGAGGGTTGTAGCTCTCCGCCGGCTTCTCCGCCACGGATTTGGCGGCGGCATAGGCCAGCTTGTTCTGTGGGCCGACCACATACGTCTCAAAGGTAAAGGCGTCGGAGTCGAACAGGTCGCCGGGCTGGTCGGGGGCCACGCCGTGATAGGCGGCCAGCTGCTCATCGTTGAGGATCTTGACCTCCATATCCGTGGAGAAGATATCCTTCAATGCCGCCTTGATCTGGGGCAGGAACCGGGCCTCCACAGTGTTCTTCTTGAAGGTGTTGCTGCAGTGCAGTACCAGGGCCGAATCCTCCATGGTCACCACGGATATCTCGTCGAACCAGGTCTTGATGGTGGTGTCGGACAGCTCGCCGCTGAGCCGGGCGAGGATGCTGTCCCACAGGTCTGACAGTGATTTCAAAGGAAGCTCTCCTTTCTTCTATCCTGTGTGTTTCGTCTCATGCGCACGGAGCGCAAAATATCCCGTTACATTATACCAGAAACGGTGGAAAAAGTCTATTACATATTCTAAATATAAAGCAGATTTCTTTTAGACGCAGCGGCGCTTTTTCCGGCGGCAGGGGGAATTTTATGTTGACAGGGTGGTTTTCGTTATGTATAATGTATTTCGCGCCATTTTTCGGCGTCTGATGTGTCGACTGCGGCAGGGAAATCACGTCCTCTGCTGTCGAGTAAGAGCGGCGGCTCCGTTCCGCCGCCGGATATTTTTCAAAATGGAGGTGTCATGCAATGTTCCGTACCTATCAGCCCAAGAAGCGCCAGCGCTCCAAGGAGCACGGCTTCCGCA
>CAKTPQ010000039.1 GCA_934591745.1 uncultured Oscillospiraceae bacterium
ATTCGAACCACCGAAGGCGTTGCCAGCAGATTTACAGTCTGTCCCCTTTGGCCACTCGGGAAATCCCCCATATGAACTTGGAGCTGGTGGACGGATTCGAACCCCCGACCTGCTGATTACAAATCAGCTGCTCTACCAGCTGAGCTACACCAGCATCTCCATCAGCGTGGCTTATTCTAACAGATGTTTTTGGATTTGTCAACACAAAAGTTTGGAACATCCCATATTTTTACGCAGGAAAAAAGGAGAGTGATCGCGCATGAAGCTTGCCGAGATGTCACCGCTGTATGAGGACAGCGCCCGGCGCATCCAGACGCGGATGGAGGAGCTGCGTCTCTGCCTCCGCACCACCGATGACCCGGACAGTGTCTGCCGGCTGCGGCGCCGCCTGACGGAGCTGCAGCCCCTGCTGCGCCAGTGCCGTCAGCTGGCGCAGTTGACCGCACATTATTACGATAGGAGTGATCGACGTCATGATGCATCCCGCCTTTGACCCCATGGATATTGCCGGCCTGCACCTGTGGATGCAGGAGGAGTCCGACGACAACAGCCGCCGGCGGCAGCGTCTGCTGCACAATCTGAGAAAAGCCGTGGCGGAGGAATTAACGCCCCGCCAGCGGGAAATGCTGCACCTATATTATTATGAGCAGCTGAACATGGTGCAGATCGCGGCCCGGCTGGGCGTCAACAAGTCCACCGTATCCCGCACACTGTGCCGCGCCCGCCTCCGTTTGCATCACATCCTGCAATATAGCTTCTGAAAATCAAAAATAGCTCTTGACTTTGCAGGCCTGCGTGCATATAATGCCAGTTGTTCACATGAGAGGGGGTAGGACACCTTGTCCGTTTATAATAGGCTGCTCCATGAAAAGGGCTTTCGCCTTCTGGGCGGTATCCTTGGTGCGGCGCTGATGGCCTCGGCCATCAATCTGTTCATCGTGCCGCAGGGCTTCTACGCCGGCGGCGCCTACGGCCTGTGTCAGGTCGTCCGCACCCTGCTGGTGACACGGGTGGGGCTGTCGCTGCCTTTTGATCTGGCGGGCCTTCTGTACCTGCTGGTAAACCTGCCCATGTTCTATCTGGCCTACCGGGGGCTTGGCCGGACGTTCTTCGTCAAGGCCACCATCGTCACCGTGTGCAACTCCATTTTTTCGGCGCTGATCCCCTCCCCGGCCACGCCCATCATCGAGGACGCGCTGACAAGCTGCCTTATCGGCGGCATCGGCGTGGGCTTTGCCGCCGGACTGGTACTCAGCTGCGGCTGCTCCACCGGCGGACTGGACATCCTGGGCCTGTACCTCAGCAAGAAGGACCCCAAGTTCACCGTGGGCCGCTTCTGCATCTGCTTCAACGTGTGCCTGTACACGCTGTGCTTCATCCTGTTCAACGCCACCACGGCCATCTACTCCGCCATCTACAACATCCTGAACAACCTGTTCCTGGACCGTCTGCATCAGCAGAACGTCAACGTGGAGCTGCTGATCTTCACCAAGAAAAACGACCCGGAGCTGCCCCGCTTTATTATGGACAAGCTGGACCGCGGCGTGACCTACTGGACGGCCCACGGCGCCTATACCGGCGACGAGGTGCAGGTGCTGTGCGTGTGCCTGTCCAAGTACGAGGTGGGTACGCTGCAGCAGGTGATGCAGGAGATCGACCCCAAGGCATTCTTCATCGTGCAGGAGGGTATCCGTACCGGCGGCAACTACCGCCGCCACCTGAACTGACAGGCCGTGCGAGCCGGACTTCGTTTTGAACCCTGGCCCGCGGCATGCCACAAAAAACAAGGCCACCCAAAGGGTGGTCTTGTTTTTTTGGAGCGGGCGACGAGGAAAGCGCCGAAGCGCCGCCTGCGGCGGAAGAAGCGAGGCGGTTTCGAGGAAGTGTCCCGGCTGTCGGCTGCGGCAGCCGCCGTCAGCCGGCTGACACGACGGTGAGCGCCGAGGCGCACACGAAAAAACACCACCCTATCGGGTGGTGTTTTGGAGCGGGCGACGAGGCTCGAACTCGCTACCTCGACCTTGGCAAGGTCGCGCTCTACCAGATGAGCTACGCCCGCAAACGCAAGGTTGATTATAGCGCATATACGCCTGTTTGTCAACCCTGCATTTTTACTTTTTCGCCCTCAGCCTGCCAGCAGGATCTCCACCAGCCCCACATTGTCCCGGTTGGGGTAGAACGTCACCGTCCATCCCTGCCCGCCGACGTCTGTTTCCACACTGCGTATCAGGCGCTCCACATCGGCGGCCGTTCCGTCGGTGCTGCTGAACTGCACCACCAGCTCCGCCAGCCCCTGCGCCGCCGCATCGGCCAGCATATCCTGCAGGGCGGAGATGTTGGTGGCGTGTACGATGTCGTTGAGCTGCTGCTCCGTGCGGCGATAGCCGATGTTGAGCACGATCTCGCTGTAATTCCGGGCGCTGTCATCCACCGTGTACTGCAAATACTCCACGGCGTAGGAGCCCACCGGCGTGTCGTGCTCCACCTCCTGACAGGCGTCGCTGGCGGCCACGGTGGCGTCCAGCCCCTCCTGCGAGCAGTAGAGCCGGATGGTGCCCTCCTCCGTGTGATTGCCCACCAGAATAAGGATGTCGTTGACCAGATCCTGATAGGTGTCGGCCTGCAGCACATCACGGCCGCTGCCCTCATAATACGAGGAGCTGTGGTCCTTCACCTCGTACCACTGCCGCTCCAGAAAGCTGCCGCAGCCGGTAAGGCACAGCAGTATACTCAGCAGCAGCGGCAGCGCTCTTTTCTTCATGGTACGTCCTCCTTTGCCGATGTCACAGCAGCTCCAGCTGCTTTTCCTCGCTATCCTCCGGCCGCAGCAGGGCGCCGGCGGCGGGGATGGTGCGGGTGCGGTAGCGGGCCTGGTTGGTGATGCCGGTGTCGGCCACCTCCGCCAGCCGCTCCAGCCGGTACTTGGGCTTGATGTTCATGACCTGCACGCCCTGGGTGCCGCGGGTGGTCTTGGGCGCCAGCAGCGCCGTATGGACCAGCAGCGCCCGCGGCTCGTTGGTCAGCAGTGCCAGCTCCCGGTCCTCCGCCAGCGGCAGGATCTGTACCAGCGGGAACTTCTCGCAGTAGGCGCCGGTGAGCTTGCGCCGGTTGGATGTGGTGGCATAGGCGCTCAGCGCCACCCGGGCCACCCGCCCGTTCTCAAAGGCGAACAGCAGGCTGCCGCTGTAATCGCCGGGCAGGCACAAAAAGATCACATTCTCTCCCGCGTCCATGCCCAGCTTGCCGGGCAGATAGTCGCCCAGCAGTGATGCTTTCGTTTCGCCGAACTCGCTGGCACGGGTCTTGTAGACCTGCTGCTTATCGGTGAAGAACATCAGCTCCGTGTTGTTGGTGGCCTCGAAGTACTGGCCGGGGCCGTCGCCCTCCTTGTACTTCTGGTCGCCGGACATCCGCAGGGACTGGGGCGTGATCTTTTTGAAATACCCCTCACGGCTGAGGAACAGGTGGACGGGATAGTCCTCCGGCGCGTCCTCCTCCGGTTCCTCCTCCATCTCGTGGCTGTACACGACCTCCGTGCGGCGGGGCACGGCGTACTTCTTCCGCACCTCCGTCAGCTCGTCCACAATGATGCGGCGGATGCGGCTGGGCTTGGCCAGCGTGTCCTCCAGATCGTCGATCTCGTCGGCCAGCGCCGCCGTCTCCTGCACCCGCTTGAGGATGTACTCCTTGTTGATGTTCCGCAGCTTGATCTCCGCCACGTACTCCGCCTGCACCTGATCGATGCCGAAGCCGATCATCAGGTTGGGGATGACCTCGGCCTCCTCCTCCGTCTCCCGGATGATCCGAATGGCCTTGTCGATGTCCAGCAGGATGCGCTTCAGGCCCTGCAGCAGATGGAGCTTTTCCTTCTTCCTGTTGAGGATATAGTACACCCGGCGTTTGACGCAGTCCGTGCGCCACGCCGTCCACTCCGTGAGGATCTCCCCCACCCCCATGACACGGGGCATGCCGGCGATGAGAATGTTGAAGTTGCAGCTCACTGTGTCCTGCAGCGGCGTCAGGCGGAACAGCTTGGCCATCAGCTTGTCCGGCTCCACGCCCCGCTTCAGATCGATGGCCAGCTTCAGACCGCTGAGGTCCGTCTCGTCCCGCATATCGCTGATCTCCTTGACCTTGCCGGCCTTCACCAGCTCCGCCACCTTGTCCAGAATGGCCTCGATGGTGGTGGAATAGGGGATCTCATAGACCTCGATGACGTTTTCCTTCTTATCGTACCGCCATCTGGCCCGGACCTTCAGGCCGCCCCGCCCCGTGGCGTAGATGCTCCGCAGGTCGTCGCCGTCGCAGATGATCTGTCCGCCAGTGGGAAAGTCCGGCGCCAGCAGCGTGGAGGCGATGTCGTGGTCGGGATTTTTCAGACACGCGATGGCGGTGTCGCACACCTCACCCAGATTGAAGCCGCAGATCTGGCTGGCCATGCCCACGGCGATGCCCTGGTTGGCGGACACCAGCACATTGGGATAGGTGGTAGGCAGCAGCGTCGGCTCCTTCATGGTGTTGTCGTAGTTGTCCGCAAAGTCCACGGCGTCGCAGTCCAGATCCCGGAACAGCTCGGCGCAGATGGGTGCCAGCTTCGCCTCGGTGTAGCGGCTGGCGGCGTAGGCCATGTCCCGGGAGTACACCTTGCCGAAGTTGCCCTTGCTGTCCACGAAGGGGTGCAGCAGGGATTCGTTGCCCTTGGCCAGACGCACCATCGTTTCGTAGATGGCCTGGTCGCCGTGGGGGTTGAGCCGCATGGTCTGGCCCACGATGTTGGCGGACTTGGTGCGCCCGCCGGTAAGCAGTCCCATCTTGTACATGGTGTACAGCAGCTTGCGGTGGGAGGGCTTGAAGCCGTCGATCTCCGGGATGGCGCGGCTGACGATGACCGACATGGCGTAGGGCATATAGTTCTCGTCCAGCGTGCGGGTGATGGGCTGTTCCACCACCGCGCCCCGCAGGCCCATCACATTGGGGTCGGCGGGACGGTGGACGGTCTTTTCTTCCGTTTTCTTCTTTGCCATTGGGGTTCCTTTCTCAGCTGACGTCGATCATGTCCAGATAGCGGCAGCCATTCTCGGCGATATAGTCCTTGCGCCCCGCCAGATTGTCGCCCAGCAGCAGGTCAAAGACCCGCGCCGTCTCCTCCGCCTCCTCCGGCAGCACACGGATGAGCCGCCGCGTCTCGGGATTCATGGTGGTGAGCCACATCATCTCCGGGTCGTTCTCGCCCAGTCCCTTGGAGCGCTGGATGTTCACCTTTTTCCCGGACAGCTCCTTGAGAATGTCGGCCTTTTCCCGCTCGGAGTAGGCGAACCACGTCTTTTCGCCGCCCTTTTCCTTACAGGTGATCTCGAACAGCGGCGTCTCCGCGATATAGACGTAGCCCTCCCGGATCAGGGTGGGGCACAGCCGGTACAGCATGGTCAGGATCAGCGTCCGGATCTGGAAGCCGTCCACATCGCCATCGGTGCAGATGACCACCTTGCTCCAGCGGAGGTTATTCAGGTCGAACTGGTTCAGGTCTTTTACGGCCTTGCCGTGTACCTCCACGCCGCAGCCCAGCACCTTCATCAGGTCGGTGATGACGTCGCTCTTGAAGATGCGGGGATAGTCGGCCTTCAGGCAGTTCAATATCTTGCCCCGCACGGGCATCAGGCCCTGGAACTCCGCGTCCCGGCTCTGCTTGCAGGCGCCCAGTGCGGAGTCGCCCTCCACGATATAGATCTCCCGGCGCTCCACGTCCTTGGTGCGGCAGTCCACGAACTTCTGGACGCGGTTGGCGATATCGATCTTCTCCGTCAGCTTCTTTTTCTGGTTGATGCGGGTGCGCTCCGCCGTCTCGCGGCTGCGCTTGTTGATGAGCACCTGCGCCGCGATCTTCTCCGCCGCCTCCTTGTTCTCGATGAAGTAGATCTCCATCCGGCTGCGGAGGAACTCCGTCATGGCCTCCTGCACGAACTTGTTGGTGATGGCCTTCTTCGTCTGGTTCTCGTAGCTGGTCTGGGTGGAGAAGCTGTTGCTCACCAGAATGAGGCAGTCCTGCACGTCCGGGAATGTGATCTTGGACTCGCCCTTGGTGTATTTGTTGTTGTCGCGCAGATACTTGTCGATGGCGGACACCATGGCCGAGCGGGTGGCCTTCTCCGGGCTGCCGCCGTGCTCCAGATAGCTGGAGTTGTGGTAGTACTCGCACACCGCCGTCCGGTTGGAGAAACACAGCGCCACGCTGAGCTTCACCTTGTACTCCGGCTTGTCCGCCCGGTCGCGGCCCCGGCGCTCCGCCTCCCAGAACACCGGCTCCGTCAGGGCGTCGTCCCCCGCCAGCTCCCGGATGTAGTCGGCGATGCCGTTCTCATACAGGAACTCCTGGGTGTCAAACTTGCCGGGGGATGTCTCGTTGCGCAGGCGGAACGTAACGCCGGCGTTGACCACGGCCTGCCGCTTCATCACGTCCTGATAGTAGTCCAGCGGCACGGCGATGTCGGTAAATACCTCCAGATCCGGCAGCCAACGGATGGTGGTGCCGGTCCTTTTCTTGTTGGTGGTCAGCTCCGTGCTCTCCAGCTTCCCCACGATCTGGCCCCGCTCGAAGTGGAGGCGGTATTCCTTGCCCTCGCGCCATACCGTCACGTCCATATAGCGGGAGGCGTACTGGGTGGCGCAGGAGCCAAGGCCGTTCAGACCCAGAGAAAACTCATAGTTCTCGCTGTTCTCGTTGTCGTACTTGCCGCCGGCGTACAGCTCGCAGAACACCAGCTCCCAGTTGTAGCGCCCCTCCTTCTCGTTCCAGTCCACCGGGCAGCCCCGGCCCATGTCCTCCACCTGCACCGACTGATCCAAAAACCGGGTGACGGTGATGAGCCTGCCATACCCGCCGCGGGCCTCGTCGATGGCGTTGGACAGGATCTCAAACACCGCGTGCTCACAGCCCTCCAGCCCGTCGGAGCCAAAAATAACACCGGGCCGTTTCCGGACCCGATCCGCGCCCTTGAGACTGGAAATGCTCTCGTTGTCGTATACGTTTTTCTTTGCCATATCATTCCTCCGGCATACACCGAGCCATTTGTTTTTTAATATTTTACCGTATTTTCCCCGCCAATGCAAGCCTCGCCGGACAACCTGCGCGTCCCTTCGTCAAAAAAAGTGCGGGCCGCAAAAAAGTTTACAGGTTTACACAAAAAATAACGGACAGGCAACTGGAAAAAAGCCCGCCGCAAAAGGTTTTGCACAGTTTCCACCGAGTTTTCCACATACGTTATGTAAATATGATTTTGCCAAAAAAGTGCGCATAACTGCGAGCTTTACCATAATTGCCCGTAAATTTTCCTTTTTCTGGTTTTTTGCGCCGTTGGGACGTGTTTCCCCTGTTTTCCACTTTTTTGCGCACTTTTTGACACCTCAGCTTTGCCCCGCGACACTGACAGCGCGGTGGGCGCCAAACAAAAGGACCGCCGGAGGCGGTCCTTTTGCATAAATTACAGCAATACGCTTACTTGATGGGCTCGCCGGCGGCTTCCTTGGCGGCGATCTCCTTCATGGCGTCCTTGTGGCTCAGGTTCACGCGGCCCTTCTCGTCGATCTCGGTGACCTTGACCCACATCATATCGCCGATCTTGCAGGCATCCTCCACCTTCTCAATGCGGTGGTCGGCCAGCTTGGAGATATGCACCAGACCGTCCTTGCCGGGCGCCAGCTCCACGAAGGCGCCGAAGGTCATCAGGCGCACCACGCGGCCGTAGTACAGCTGCCCCACCTCGGGCACGAACACGATGTCGTCGATGCACTTCTTGGCGATGGCGCAGCTCTCCGCGTCGGGGGAGGCGATGTGGATGGTGCCGTCGTCGTCGATGTCGATCTTGGCGCCGGACTCGGCCACGATCTTCTGGATGACGGAGCCGCCCTTGCCGATGACGTCGCGGATCTTGTCGGGGTCGATGTGCATGGTCAGCATCTTGGGGGCGTACTTGCTCACCTCGGCGCGAGGCTCGGCGATGCAGGGCAGCATCACCTGATCCAGGATCTGCACGCGGGCATCGTAGGTGATGTCCAGCGCGTTCTTGATGATCTCCATGGTCAGGCCGTCGTTCTTCAGGTCCATCTGGATGGCGGTGATGCCCTTCTTGGTGCCGGCCACCTTGAAGTCCATCTCGCCGTGGAAGTCCTCCACGCCCTGGATGTCGATGAAGGTGGTGAAGCTGCCGTCGTCGTCCTGGATCAGACCGCAGGAGATGCCGGCCACAGGGGCCTTGATAGGCACACCGGCGTCCATCAGAGCCAGCGTGGAGCCGCAGATGGAGCCCTGGGACGTGGAGCCGTTGGAGGAGACGACCTCGGACACCACGCGGATGGCGTAGGGGAACTCCTCCACCGGAGGAATGACGGGCAGCAGGGCACGCTCCGCCAGCGCGCCGTGGCCGATCTCGCGGCGGCCGGGGCTGCGGGCGGGCTTGGCCTCACCCACGGAGTAGCCGGGGAAGTTGTAGTGGTGCATATAGCGCTTCTCCGTCTCCTCCCAGATGGTATCCAGCTTCTG
>CAKTPQ010000040.1 GCA_934591745.1 uncultured Oscillospiraceae bacterium
ATGGCCGCGTGGTCCGGCGCCCTGAAAAAGCGGGGCGAGCTGGATGGCAGCGCCGCGCTGGTGCATTTTGCCGACTGCCTCTATCAGGCGGGGCTGGACGTGTTCGAGGAGGGGTATCTCTCCGAGGATCTGGCCCCCCTGTGCGACCCGGCGGAGCTGAAGGAGATGCCGGACAACGACCGGCTCATCGCCCTGATCCGCCGGCGTCTGGAGACGCTGCTGGCACAATGATATAAAAGGACGGCGGGCAAAGCCCGCCGTCCTTTTATATCCGTTTCGTTCCCGCTACCTGATACATCCGTTCATCAGACACGCACACGTCCACATCGCAGTACGGCGTCAGCAACGCCCGCAGCGCATCCTCGTGCATCAGCCCGTTGGACACGGGGTGCGCCGCGCCGCTGTGGTGACTGTCGATGGCGGCCCGGCTCATGCCGTGGGCCACGGACAGCCGTCCGCCGGGCCGCACCAACGATGCCAGACGGGCCATGAGCCGCGCCGGATCGGGAAAGTGGGGGAAGGCATTGTACACCATGACCACGTCGAATGTCTCCGGAAACGCTGTCTCCTCCACGTCGCCGCAGAGCACCTGCACCCGCGGCTCACCGGTGAATTTTGCCGCCGCGATGCGCGCCATCTCCGGGGAGATGTCGATGCCCGTGACCGATGCGCCCCGCGCCAGATAGTCGGGGAACAGCACGCCGGTGCCGCAGGCCACATCCAGCACCCGCGTGCCGTCGCCCACACCCGCGTTGTCCAGTATGGCCTGGATCACCGGCTCGTGCCGCACCATCCCGGCGTCCCAATCCGGTGCGCACCGGTCAAAAAACGCGATCACGTCCCGCTTGTCGATCATTCCCGCGCCCCCTCTCCGTTTTCTCTATCCTACACGGCGCCGTGCCGCCGCGCAACCCCCGCTGGGGGATAAAAAGAGGCTGCACCCACCGGTGCAGCCTCTTTTTATCCCTTATTTGAAGAACTCGAACCGCGGCGCGTCCCTGGTGACGGTGCCTGTCTCGATCTCGATGCCGTCCCCGAAGTATTTGTGCAGCAGCGCCACCAGCTCATCGGCGGCGGCCTGCACCTCGGCGGCATTCACATCGGAAAAGCCGTCGATGGGGAACAGAATGGCCTTTGTCTCCTCCGTGATCTTGCCCCGCTCCGACTGCCGCCATGTCCAGCGGCGGGTGCGGATCTCGCTGCCGGAGGCGTACACCGCTTCGCCCACGTCCGGCGTCTCCTCCTCGGTGCTGCCGAAGGGGATAAATGTGTCGCCCTCTCTGGCCAGCCGCACGTCCAGCCCCTCATCGATGGTGTCCAGATCGTGGGCGCCCATGGGCAGCCGGTGCTTGATGGACACGGCGTTGCCCAGATCCACGGCGGCGTTGATATGGGGGAAGCCCTTGCCCTTGGCGATGCGGGTCAGCAGCGCCTCAATGGAGCACAAAAACTTGTTGGGGTTGATGCCCAGCGCCGTAAACGCTGCACGGTAGGGGAGGATGTCCTCCGTTTCCTTGGGCTTCTTCCCGGCGAAATACGTCTCGCAGGCGGCCACATTCTCCGCCAGCATCTGCTCCAGCTCCGGGATGTCGTGGGTGTTGTCCAGACCCCGCACAGCCACCGCGCCGAAGCAGGCATTGGGCAGCTTGTCAAAGAACTCCTTCGATACCTGATAATACATGGTGTTGCCTCCTTTTCTTCGGCCTTTCCTTTCTATGGCTGGCATTATAGACCTCTTTCCGCCGTTTGCCAAGGGTAAATTTCCCGGGAAATATGGAAAATTTTTAGGATAATTATAGAGCGCCGCCTCCCATCGTGAGAGACGGCGCTCGTATGCGTGTGAAATACGGTGCTTATACCACGGCGAAGAACTTCACCAGGAACAGTGCCGCGATGACGTAGGTCAGCACGGACACGTCCTTGGCCCGGCCGGAGAACACCTTGATGACGGTGTAGGAGATCATGGCGAGGCCGATGCCGTGGCCGATGGAGCCGGAGATGGGCATGGCCAGCAGCATGATGAACACGGGCACCACCTGATCCAGGTCGTCGAAGTCCACATTCTTCAGGCCCTGCAGCATCAGGATGCCCACATAGATCAGGGCGGAGGAGGTGGCGGCGGCGGGGATGATGGCGGCCACCGGCGCGATGAACATGCAGGCCAGGAACATGAACGCGGCGGTCAGGCTGGTCAGACCGGTGCGGCCGCCGGCCTCCACGCCGGAGGCGGACTCCACGAACGTGGTGACGGTGGATGTGCCGCAGCAGGCGCCGGCTACGGTGCCCACGGCGTCGGACAGCAGGGCCTCCTTCATCTTGGGCATGTTGCCGTCCTTGTCGGTCATGCCGGCCCGGGACGCGGTGCCTACCAGCGTACCAATGGTGTCGAACATGTCAATCATGCAGAACGTGATGATCAGGCTGACGGCGGTGAACCAGCCGATATTGAAGAAGTCGGCAAAGTCAAACTTGAACAGGGTCGTTTCCACCATGTCGTGGAACGGGGGCAGGAAGGACGCGCCCTCCAGCGAGGCGAAGGGGTTCACCTGCAGGAACAGGAAGCTGCCCGCCCAGTAGATGACGGACGCGGCCAGCATGCCGATGAGCACGGCGGCCTTCACGCCTTTTTTGGCCAGCAGGATGATGATGAACAGGCCCACGAACATGGTCACGACGGTCAGCACCATGGTGCTGTACTCCTTGCCCATGTGGCCCTGGATGACGCTGGGGGTCATGGCGCCGAAAAAGTCCCGCAGGACGTAGAACGGGCTGGAGTAGCCGTTGCCCTCGGCGTAGATGCCCACATTGGAGCCAAGGCCGATGTTCATCAGCATCAGACCGATGGCGGGGCCGATGCCCAGCCGCACGCCCAGGGGGATGGCGTCAACGATCTTATCCCGGATATTGAACACGCTCAGCAGCAGAAACACGATGCCCTCCACCAGGATGATGCACAGCACCGCCTGGAAGGCGCTGGTGTAGTCGGTCTGCAGCATGGCGGCCACATTGCCGGCCACCACGGCGAAGAAGCTGTTCAGGCCCATACCGGGGGCCATGACAAAGGGCTTGTTGGCCAGGAAGGCCATGGTCACCGTGCCGATGGCACTGGCGATGCAGGTGGCCAGAAACACGCCGTTCCAGAGGGGGGTGCCCACGGCGAAGTTGGTCAGCAGGTTGGGATTCAGGGCGATGATGTACGCCATGGTCATGAAGGTGGTCAGACCGGCCAGGATCTCCGTCTTGACGGTGGTGCCGTTCTCCTTCAGGTGGAAAATGCGCTCCATTGTGATAGACTCTCCTTTTTTGCGAATTCTCTTTCTTGCGGCGTTGTTCTGCGCCGCGTTCAACGCCCCTTATCTTAACGCATTTTAACGGGAATCGCAAGACTTTTTGTAAGCATGGCTGACAAATTTTCAGATATCAGCCATAAGCTGCACGATTCTGTCGTCCTGCCGCAGAGCAAAAAAGAAAGACACGCAAAAGCGTGTCTTTCTTTTTTGGTCGGAGTGGCGGGACTTGAACCCGCGGCCTCTTGGTCCCGAACCAAGCGCGCTACCAGCTGCGCTACACCCCGTCAGCCGTTCCATTATAGGCGCTATCGCGCCCGCTGTCAAGGAAAATTTCCCACTGTTCCGTGGTTCTTCGGCGTCTATCGCCGGACAGGCGGGCATACACTGTGCCGAAAGGGAGGTGCAGCCTCATGTCCCAGCGTTCCACATCCCCGCCCGCCCGCCGTGCGGCCTACCGTGCACGCGTCCGCGCTGCCGTACAGCGCCGCAGCGGCCCGACCCCTCCGCCGCGCCGCGCCGCATCGAAGTCTGCGGTTCCGAAGCCCGTCTCGCCACAGGATAAGCGCCGCATGCTCCAGCTGCTGTTCAGCGGTATGGTGCTGGTGGTGGCCATTGCCGTCAAGCTCCTGATGCCCGACGTGCTGGACCGCTATCGCACCCGCCTGCTGGACCTGCTGGGCGCGGACACCGACTTCGTGGAGGTGTTCTCCGCCGCGGGCCGCGCCTTTTCGGAGGAGGGTGCCATCGGCGGCGCACTCAACGACGCCTATACCGCCGTGTTCGGCCCCTCCGTCCCGTCGGAGGCCCCTGCACAGACGGCGGTGTACACCCCGGACGTCCAGCCCGCCAACACCGACCTGCTCCAGCAGGTGCTGGGCTTCGCCTACGCCCCGCCGGTGGCGGGGCAGTTCTCCTCCGGCTTCGGCCTGCGCACCGACCCGCTGGCGGGGGGCAGCCGTTTCCACTACGGGCTGGACATCGCCGCGGAGGAGGGCGCGGTGGTGTCCGCCTTCGCCGCCGGCACCGTCACCGCCGTGGGGGAGAGCAGCGACCTGGGACGCTACGTCACTGTTTCCCACCCAAACGGCTACTCCACCCTGTATGCCCACTGCACCCGCATCACCGCCTCCGCCGGCCAGCAGGTGTCCTGCGGCGACCCTATCGCAGAGGTGGGGGAGACGGGCCGCGCCACCGGCCCCCACCTCCACTTCGAGCTGCACCACGGCAGCACCTACCTCAATCCTATCTACTATGTGTCGTTCCAGTGATCTCACCGTCCGCGTCCGGCCCTCCGCGCTGCTGGCACCGGCGTTTTTTCTGCTGCTCACCGATACCCCCGCGCTGCTGGCAGCGCTGCTGCTGGCCGCGTTTCTTCACGAGCTGGCCCATTACGCCGTGCTGCGACTGTGCGGCGTCCGCACCGCCTGCTTTACCCTCACTGGTCTTGGCGCCTCGTTGTACGCCCCTGAGCTGCACCGCCTGTCCTACGGCGCGGAGCTGCTGAGCGCCGCCGCCGGCCCGCTGATGAACCTGCTTTTGTGGGTGCTGCTGAGCCTTACCGGGCGGGACGAGCTGTCCCTGTTCGCCGGTGCCCAGATGGTGCTGGGGGTGCTGAACCTGCTGCCCGTCCGTCCCATGGACGGCGGCCGTATCCTCTGGCTGCTCACCGCCTACCTGACGGAGCCGTATACCGCCGACCGGGTGGCCGCCGCCGTGGGACTGGCCGCGTCCTCGACCCTGTTTCTGCTGTGCCTCTGGCTGGTGACCATCACCGGCAGCGGCCTTTTTCTGCTGCTGGGCGCATTGTGGCTGGTATACCGCAGCCTGCCGGCGGAACTTTTTTTGCCCCGCCGCCTTGCCAAACCGCCGAAAAACAGGTAAAATAAACTGTTACTGAAATACACCGCAAGGAGAATCACCGTGGATAAACGACTGGAACGCATCCTGCCCCGTGTGCAGAAGCCCGCCCGCTATGTGGGCGGCGAATACAACGCCGTGTTAAAGGACAAGGCGCAGGTGGACACCCGCATCGCCTTCTGCTTCCCGGACACCTACGAGATCGGCATGTCCAATCTGGGTATGCGCATTCTCTACGGCGTCATGAACGAAATGGACGGCGTCTGGTGCGAGCGGGTGTTCGCACCCTGGGGCGATATGGAGGAGGAGATGCGCCGGGCGGATATGCCTCTTTTCGCGCTGGAGTCCGGCGACCCCATCACCGACTTTGACATCGTGGCCTTCTCCGTGGGCTATGAGATGGCGTTCCCCGCCATCCTGAACATGCTGGATCTGGCCCGTATCCCCCTCCACGCGGCGGAACGCACCGGCCTGACGCCGCTGGTCATCGCCGGCGGCACCGCCATGTACAACGCCGAGCCGCTGGCCGATTTCATCGACCTCGTCAGCCTGGGCGAGGGGGAGGACGTCACCGTGGAGCTGGTGGAGCTGCACCGCACCGCCCGCCGGGAGGGCTGGAGCAGGCAGCAGTTCCTCCGGGCTGCTGCCCGGCTGGACGGCATTTACGTCCCCAGCCTGTACGATGTGACGTATCATGACGACGGCACCGTGGCCGCCATCACCCCGCTGGACGGCGCGCCCGCCAAGGTGACCAAGCGCATCGTCCACGATATGGACAAGTCCTATTTCCCGGTCAAGACCATCGTCCCCAGCACGGAGATCGTGCAGGATCGGGTGACGCTGGAGCTGTTCCGGGGCTGCATCCGGGGCTGCCGCTTCTGTCAGGCGGGCTACGTCTACCGCCCCGTCCGGAACCGCAGCCGGGACCTGTGCGCCGACTACTGCGTCCGCGCCTGCGACGACACCGGTTATCAGGAGGTGACGCTCTCCAGCCTGTCCACCAGCGACTACCCGCCCCTGACGGCGCTGTGCGATGAGCTGGAGCCGTTCTGTGATGAGCGCCACGTCAGCCTGTCCCTGCCGTCCCTGCGGGCGGACAACTTCTCCATGGCACTGATGCAGCGTCTGGCCAAGGGCCGCAAGACCGGCCTGACCTTCGCGCCGGAGGCTGGCACCCAGCGGCTGAGGGATGTGATCAACAAGAATGTGACGCTGGACGACCTGCTGCAAAGCTGCCGCACCGCTTTTGCCGGCGGATACAGCGCCGTGAAGCTGTACTTCATGCTGGGTCTGCCTACGGAGACGGACGAGGATGTGCTGGGCATTGCCGACGTGGCCGCCCGGGTCATGCACGCCTGGCGGGAGAGTGCCCAGAACAAGCAGCGGGGCGTCCGCATCACCGTGTCCACCAGCTGGTTCGTCCCCAAGCCCCACACCGCCTTCCAGTGGGAGCCGCAGATCTCCAAGGAGGAGTACGAGCGCCGTGTGGCGCTGCTGCGGGAGGCCATCAAGACGAAGACCGTCACCTACAACTGGCACGACTCCGACACCAGCTTTCTGGAGGCGGTGCTGGCGCGCGGCGACCGCCGCATGGGAAAGGTGCTGGAAACAGCGTGGCGTAAAGGTGCAAAGCTTGACGCATGGGAGGAGTATTTCTCCCTGAACCGTTGGCTGGAGGCCTTTGACGAGTGCGGCCTCGACCCCCATTTCTACGCCAACCGCACCCGTGCGGAGGACGAGCTGATGCCCTGGAGCATGATCTCCTCCGGCGTCACGGAGCAGTACCTGCTGCGGGAGCGCCATCGGGCGTATGAGTCCGTGACCACGCCGGACTGCCGCACCCACTGCAACGGCTGCGGCGCCAATCTGCTGGTAGGAGGGAAATGCGATGTCTAAGCTGCGGCTGCTGTTTATCAAGGAGGCGCAGGCCTCCTATATCTCCCATCTCGACCTGCTGCGCACGTTCCAGCGCGCCTTTCCCCGGACGGAGCTGGACATCAAGCACTCGCAGGGCTATCATCCCCATCCCATCATCTCCATCGTCCTGCCCCTGCCGGTGGGGCAGTCCAGCGACTGCGAGCTGCTGGATTTCGAGGTGACACAGGATACTGACGGCCGCGGCATCGCGGAGAAGCTGAATACCGGCATGCCCTGCGGCCTGCGGGTGCTGGACTGCTATCCCGCCGTCCGTCCCGTCCGGGATCTGACGTATCTCCGGGCCGACCTGACGCTGGAGTACGACAACGGCGTACCGGAAAACGCCGCTGCCCGCCTGACGGAGCTGCTGAGCCGTCCGGTGCTGGTGATCCAGAAGCGCACCAAGCGCAAGGAACTGGCGGATGTTGATATCGCGCCTATGATAAAGGATTTTTCCTTTACAGAAGGGGAGGGCGTCGTCACAGGAACGGTGACGGTGCTGGCCCAGAACCCCGGCCTGAATCCCCAGCTGCTGGAGAAGGCGGTGGAGCGGTATCTGCCGGAGCTGGCCCCGGATTTCCTCCGGGTGCGCCGCCGCGCCATCCTGGACGCGGAGGGCCGCGACTTCCGCTGAGCGGCTCCATGCCGCTCCGGAGGAAAATCACAAAAATGCCGCGAAAAATGTAAATTTCCCCTTGCCTTTTCCGGATTTCTGTGCTATTCTATCATGGCGTAAAAAGGGCGGTCCTCTGTCGCCGGTGCTCCGAAAGATGTGGGCATCACATAAACAGCGGCATGAACACCTATATTATCAGGAGGAAAGAATCCATGGATCTCATCAAGGCTCTGAACGAGAAGCAGCTGAAGGAAGTGCCTCAGGTGCTGGTGGGCGATACCGTCCGCGTGCACGTGAAGGTCAAGGAAGGCGCCCGCGAGCGTATCCAGGTCTTTGAGGGCACTGTCATCGCCAAGAAGCACGGCGGTATCGAGGAGACCATCACCGTCCGCCGCCTGTCCTACGGCGTCGGCGTGGAGAAGGTGTTCCCCGT
>CAKTPQ010000041.1 GCA_934591745.1 uncultured Oscillospiraceae bacterium
GATGAGCAGGACAGGGAAGCGGCAGAACAGCGAGGAACGACATCTGTATGAAAAAAGTCACCATCTATACCGACGGCGCTTGCAGCGGCAATCCCGGGCCGGGGGGCTGGGGGGCAATACTCCGGTACAAGGACACCGAGAAGGAGCTGTCCGGCGGCGCCGTCGACACTACCAACAACCGTATGGAGCTGACCGCCGTCATTGAGGCGCTGGCCCTGCTGAAGGAACCCTGCGTGGTGGAGCTGTACTCCGACTCCAAGTACGTCATCGACGGTCTTTCCAAGAGATGGGCCAGGGGCTGGCAGAAGCGGGGCTGGATCAAATCCGATAAAAAGCCGGCGCTGAACCCCGATTTGTGGGAACGGCTGTTGGACCTGACGGACCGCCACGAGATGCACTATCACTGGGTCAAGGGCCATGCGGAGAACGAGAAAAACAACCGCTGCGACCAGATGGCCGTGGCGGAGAGCAAAAAATTTCAGTAAAAACCGGGGAAATTCACAAAAAGTTCATGGGCGATTCATGATTCGGTCAATTTTGCCGGGTAATATAACATCATCCAAAGGAACTTCCCTTCCTTATGTGATTTTCTCTCTCTCTCCTAACACACAAAACACACAGAAAAGGCCTCGCCGACCCCGGCGAGGCTTTTTCTGTTTCTTATGATCGGTTTTGCCGCCGGCGGCAAAAGAAAAAGGCGGACGGGGTAGAACCCCGCCCCTACATAAGTCTGCCGAAAAACACCCCAGCCGCCCTGCGCCGCGAAGCACGAGGGGGAAATACGTACTCCGCGGCGTAGAGGGGAAAGGGCGACTGAGGGCATGAGAATGGTGTGTAAGCCTAACTCTCGTGCCACAATATTGTAGCATATCAAACAAATGCATGCAACAAAATAGTAGCATGCATTTGAGGTGAGGATATGCAATTTCAACGATTGGAAGACTTGAGGCTCGATGCAGATAAGACGCAGGCGGAGATAGCCGAGGTGCTGCATTGCAAGCGTGAAGTTTACCGGCGTTATGAAAAAGGTATTCATGAGATACCGGCTTGGGCGGTCATCGAACTGGCAAAATATTACGGAACGACAACGGATTATATTCTTGGACTGACAGATAAACGTTAAAAAAAGAGAGCCTTGCGGCTCTCTTTTTTACGCTCTTCCCTCGGGTATCTTGGCGATCATCGTCCTGTATACATGCCGGAAGAACAGCAGCGTCAGGGTCAGAGAGAACACCTCCGCGATGGGGTAGCACCACCACACCAGATTATCATTGCCGATGGAGGCGCCGTACCGCGCCAGCACATAGGCGATGGGCACCAGAAACACCAGCTGCCGCACGATGGAGGTGATCATGGAGTAAATGGACTTGCCCAGCGCCTGGAACGAGCTGCCCAGCGCGATGCACGCGCCGGCCGTGCAGAAGCTCAGGGAGATGATGCGCAGGGCGGGGATGCCCACCGCGAGCATGGTGTCCGTTGCGTCGAAGATCTTCAGCAGCGGGCCGGGGATCAGCTGGAACAGCACCGTGCCGAACACCATGATGCAGGAGGCGTACAGCGCGCTGCGCTTGATAGTCTCCATCATGCGGCGGCGGTTCTGTGCGCCGTAGTTGAAAGCCAGAATGGAGACAACGCCGTTGTTCAGGCCGAAAATGGGCATGAAAATGAAGGAGTTCAGCTTGAAGTAGACGCCGAAGGCGGTGGCCGCCGTCTCGTGGGCGGAATGGTACGTGATGAGTATCTTGTTCATCAGGAACGTCATGACGGAGCCGATGGCGATCATGATGACACTGGGCAGGCCGATGGCATAGATCTCACCGATGAGCCGCCAGTCAGGCCGAAAGCCCCGGATGGACAGGGTGATGTCGGTATTCTTCTTGTGGTTGAAGTGGATGGCCAGCGCGCAGCCGCAGAACTGGCCGATGATAGTGGCCACGGCGGCGCCGGCCACACCCATGTCCAGCACAAAGATAAACACCGGGTCCAGCGCAATGTTGATGATGGCGCCCAGACCCTGGGTGTACATACTCAGCATGGAACGGCCCGTACCCTGCAGCAGCCGCTCGTACATGACCTGGCAGAACATGCCCAGCGAACCGATGGTAACAATGCGCAGATAGTCGTTGCCCATCCGGATAATGTTTTCCACCTGGGTCTGGGAGCGGAAGAACAGGTCGGAGCAGGTCAGGCCCAGCGCGGCGGAGATAAGAAAGCCCACGATGGCCAGAAAAATGCCGTTGTTGGCCACCCGGTCGGCCCGCTCCCGCAGGCCTGCGCCCAACGCCCGGCCCATCAGGGCGTTGACGCCCACGGCAGTGCCGGTGGCCAGACCGATCATCAGGTTCTGGGCGGGAAAGGCCAGCGATACGGCGGTCAGTGCCTGTTCGCTGACCCGGCTGACGAACACGCTGTCCACGATGTTGTACAGCGCCTGCACCAGCATGGACGCGATGATGGGCAGGGACATATTCCAGATCAGCTTGGAAATGGGCATGGTGCCCAGCTTGTTTTCGCTCTGCATAACGGCTCCTTCTTCATGGCATATATTCTCAGTGTTTATTGTAGCATGTCCGAAGGGAAAAAGAAACCCCTGAAAGTGCGCGAATTGCACACATTCAGGGGCGCATTTTTGTGGAAAACCGAAAGAAATGTTTCGCATGGCGAAGTATTTACAGGCTTGCGAAGAATGTGCGGATCTCCTCCGCCGTGCAGGCGGCACTGCCCTGGGCAAAGCCGTCCCGCCCACCGCCGCGGCCGTGGAGGGCGGCGTTCATGTCCTTGATGAGGGGCCGCAGGTCGCCGCCGTTCTCGATGACGGCGTACTGATAGCCGCCGTTGCTGCCGGCAAACACGGCGCAGCGTCCGCCTGCCGCTTTGGCAATGGCGTCGCACAGCCGCCGGGTACCGTCGCCGTCCAGCCGCTCCGTGATGTACAGGACGCTGCCGGCGTTCCGGTACTGCTCCGCCGTGTGGGTGAAGGAGGCCTCCTCCAGCCGGGCGGCCTTCTCCTTCAGAGTCAGCAGTTCCTCCTGCATGCGGCTGACGGCGGCAAAAGCGTTCTGGGGCTTCACGGACAGAGCCTGTCCGATCTGGCGCGCCTGTTCCCACCCGGCGGACAGATAGTCCAGCGCCCGCTGGCCGCACAGCAGCTCCAGCCGCACACCGTCCCGGAATTTCTGGCAGCTCAGCAGCTTCACAAGGCCCACCTGGCCGCTGGCGGCCACATGGGTGCCGCAGCAGGCGCACATGTCCGCGCCGGGGAACTCCGTGATGCGCACCGGGCCGGTAAGGGCTTTTTTGCTGCGGTAAGGCAGAGCGGCCAGCTCCTCCGGGGAGGGGTACCAGATGTGGATGGGCCGGTCGTCCCAGATGTAGGCGTTGGCCCGGCGCTCCACATCCAGCGCCTGCTCCCGTGTGATGGGGGCGTTGTAGTCGATGGTGACCACGTCCGCGCCCATGTGGAAGCCCACATTGTCGCAGTGAAATGTACTGCACAGCAGGCCGGAGACGATATGCTCGCCGGAGTGCTGCTGCATATGGTCGAACCGCCGCGCCCAGTCGATGACGCCATGCACCTGCTGCCCCACAGGCAGCGGCCCGGCGCAGGTGTGGACGATGACGCCGTCCCTTTCCTGCACGTCCGTCACGGATACGCCGTCCAGCGTGCCGTGGTCGGCGGGCTGGCCGCCGCCCTCCGGGTAGAAGGCGGTGCGGTCGAGAATCACGGCGAAGCCGTTCTTCACAGCCTGGCAGGACTCCACCGCAGCGGTGAAGTCCTGCATAAAGGCGTTTTCGTAATAGAGTCTGACGGTGTCCATCAGTCGTCCTTCTCCACGTCACCCACGATGGCGATGTGCAGCTCGTCCAGCTGTTTCTGCTCCACGGTAGAGGGCGCGCCCATCATCACGTCCTGAGCGTTCTTGTTCATGGGGAAGGGGATGATCTCACGGATGGAGCTTTCGCCGGCCAGCAGCATGACCATGCGGTCCACGCCCGGGGCAATGCCGGCGTGGGGAGGCGCACCGTAGCAGAAGGCGTTGTACATGGCGGGGAACTTCTTCTTCACGTCCTCCTCGCCCAGACGCACCAGCTCGAAGGCCTTGATCATGATCTCGGGATCGTGGTTACGGACGGCGCCGGAGCTGAGCTCCACGCCATTGCATACCAGATCGTACTGGTCGGCGGTGATGGTCAGGGGATCGATCTCGCCCCGCTCGGCCTTCAGCAGCACCTCCAGACCGCCGCTGGGCATGGAGAACGGGTTGTGGCAGAACTCCAGCTCGCCGGACTCGTCGCCGATCTCGTACATGGGGAAGTCCACGATCCAGCAGAACTCGTAGCGTTCCTTGTCCATGTGGCCCTCACAGGCGGCGCCCAGCTTATTGCGCAGGACGCCGGCGGTCTTGATGGCCGCGCCCTTGTCGCCGGCGGCCACGCCCACCAGCATGTTGGGCTTCAGGCCCAGCTTGGCGGTAAGGGCCTCCTGGCAGCCGGTCATGAACTTGGCGATGCCGCCGGCCAGCTGGCCGTTCTCGTCCACCTTGAACCAGTAGGGCTTGCTGCCGGACTGCACCTCCACGTCGGTGCACAGCTGGTCGATGGCCTTGCGGGTCAGGGTGCAGTCGCTGACGGCGATGGCCTTGACCACCTTACCGTCCAGCTGCTCAAAGCCGCAGCCCTTCACCTCGTCGGAGATGTCGGTGAGCTTCAGGTCGATGCGCAGGTCGGGCTTGTCGGAGCCGTAAGTCTCCATGGCGTCGTTGTAGGCGATGCGGCGGAACGGCGCGGAGGACGCCACGTTGTAGGTGCCGTACTTGGCGAAGATGGGGGGCAGCACGTCCTCCAGCACGGCGAAGATGTCGTCCTGGGTGGCGAAGGCCATCTCCATATCCAGCTGATAGAACTCACCGGGGGAGCGGTCGCCGCGGGCGTCCTCGTCCCGGAAGCAGGGTGCGATCTGGAAGTAGCGGTCGAAGCCGGAGGTCATCAGCAGCTGCTTGAACTGCTGGGGCGCCTGGGGCAGAGCGTAGAACTTGCCGGGATGCTTGCGGGCGGGCACCAGATAGTCCCGGGCACCCTCGGGGGAGGAGGCCGTCAGGATGGGGGTGGTGATCTCCAGGAAGCCGTGGTCGGTCATGGCGGCGCGCAGCGCGGCCACCACCTGGCAGCGCAGGATGATGTTCTGCTTCACCGCGGGATTGCGCAAGTCCAGATAGCGGTACTTCAGGCGCTGCAGCTCGTCGGCCTCGCGGCTGCGGTTGATCTCAAAGGGCAGGGAGTTGTAGCGGCAGCGGCCCAGCACCTCGATCTTGCTGGGTACCACCTCGATGTCGCCGGTGTCCTGCTTGGGGTTCTTGCTGGCGCGCTCCCGCACCACGCCCTCCACGCTGATGGTGGACTCCTTATTCAGGTCGCGGATAACGGCCATCATGTCCTCGGTCTCCACCACGATCTGGGTGGTGCCGTAGAAGTCGCGGAGCACCACAAAAGCGAAGTTCTGCCCTACGGCGCGGACGTTCTCCATCCAGCCCACCAGCTTTACGGACTGGCCCACATGCGCCAGCCGCAGCTCGTTGCAGGTATGTGTACGCATCTGCATCATTGTTTTGTCCTCCTATTGTGATAATGAATGGTATAATTAATATAAAATATTACTTATCGTTGTTGCTTTTCTACGATGACCGCGCCCTCGTTCCGCTTGGCGAGGCCGCTCTGGATGAGGGACAGCGTCGCATCGAAGGGCAGGGTGGTCTGTTCGCCGGAGGTCATGTCTTTGCAGGCCACCACGTTCCCGGCGATCTCGTCGTCGCCCAGGAACACCACGTAGGGTACGCCCAGCTTGTCGGCGTAGTTCATCTTGGCCTTGAACTTCTTCTGCTCGGTATAAAGCTGGGTGCGGACGCCGGCGGCACGCAGCCGGGTGGCCAGCGTCACGGCGGGGGCCAGATCGGCGGTCATGGGCAGGATCAGCACGTCGGCGGGAGCTGTGGGCAGATCGGGGTTCAGCATGCCCTGCTCGCCCAGCACGTAGAACAGGCGGGTCAGGCCGATGGAGATGCCCACGCCGGGCAGCTGCTTGTCGGTATAGTATTCCGCCAGATTGTCGTACCGCCCGCCGGAGCAGACAGAGCCGATCTCCGGATGGTCCAGCAACGTCGTCTCATACACTGTGCCGGTGTAGTAGTCCAGACCCCGGGCGATGGTCAGGTCCACGGCGAAGTTCTCCGCAGGGACGCCGAAAGCGGACAGGTACTTCACCACGGTGTTCAGCTGGTCCAGACCCTCGTCGAACACCTCGCTGCGGCCCCGGTAGCCCTCCAGCGCGGCCAGTACCTGCTCATTGCCGCCGGTGATGGCGATGAATTTCAGGATCTCGTCTGCGTTTTCGGCGGACACGCCCACCTCATCGGTCAACAGCGTCCGTACCTTCTTCGCGCCGATCTTGTCCAGCTTGTCCACGGTGCGCATGATGTCGCCGGACTGCTCCGTCAAACCCAGCATAGCGTAAAAGCCGTTGAGGATCTTCCGGTTGTTCACCCGGATCTGGAACCGCTTCAGACCCAGGGAGGTAAAGGTCTGGTAGATGATGGCGGGGATCTCCGCCTCGTTGGTGATGTCCAGCTTACCGTCGCCGATGACGTCGATATCCGCCTGATAGAATTCCCGGAACCGGCCGCGCTGGGCGCGCTCGCCCCGATAGACCTTGCCGATCTGATAGCGGCGGAAGGGGAAGGACAGGTCGTTGTAGTGCAGGGCCACATACTTGGCCAGCGGCACCGTCAGGTCAAAGCGCAGGGCCAGGTCGGCGTCGCCCTTCTGGAAACGGTAGATCTGCTTCTCCGTCTCGCCGCCGCCCTTGGCCAGCAGCACCTCGCTGGCCTCGATCACCGG
>CAKTPQ010000042.1 GCA_934591745.1 uncultured Oscillospiraceae bacterium
GCCGGGGAGTTCCCCAACGGCGCTATGACGCTGCGGGCCAAGATCGACCTGACCAGCGGCAACTTCAATATGCGCGACCCCGTGATCTACCGTATCAACCACATGAGCCACCACCGGCAGGGCAACAAGTGGTGCATCTATCCCATGTACGACTTTGCCCATCCCATCCAGGACGCGCTGGAGGGCATCACCCACAGCCTTTGCTCCCTGGAGTTTGAGGCCCACCGCCCCCTGTACAACTGGGTCATCGACCACTGCGAGCTGCCCGCCCGTCCCCGGCAGATCGAGTTCGCCCGTCTGGGCATCGACCACACGGTGATGTCCAAGCGGAAGCTGCGCAAGCTGGTGGAGGAGCACTATGTCTCCGGCTGGGACGATCCCCGTATGCCCACGCTGTGCGGTCTGCGCCGCCGGGGCTATACCGCCGCGTCCATCCGCAATTTCTGCGAGCGCATCGGCGTGGCAAAGTCCCCCAACGTCATCGAGTACGGTTTTCTGGAGCACTGCCTCCGGGAGGATCTCAACGCCCACGCCGAGCGCACCATGGCGGTGCTGCACCCGGTGAAGCTGACGGTCACCAACTACCCCGAGGGGCAGAGCGAGACCTTCGCCGTGGAGAACAACCCCACCGACCCGGCACAGGGCACCCACGACATCACCTTCTCCCGCCACCTGTGGATCGAGGAGGACGACTTCATGGAGGTGCCGGTGCCCAAGTACAAGCGCCTGACCCCCAACGGCCCGGAGTGCCGCCTGAAGGGCGCGTATCTCGTCACCTGCACCGGCTGCGTCAAGGACGAGAGCGGCCGCGTGGTGGAGGTGCTGTGCACCTACGACCCTGATTCCCGGGGCGGCGACCCCGCCGACGGCCGCAAGGTCAAGGGCGCCACACTCCACTGGGTGGACGCGGAGAACTGCCTGGACGCCGAGGTGCGCCTGTACGACAACCTGTTCTCCGATGTCACGCCCGACGGCCCGGACAAGGATTTTCTGGACTGCCTGAACCCCGAGAGCCTGACGGTGCTCACCGGCTGCAAGGTGGAGCCGGAGATGCGCCGCGTGGCGGAGGACTTCGACAGGCTGGCAGACCGCACAGGCGTCAACGCCCCCACGTTCCAGTTCATGCGGGTGGGCTACTTCTGCATGGACAACCGGGACTGCACGGCGGAGCATCTGGTGTTCGACCGCAGCGTGTCCCTGAAGGACAGCTTCAAAAAGTAAAGAAAAACAGCGTCTCCGGCAGGGCCGGAGGCGCTGTTTTCTTACCCGAACCACCCCTTCTTCCGCCGGGGCGGCGGTGGCGGCTGCCGCTTCTGGAACGGCTTGTCGATGAGAATGATGTCGTCCCCGAACTTCTGGATGCAGTCCCACGGAACGTAGAAATCCTCTCCGCGCCCGAACAGCCCGAAGAAACGGCACGGCCCGAACACGATGATGCCTTTCACCGTGCCCTCCGGCACCTGCACGTCCAGATCGCCCACACAGCCCAGCCGGCACCCGTCGCACAGGTTGATGACCTCCTTGCGCCGCAGCATGGAAAATTTGCACAGCATCGCACTCACCCCGCCATACTCTATGCGCCGCGCCGCCTGTCCCATGCTGTCGTTTCCGGGGACATTCCGCCCTGCGGAATAGCCGCCGCCGCGCCGGGAAATACTGCCACTATCACAGTGGAAGGACGGGCGCACATGCGGGGAAAAGTGGAGATCTGCGGCATCAACACAGCCAAGTTGCCGGTACTGAAAAATGACGAGATGATGGCCCTGCTGCGCCGCACCAAGGCCGGCGACACGGAGGCCAGGGAGAAGCTGATCTGCGGCAATCTGCGGCTGGTGCTGTCGGTGCTCCAGAAGTTTCAGGGCAGGGGTGAGAACGTGGACGACCTGTTTCAGGTGGGATGTATCGGCCTGATGAAGGCCATCGACAACTTCGACATCCAGCAGCCGGTGCGGTTCTCCACCTACGGCGTACCCATGATCGTGGGGGAGATACGCCGCTATCTGCGGGACAACAGCGCCGTCCGGGTCAGCCGCAGCATGCGGGACACGGCCTATAAGGTGCTGCAGGCCCGGGAGAAGCTGCTGGCGGAGAACCAGCGGGAGCCTACGGTGGAGCAGATCGCCCGCTATCTGGATATCCCGCGGGAGGACGTGGTGTTCGCCATGGACGCCATCGTAGACCCGGTCAGCCTGTACGAGCCGGTGTACGCCGACGGCGGCGGGGACGCCGTGTGCGTCATGGATCAGGTGCGGGACGAACGGAACTCGGACGAGAACTGGCTGGACCGCATCGCCCTGAAGGAGGCCATCTCCCGGCTGGACCCACGGGAGCGCCATATTCTGGCGCTGCGGTTCTGTCAGGGAAAGACGCAGATGGAGGTCAGCAGCGAGATCGGCATCTCGCAGGCCCAGGTGTCCCGGCTGGAGAAAGGCGCCATCAGCGCCATCCGGCGGAATATGTGAGGCAAAGCATTAAAACGCGGCAGGGAAGTCCCTGCCGCGTTTTTTCGTATGTCACTCCGCGTCCGGCCTGTCCTCCGGCTCCGCAGGCTCCTCCCACGGTACCATAGAGGCCACGCACCGGTTGATGTTCTTGCCCTCGCTGAAAAACTTCCGCTCATAGTCGGTCATGACGCCCACCGGGCCGTCCCTGTGCAGGTCGGTGGTGACCTCCGACAGCTGGAAGCCGAACTGGGGGATCTCCTCCAGCGACCAGGCGAACAGCTTGTCGTTGTCGGTCTTGAAGTGTATCTGCCCACCCTCGGCCAGTACCTGGCGGTACAGCTTCAGGAAATTCCCGTGGGTCAGCCGCCGCTTTTTCTGGTTGCTCTTGGGCCACGGGTCGCAGAAATTGATGTACAGCCGGTCGATCTCGCCGGGTGCGAACATGTCCGGCAGCAGCGCCGCGTCGCCGTCCACGAAGAACACGCTGCGCAGTCCGGCCTCCGTCACCCGTTCCATAGCCACCACCATGGCGTCGGGCACCTTCTCCACGGCAATGAGCAGCACGTCCGGCTCGGCGGCGGCGGTGTCCGCCGTGAAGCGGCCCTTGCCGCAGCCCAGCTCCACCCGCAGCTCCCGGGCGCCGGGCATCAGTGTCCGCCACCGGCCCCGCAGGGCAAAGGGATCGCGGATGAGACAGCTGCCGCATGCCTCCATCCGGGGCACCAGATTCTTTTTCTTTCGCATACGCATGGCGCAGACTTCCTCCCATATGTGGTGAATAACACCACCTCTTATACCATATTTTCCGGCCGCATGCAAACCCCAAATTCCCAGAAGTCGAAATTTCCCCCAAAATGACGCCGGTCTACCCTTAAAATTGCGCAAAGAACGGCGTCAACTTTTGTGAGAACTGCTAAAAAAGAGAAAGCGCTGTCGGTTGGACTTGATAAAATTCTAACGGTCTACTATAATACAGTATGTATGAGGAGGATCATGCCCATAGGGCATTGTGCAGCCTCTGACGCGCTGCCGCGGCACTGTCTGCCGCGGCGGAACAGAATGTAAGGAGGAATGGATATGACGCATGTTCTGCTGGAAAAGAAGGAGCATATCGCCGTGGCCACCATCAACCGGCCCAAGGCGCTGAACGCTCTGAATTCCGAGGTGCTGTCCGATCTGAACGAGCTGGTGGATACCGTCACCGCCGATCCGGATATTTATGCGCTGGTCATCACCGGCAGCGGCGAAAAGGCCTTTGTGGCCGGCGCCGACATCGGTGAGATGAGCACCCTGACCAAGGAGGGCGGCGAGGCCTTCGGCAAGCACGGCAACGACGTGTTCCGCCGCATCGAGACGCTGCCCATCCCCACCATCGCTGCGGTCAACGGCTTCGCGCTGGGCGGCGGCTGTGAGCTGAGCATGAGCTGCGATATCCGCATCTGCGCCGACACCGCCGTGTTCGGCCAGCCCGAGACGGGCCTGGGCATCACCCCTGGCTTCGGCGGCACCCAGCGTCTGGCCCGTCTGGTCAGCCCCGGCATGGCCAAGCAGCTGATCTATACCGCCAAGAACATCAAGGCGGACGAGGCGTATCGCATCGGCCTGGTCAACGCCGTGTACCCGCTGGAGGAGCTGATGCCCGCCGCGGAGAAGCTGGCCCAGACCATCGCCAAGAACGCCCCCATCGCCGTCCGCGCCTGCAAGAAGGCCATCAACGACGGCCTGCAGACCGACATGGATCAGGCCATCGTCATCGAGGAGAAGCTGTTCGGCAGCTGCTTTGAGACGGCGGATCAGAAGGAGGGCATGGGTGCTTTCCTGGAGAAGCGCAAGCACGAGCCCTATCAGAATAAGTAACGCCGCACCGTATCGTTAATTGACAGGCGTGAGCCTGATAATTAAGCAATTCATGGAAAAATTTGAATTAGGAGGAACAATCATGAAAGTAGCAGTATTTGGCGCAGGTACAATGGGCAGTGGTATTGCTCAGGTTTTCGCAGCGAAGGGCCACACCGCCCTGATGTATGCTTCCAGCACCGCAAGCGCACAGCGTCATAAGGACAAGCTGGCCGCCTCCCTGAACAAGAAGGTCGCCAAGGGCAAGATGACCCAGGAAGCTGCTGATGATATCATGAGCCGCGTTCTGGTCGAGGAGTTCGAGGGCGCCGCCGATGCCGATCTGGTCATCGAGTGCGTCGCCGAGAACATGGAAGTCAAGAAGGAGCTGCTGGGCCGTCTGGATGCTCTGTGCAAGGATGAGACCATCTTCGCCTCCAACACCTCCTCTCTGTCCATCACCGAGATGGGCCAGGGCCTGAAGCACAACCTCATCGGTATGCACTTCTTCAACCCGGTGCCTGCCATGAAGCTGGTGGAGGTCATTGCCGGCGGCAACACCCCCGCTGACCTGGTGGACTACATCAAGAACCTCTCCACCGAGATCGGCAAGACCCCCGTGGTGGTCAACGAGGCCCCCGGCTTTGTGGTCAACAAGATCCTGATCCCCTATTGCAATGAGGGCGTTTGCGTTCTGCAGGAAGGCGTTGCCTCCGCAGAAGATATCGATATTGCTATGCAGCTGGGCTGCAACCACCCCATGGGCCCCCTGCATCTGGGCGACCTGATCGGTTGGGACGTGGTGCTGAACATTATGGACGTGCTGTTCAACGAGACCCACGATAGCAAGTATCGCGCAAACGTGCTGATCCGGAAGATGGTTCGTGCGGGCAAATTGGGTATTAAGTCCGGCGAAGGCTTCTTCAACTACAACAAGTAAAAATCAGGAAAAGGAGAAAAGAGTATGGATTTCCATCTGACTAAGGAACAGCTGCTCGTTCGCAAGATGTACCGCGAATTTGCAGAGAACGAAGTAAAGCCCCTGGCCGCTGAGATCGACGAGGAAGAGCGCTTCCCCATGGAAACCGTCGAGAAGATGGCGAAGCTGGGCATGATGGGCATTTACTTCCCCAAGGAGTACGGCGGCGCCGGCGCCGACGTGCTGTCCTATGCAATGTGCGTGGAGGAGCTGGCTAAGGTCTGCGGCACCACCGCTGTTATCGTTTCCGCCCACACCTCCCTGTGCGCCGCCCCCATCTTTGAGAACGGCACCGAGGAGCAGAAGATGAAGTATCTGCCCGACCTGTGCTCCGGCAAGAAGATCGGTGCTTTCGGTCTGACCGAGCCCGGCGCCGGTACTGACGCCCAGGGTCAGCAGACCACCGCTGTGCTGGATGAGTCCGGCGAGAACTACATCCTGAACGGCTCCAAGTGCTTCATCACCAACGGCAACGTGGCTGATACCTTCGTCATCATCGCCGTCACCGGCAAGACCACCGACAAGCGCGGCCGCACCATGAAGGAGATCTCCGCTTTCATCGTGGAGAAGGACGACAAGGGCTTCTCTCAGGGCAAGCACGAGAAGAAGATGGGTATCCGCGGCAGCTCCACCTGCGATCTGATCTTCGAGGATTGCGTGATCCCCAAGGATCGTATGCTGGGCAAGAAGGGCGAGGGCTTCAAGATCGCCATGAAGACGCTGGACGGCGGCCGTATCGGCATTGCCTCTCAGGCTCTGGGCCTGGGCGAGGGTGCCGTTGAGGAAGCCATCAAGTACACCAAGGAGCGCGTTCAGTTCGGTAAGCGCATCTCCCAGTTCCAGAACACCCAGTTCCAGCTGGCTGACATGCACACCCGTATGCAGGCCGCTCAGTACGTGGTTTACGCTGCTGCCATGAAGAAGCAGAACCACGAGCCCTACTCCATGGACGCTGCCATGGCTAAGCTGTTCGCCGCTGAGGCCGCTTCCGATGTGACCCGCCGCGCCGTGCAGCTGTTCGGCGGCTACGGTTACACCCGTGAGTATCCCGTGGAGCGCATGATGCGCGATGCCAAGATCACCGAGATCTACGAGGGCACTTCCGAGGTCCAGCGCATGGTCATCGCCAGCAATCTGGGCGTTAAGTAATTGAGGAGGTAAAAGGTAAAATGAAAATCATCGTCACAGTCAAGCAGGTTCCCGATACCTCCGGCAAGGTGGCCGTGAACCCGGATGGCACCCTGGACCGTGCGTCCATGCAGACCATCATCAACCC
>CAKTPQ010000043.1 GCA_934591745.1 uncultured Oscillospiraceae bacterium
GCTGGGTGATGACAATGTGGTGGTACGAAAGAAATAACGGGTAACGGGTGCGGCGCGGAAGCGCCGCACCTTTGCGCGTCTTGGGCATACACTGTATTGAAAGAGCTATTCTTTCAGTACTTATTAGGAGGTCATACCATGCCTGAGAATCTGATGCCGGGCCCGGTCTGCGATCTGAGCAGCGTGCGCGAGTCCGTTTGCGTCCATACACGGAAGATTTTCGATTCCTGCCGCGACAAGGACTGCGTGGAGGATCTGCGGTTCTATCCCACCGTGACCGCCCAGGGAGTGCTGAGCACTTCCCAGATGATCAAAGGCGGCACGGCGGAGCTGCTGTATATCTACACGGACGTGGAGCCGGTGACGTTCAACCGGGGGTTCTACTCCATCGATATGCGGTTTTTCTACCGGGTGACGCTGCAGGTCTGCACCGGTACGCCCCGCTATACCGAGGCGGAGGGCCTGTGCGTGTTTGACAAGCGCTGCATCCTGTTCGGCAGCGAGGGGAACGCCAAGATCTTCTCCTCTGACACGGCGTTCGATGAGCTGGATATTCCCGGCCGGATGCGGACGAATCTGCCCATCGCCGTGGTGGAGGCGGTGGATCCCATCGTGCTGGACACCAAGGTGACGGACTGCCCGCCGGTGCCTGCCTGCGACTGCGGACGGCTGACGGAGATCCCGTCCTTTATTGCCCAGAGCTTCGGGCAGGAGCTGGTGTTCGACGACAGCGCCAACCGGCGGTTCTACGTGACGCTGGGGCAGTTCACACTGGTGCGGCTGGAGCGGGATACACAGCTGCTGATCCCGGTGTACGACTACTGCGTGCCGCAGTCCGAGTGCCCCTGCGACGCGCAGGAGGATCCCTGTGGCCTGTTCCGCAGTGTGGCGTTCCCGGTCAACGAGTTCTTCCCGCCCAACACGGTTGAGGCGCCCAACGACTACAACAGTACGCGCAATTACTGCGCCTGCCATTGAGAATAGGGGAGCCGCGCCGGACGGCGCGGCTCCTAGACCTGTCAAAACACCGAGGCTTGCGGGGGTCGACCCTTTACAAAGGCGCTCCTTTTGCGTATAATAGAGAAAAACCACAGGGGAGGGGAGCCGCTATGGGTATCGGCTTTATCCAGGACAAGCTGGAGATCAAGTTCCTCATTTTATATATTGCGGCCCGTGTCACGGAGCCGCTGGCACCGGCGGAGATGCAGGATCTGACCATGTGCGACGACGGTATCGACTATTTCGACTATGCCGAGTGCCTGAATGATCTGGTGAAAACGGAGCATTTGCGCCTGACGGAGGATGGACGGTACGTCATCACGGAGAAGGGGCTGAAGAACAGCCAGATCTGTGAGTCCAGCCTGCCGTACTCCGTGCGGCAGCGGTCGGATAAAAACATCGCCGCTTACAATAGGGCGGCACTGCGGCGCGCCCAGGTGCAGAGCCGTGTGACGGAGCGGGAGAACGGAACATACACGGTGACGCTGGCGCTGCACGACGATGTGGACCAGCTGATGGAGCTGCAGCTGATGGTGGCGGATCGCCCTACGGCGGACGCGCTGGCTCAGCGGTTCCAGCGGGAGCCGGAGCGGCTGTACGCGCAACTGACAGAGCTGCTGTGCGGTGAAAAGAACGGCTGAAGGATGAGAAAAGCACCGCGGCGTATGCCGCGGTGCTTTTGCGTCACTTTTTCTTCTTGGCGTCCTTGGGTTTGCCGTCCAGACCGATAGGACCTTTGCCGTTGATAGCGCGGTAGTGGTTGATCTTGTCCACGCGCTTCTGGTGTTTCAGGGCTTTTTCCTTCTCCTTGGCCTTCTTGGCGGCGGCCTTTTTGTCCGCTTCCTTCTTCTGGCGGTAGGCCAGCTTTTCCGGGTCCTCGGCGATGTCCTTGTATTTCTCGGGATGTCTGGCCCAGTCGATGCGATAGGCCGTCAGCGCGATCATCAGAACAGCGCCCACGATGATGATGCCGTAGAAAAGAATATCCCAGAACATTGGAGGACCTCCTGCACATATTTTCATCAGTATACCCTAAAACGGTGCGATTTGCAAGAAAATGTTTCCTGCATGGTTGTCTTTTGCCGGGGAAAAGCGTATAATAAGCCGCATCAAAGCATGTACAGCAAGAACCGGAACAAATTTCGTGGAGGTATACCGATATGCTGACCAATTTCAAGGAACTGGAAAACTATGTGCTGAGCCAGAACATGAAAAAGCGCATCGCGCTGGCCAATGCCCATGACGAACCGGCCCTGTCCGCAGTGGTGAACGCACGCCGCAAAGGCGTTGTCGAGGGCACGCTGGTGGGCAAGAAGGACGAGATCATCGCCATGCTGCATGAGATGGGCGAGAGCGAGAAGGACTACGAGATCGTGGATTTTGACGGCGAGGAGCTGGAAGCTGCCAAGATCGCTGTGCAGCTGGTGCGGGAAGGGAAGGCCGACATCCCCATGAAGGGCATCCTGCAGACCTCCAACTTCGCCCGCGCCATCCTGAACAAAGAGACGGGCCTGATCCCCACCGGTGGCCGCCGTCTTGTCAGCCAGTGTGGTATTTTTGAGTATGAGGGCCGCTTTGTTATGATCACCGACGCCGCCATCAACATCGCACCCGACGTGGAGACCCAGATCGGCATCGTGGAGAATGCGCTGCCCGTGGCCCGTGCGCTGGGCATCAACTGCCCCAAGGTGGCCGTGCTGTCCGCCGTGGAGAACGTCACCGACAAGATGCCGTCTACCGTGTCCGCCAAGGCCATCGCAGAGCGGGGCGTGGAGGGATGCGTCATCTCCGGCCCGCTGGCACTGGACGGCGCCATCTCCATGGAGTCCGTGAAGCACAAGGCCATCCACGATCCTGTGGCCGGTCAGGCGGACATCCTGCTGGTGCCGTTTATCGAGATCGGCAATGTGCTGTACAAGGCCTGCACCTACATCGCGGGCAAGACCATGGCCAGCACCATCTGCGGCGCGTCCTGCCCGGTGATCATCACCAGCCGCGCCGATACGCCGGACAGCAAGTATTACTCCATTCTGATGGCCGTGCTGCGCTGCCTGAAGGCGTAACATATGGCGACATCCGCCGATTATCTGGCATTTGTGCTGGAGCAGTTCCCACCGCTGTGGGACGTGCGCAGCCGGAAAATGTTCGGGGAGTACATGGTGTATCTAAACGAAAAACCGGTACTTCTGGTGTGTGATAACACGGTTTTTGTTAAAAAACTGCCGGTTTTGGACGATTTGATGCGGGATGCACCCTGCGGCTGCCCCTATGAGGGGGCAAAGGAGCACTACATACTGGACGTGGAGAACCGCGAGCTGACAGAGCAAGTGCTGCAGCTCGCCGAGGCCGCCACGCCGCTGCCGAAGCCGCGAAAGAAGAAATGAGCAAGAGCAAAGGACGGCGTAAGCCGTCCTTTGCTCTTGACTGCGATGTAAGAATAAAGAAAGAATGTATAGTGAAAACAAGTAGTAGACGATTTAATTACCTTGACAGCACCGGAAAACGCTGATACGATGCCAAGAGGGAGTTGGCGGGATAGAACGTAAGTGTATACTCGATTGAACAAAATAAAAATTTTGTTCAATCGAGTGGAGGAAGAAACGGCGCACTCCAGCGGATACGGTGGTTTTGACGGTTTCGACCGCACCGTATCCGGGCGCACCGTAACCGTCAAAACCACCATATTCAGACGCAGGGTTTCAGATTTGTGGCCTCGGATGGTTTTGACGTACTTGCACTGCTGTGCAGCTGATCCGGCGGACGCGGTTCTGTTGCGGCGTGTAAAAAACATTTCTATCGGTTTTTCTCATTTGGTGATGCGATGTTTATTCGCTATGCCGTAACTGTATCTGTATTCTTTGCGCCTGCGGCGCAAATCTGTTCCGGAGATGTATTATGGACTATCGTTTGGATTCACCCCAGCTGCTGCTGGACTTTCTCAGCTATCATGAGACCATCAAGGCACATTCACAGCGCACGGTGGATGAATACTATCTGGACATGCGAAATTTTTTCCGTTATCTGAGACAGACCCGTGATCCGGCGCTGGCGGACAAGCGGTTGGACGAGATCGACATCCGGGATATTGACCTGCCGTTCATCGCGTCCATCACCCTGACAGATATCTACGGGTATCTTACATATCTTAGCCGCGACCGGCTGCAGCACCAAAATAGTGAAATTTCTAACAAAGGCCTGAATGCGGCATCACGCGCCCGTAAACTGGCCACGATCCGGTCATTTTTCAACTATATCTGCAACAAACGGCATCTTTTGGACGAAAATCCGTGCAAGGATGTGGACACGCCTAAGCAGATGAAAGCCCTCCCCCGTTATCTGACGCTGCACGAATGTCTCGCCCTGCTGGAGTCGGTGGACGGGCCGCACCGGGAGCGGGATTACTGCATCCTGACGCTGTTTCTCAACTGCGGGCTGCGTATTTCCGAGCTGATAGGGCTGGACATCACAGACATACAGGACGATGCTCTGCGGGTGCTGGGCAAGGGCAATAAGGTGCGGGTGGTGTATCTCAACAGCGCCTGCAAGGATGCGCTGGCCCGGTACATGGCGGTACGCCGCCCTGTCAGCGGCAGGGACCGGAACGCACTGTTTCTGTCCGGGCAGAATAAGCGCATCAGCCGCTCCACCGTCCACGCGCTGGTGAAGAAGCACCTCGCTGTGGCGGGACTGGACAGTGAGCGATATTCCAGCCACAAGCTGCGGCACACGGCGGCTACGCTGATGCTGCAGAACGGTGTGGATGTCAAGGCAGTGCAGGAGGTCCTGGGGCACGAGCACCTGAACACCACGGAGATATACACCCATATCGACAACGAAGCACTGCGTGTCGCTGCAAAGGCAAATCCCTTGTCAGGCGTTAAAATGAAAGGAAAAATTGAAGATACAGACAAGGAGACGGAGGAATAGACCTCCGTCTCCCCTTTTTACTCGTCGTAGAAGCCCAGAATGTGCAGGACGCGGTACGCCTCGTATTCGTAGCTGCTGAGAGGCCGCCAGTCAGCATCGGTGCTGTGGGCGGCCAGCAGTATTTTATCCGGTGAACCGTCCAGACTGGCCTGCACCACCACCGGTGAGTGCTGGAACACATCGCCGCGGATGCGCAGCTGGATCACATCACCCAGCATGGCGCTGCGGAGATCGTCCGTAACCTGCGCCGCGGGGCCTAACGACGGCTGCGGGCGGGTGAGAAAGTTGTGGAGGTACTCTACCCCGGCCCAGGCGGGCGATTTGTCGTCGGGGTTTATGTAGTACCAGCCATAGATGGGTGTGTAGTTCATGACGCCGGTGCCGGCGTAAATGCACTGTGACGCAAAATTGGTGCAGTCGCCGCCGATCTCCTCGTAATCGTAGAACTGCGGATTGCGCCCGTAGGCCCAGCGGTGCGCGTACAAAACGGCGTTGAGACGCCGGTATGGCCGAAAGATCATGCTGCATCCCTCCGGCTCTATTCTATGCCGTTTTGGGGAGGACTGTTCATTGACATTTTGGCGAAAATGCGCTACTCTTATACGGAAGAAAAAGGAATGGAGGTCCCCCATGAATACAGCAGAGCTTTCCCGCGTGTGCCGGCAGGTGCGCAGGGATATCATCAACATGACGGCGAATGCCGGTTCCGGTCACCCCGGCGGCTCCCTCTCCGCAGTGGAGCTGATGGTCAGCGTGTTTTACAACCATATGCGCGTTGATCCCAAGAACCCCAAGGCCGAGGACCGTGACCGCTTTGTGCTGAGTAAGGGTCACGCTGCCCCCTGCTACTATGCGGTGCTGGCGGAGCTGGGCTTTATCAGCCGCGACGA
>CAKTPQ010000044.1 GCA_934591745.1 uncultured Oscillospiraceae bacterium
TTGTCCTTCAGACGGGACAGGCTGGGCAGCACGTCCACCGGCGGCAGGATGTTCTTGCGGTACAGGTCGCGGCTGAGAATGATCTGCCCCTCGGTGATATAGCCCGTCAGGTCGGGGATGGGGTGGGTCTTGTCGTCCTCGGGCATGGTCAGGATGGGGATCATGGTGATGGAGCCCTTGCAGCCCAGCTTCCGGCCGGCCCGCTCGTACATGCTGGCCAGGTCGGTGTACAGATAGCCGGGGTAGCCCCGGCGGCCGGGGACCTCCTTCTTGGCGGCGGAGACCTCACGCAGCGCCTCGGCGTAGTTGGTGATGTCCGTCAGGATCACCAGCACGTGCATCTCCTTCTCGAACGCCAGATATTCGGCGGCGGTCAGGGCCATGCGGGGCGTGGCGATACGCTCAACGGCAGGGTCGTTGGCCAGGTTGGTGAACAGCACGGTGCGCTCGATGGCACCGGTGCGCTTGAACTCCCGGACGAAGAACTCCGACTCCTCGAAGGTGATGCCGATGGCGGCGAACACCACGGCGAAGTTGGAGCTGTCGTCCAGCACCCGGGCCTGCCGGGCGATCTGCGCCGCCAGATTGGCGTGGGGCAGACCGGAGCCGGAGAAGATGGGCAGCTTCTGACCGCGCACCAGCGTGTTCAGGCCATCGATGGTACTGATGCCGGTCTGAATAAACTCATTGGGATAGTCCCGGGCGGCGGGATTCATGGGCAGGCCGTTGATGTCCATGTGCTTGTCGGCCAGCAGCGCGGGGCCGCCGTCGATAGGCTCGCCCATGCCGTTGAACACGCGGCCCAGCATATCGGCGGACACGCCCAGCTGCAGGGGGTGGCCCAGAAAACGGATCTTGGCGTCCCGCAGGTTGATACCGGCGGAGGAGTCGAACAGCTGCACCACGGCGCGGTCGCCGTTGACCTCCAGCACCTTGCAGCGGCGTACCTCGCCGTTGTGGAGCTGGATCTCCGCCAGCTCGTCGTAGGTGACGCCCTCCACGTTCTCCACCACCATCAGGGGGCCGGAGACCTCGTGAATGGTACGGTATTCCTTCATCATACGTCCTCACCTGCTTTCTTGACCAGATCGGCGATCTGGCTGTCCATCTCGGCGTATACCTGCTCATAGTTGGCGGCGTATTCCTCCGCGGCGGCGTACTTGGCCCAGCCCAGACGCTCACGGGCGGGAATGGCGAACAGCGCCGGCAGGGCAGTGCCCTTGTCGATGGCGTCGCGGCACAGCGTCTCATAGTGCAGGATCAGTGCCAGCAGGCGCATCTGCCGGTCAAAGCTGGAGTAGGAATCCACGTCCATGAAGGCATTCTGCTGGAGGAAATCCTCCCGCAGCATACGGGCGATCTCCAGCGTCAGCTGATCCTTGGGGGACAGGGAGTCCTTGCCCACCAGCTGGACGATCTCGTTGAGCTCGTTCTCCTCCTGCAAAAGGTGCATGGCCCGGTTGCGGTTCTTCATGAAGTCCGGGCCCATGTGCTCGTCGAACCACGGCGTCACCGCGTCCAGATACAGGGAGTAGGAGTTCAGCCAGTTGATGGCGGGGAAGTGGCGGCGGTAGGCCAACGATGCGTCCAGCGACCAGAATACCTTCACGATGCGCATGGTGGCCTGTGCCACCGGCTCGCTGAGGTCGCCGCCGGGAGGCGACACGGCGCCCACAGCGGTGAGGGAGCCGCTGCGCTCCTCCGTGCCCATGCACTGCACTACGCCGGCCCGCTCGTAGAACTGCGCCAGACGGGACGCCAGGTATGCGGGATAGCCTTCCTCACCGGGCATCTCCTCCAGACGGCCGGACATCTCGCGCAGGGCTTCGGCCCAGCGGGAGGTGGAGTCTGCGATAACAGCCACGTCGTAGCCCATGTCCCGGAAGTACTCGGCGATGGTGATGCCGGTGTAGACCGACGCCTCACGGGCGGCCACCGGCATGTCGGAGGTGTTGGCGATCAGCACCGTCCGCTTCATCAGGCTCTCGCCGGTGCGGGGGTCCGTCAGCTCCGGGAACTCCCGCAGCACATCGGTCATCTCGTTGCCGCGCTCACCGCAGCCGATGTATACCACGATGTCCACGTCCGCCCACTTGGCAAGCTGGTGCTGCACCACGGTCTTGCCGGAGCCGAAAGGCCCGGGCACGGCGGCGGTGCCGCCCTTGGCGATGGGGAACATGGTGTCGATGACCCGCTGGCCCGACTGCAGAGGTGTCTCCGGCGGGAATTTCTTCTTGTAGGGGCGGCCCACGCGGACGGGCCATTTCTGCACCATGGTCAGCTCACGCACCGCGCCGTCCGCCGTGCGGAGGCGGGCGATGGGCTGGGTGATGTTGTACTGTCCGGCCTCCGCCAGCCACTCCACCGTGCCGCTGACGCCCACCGGCACCATGATCTTATGCAGCACCGACTCCGTCTCCGGTACGGTGCCCAGCACGTCGCCGCCGGTAACGGCGTCGCCTGCGGCGGCAGTGGGTGTAAAGCTCCACAGCTTCTCACGGTCCAGCGGCGGCACCTGGATGCCGCGGGTGATGTTGGCGCCCACCCGGCGGACGATCTCCTCCAGCGGCCGCTGGATGCCGTCGTAGATATTCTCGATCAGGCCCGGCCCCAGCTCCACGCTGAGGGGCGCGCCGGTGGTAACCACCTCCGCGCCGGGGCCGAGACCGGACGTCTCCTCGTATACCTGAATGGAGGCCCGGTCGCCGGTCATATTCAGGATCTCTCCGATCAGATGCTGGGGGCCTACGCGTACCACATCCGCCATGCTGGCGTCCGCCATGCCGTCGGCCACCACCAGCGGGCCGGAGACTTTGATGATCTTACCCATTCTCTTGCTCCTTTCAGGAAATATCCGCGCCCACGGCGCGTTCCACCGCCGCGTGCAGCGCCCGGTCCGCCAGACCCAGTGCGCCGCCCTTGCCGGGGATGAGGATGACGGCGGGCAGCATATCATCCTGATAGCGGGCGATCTCCGCCGTCATATCCTGTGCCAGCTGCTCCGTCACATAGACCACGGCGTAGCTCTCCTGCGCCAGACGGTGCAGCGTTCTGCGGCCCGTCTCGGCGTCATCGGCGAAGAACACGTCCAGCCCCAGCGCCCGGAAGCCCAGCACACTGTCGCGGTCGCCCAGTACGGCGATCTTATACATATACATCACGCAGCCTTTCCCGTATGGCGTCGGCGCTCAGACCCGCCAGACGCCCGGCCATGACGATGCGCACAGCCGTCCACTCCGCCTCCTTGGCGATGAGGTAGCCCAGCGCCACCTCTACGCCGAAGGGCACCCGCCGCGCACCGGCGGCGGTCTTCAGCACCGCGTTGTCGCAGGCCTTCTCGAAAGCTGTCAGGCTGCCGCCCTTGACGGCCTCCTCTCCCAGCTCCGCCGCCTCCCGCAGCGCCGTGCTGCGGAACAGGGCGACCGCACCGTTTCCTGCGCCGGCCCGGAGGGTATCCACCGGCACACTGCCGCCCTCAAACAGCACCTCCTGCAAAAAGCCGGGGTCCATGTGCATCCGCTCCGTGCGTACCAGTGAGCGGAGGTTGGCGGCATCGATCATGGCGCGGACGTAGTTCTGGAGGTATGTGCAATGGCTGTCTGCCGCCAGCTGCCGCAGTCTGTCAAAGCAGGCCCGGTCCAGCACACAGTCGCTGCGCTGGGCGCTGCCGGTCTCGGCCAGCAGCTGGGCGGCCTTTTCCGCGGCCTCCGCCATATCATGGGGCAGGAACTGCCAGTTCCCGCTGTCGGCATACCGGCGCCGCAGCTCCCCGGCGGGGATGGTGCCCGCGTCCATCAGCAGGCGCTCCGCGCTCTCCGGCGCCTTCAGCAGCACTTTGATGTTGTGATAGTCGTATTTGATGCGGAACACGTCCAGCAGTTCCTTCTCCGGCATGAACCGCTCCAACTCGGCGAACACCGCCTCCCGCTGCTTTTTCAGGCTATCCTGCAGCATGGTCTCGTCCCGGATGGGGTCGTACCCCAGATCCGCCAGAAGTTGGGAGCAGTTCTCCGCCGACGGGGCCTGCAGAAGCTGCTCCAGCCGCTGGGCCGTCAGCAGGTTTTTCTCCAGACTCCGGATGCGGGCGGAGAGGAACAGATAGTCCGTGTCCTTTCTGCGCTTAGTCAAAGGGTCGCCCCCTTTCAGTCAAATAACAGCTGTGCCACGGCGGAGGACTCCTCCTGCCGCAGCTGGCGAAGCTTTTCCGTGAAGCTGCAATTCAGCTCCACGCGGCCCCGCCGCAGCACCAGTCCGCCGCCGGTGTCACGGGTCTCCTCGGACAGACGAAAGGCGGCGCCGGGCTTTTTGGCGTTGGCGGCCTCCACCACCGCCGCGCCCACCGTTTCCCGGTCGTGGGCGGACAGCAGCAGCTCCTCGTCGCCGCTGCCGTTTTCGGCGGCCAGCGACGCCAGCAGGTCGACGTACTCCGCCTGGGGCAGCGCGGTCAGCGCCTGCGCCGTTCGGGCGAAGGCCTCATCGATCAGCTGCTGCTTGGCGGCCAGCACACGCTGGCGGCAGGCCAGCTGGCTGCTGCCGTTGAGATGCTCCAGATGCTCCGCCGCCTGGGTCTCCGCACGCTGTTCGCTGTCCCGGGCGACGGCATCCGCCTGGGCCTGATAGTCCCGGAGGATGGCGTCGGCGTTCCCGGCGGCATTGGCCGCCAGCGCGTCGCACGCCGCCTGTGTATCCGCCTCCATGCGGGCGATGATCTTGTCCAGTCCGTTCATAGCGGCACCCGCCTTACTTCAGAATGTTCAGGGAGATCATGATGGTGGCCACCAGCGACAGAATGGCGTAGAACTCCACGATGCCGCAGTAAATGATGCCCTTGGTGGCGGCCTCCGGACGCTTGGCCACGATGTTGATGGAGGCGGCGGCCACGCGGCCCTGGAAGATGGCGCTGAGCCAGCCGCCCAGCATGATGGGCAGGCAGGCGGCAAAGAAGGACAGGCCTTGGGACAGGGTGATGTCCACGGCACTGCCGCTGAGCACGCCCACCTGGCCCAGTACCAGGAACAGGGCCACGAAGCCGTACAGACCCTGGGTGCCGGGCAGCACCTGCAGGATCAGGCACTTAGTGGACTTGTCGGGATCCTCGCTGGTCAGACCGGCGGCGGCCTCACCCACCATGCCGGTGCCCTTGGCGGAGCCGATGCAGCACAGGCCGGCGGTCAGCGCCGCGCCTAGAATGGCGAAACCCAGTCCGCCGATGGATTCAAGAATACTCATTGTTTATGTTCCTCCTTCATGATCTCTACATAATTAGACCGCATACACAGGGGACGGAAGGCTTTGCCGCCGTCCTTGTAAAAACGCCCGAAGAATTCCAGAAATTGCAAACGCATATCGTGGACGTAGCAGCCCAGCAGGTTCAGGGCCAGGTTCAGAGCGTTGCCCACCAGCGAGATGATGACGAACGTCACGAGATTGCCGGTGGTGGCGCCCAGCATATTGAATACCTGCGCCAGCACCGCGCCGGACAGCATCAGCGCCATCAGACGCACATAGGAGAGGATATCGCTGAAAAAGCCGGTGACGCCGTTGTACACGGCGGCCACCACGCCGGTGACCTTGCCGAAGCCCTTCTTGCCCCGGCCCGCGCCGTACAGCAGCATCACGCCGCCGATGCACAGCACCACCGGTACGCCGCCGACGCTGCCCACATCCAGCAGCGCCATAGCGCCGCCGGCCAGAATGATCCACCATGTGATCTCATCGAACAGCGCGTCGGGGAAATGGCCGTTCCGGCACTTCTCCACCACGCTGACGGCCATGCCGGTGAACACCTG
>CAKTPQ010000045.1 GCA_934591745.1 uncultured Oscillospiraceae bacterium
GCCAGCAGCTCGTCCTCGCCGGGGTAGACGGTGATGGGGGCGATCCAGCCGACCATCTCGGAGATGGCATCCACCGTCTCCTTGCCATAGGCGATGCCGCCGGTGAGGATGATCTGATCCACCTTGCCGTGCATAACGGCGGCCATGGCGCCGATCTCCTTGCCGATCTGATAGTGGAACGCGTCCACCACACCGGCGATCTTCTTATCGTGTTCGGCCTGCGCCAGCAGATAGCGCATATCGTTGGAGCCGGTGTAGGCCACCAGACCGCCGCGGCCGGAGAGCATGCGGTGCATCTCCCCCTCGGTGTACTTGCCGGAGAAGCACTGCTTCACCAGCTGGCCGGTGGGCAGGGAGCCGGAGCGCTCGGGAGAGAAGGGACCCTCGCCGTCCAGCACGCTGCTGTCAAACGCTGCGGCTTCTCCCTGCGCCGGCCCGAAGTGCAGGCCGTTCAGCCCGGCCCACGCGCCGCCCTCCTGCCCGCTGAGCAGGACGGGCCTGAAGCCGCGACCCTCCCGGATAAGGCAGTAGTCGTTTTCTCCGGTCAGATCGCCGAACGACAGCACCAAATTGTTTCCATCGCGGACCAGGCTGCCCGTTCCCACCCGGCCATACCAGGTGCGGTAGGTATAGCAGCCGTTGGGCAGGTCCAGCAGCAGCTGGCTGCCGTCATCTCCCTGCCACGCGGAGATATCCGCATCGAAGTCCTCGTCGGTCAGAAACTCCCCTGTCGCGCCGTTATCATCGCCGCCGATCTGGGATTCCTCCGGCTGGAACACGAAGGCGTCGCTGCCGCCGTCCCAGTACCAGACCAGCAGCACCCGATTGCCGTCCACCTCAAACAGCAGGGCCGCGTCGCTGTCGCCGTCGCCGTTCCGGTCGGCAAAGTCGATGCTCCGGAACGCCTCCCACGGGTCGCACGGCAATGTGGTGGGATAGCTCGCATAGCCGTAAAGCGTCTGGTCCTCGCTGTCGTAATAGAAGTCGGCACTGTCCGCGTTGATGCATACCAACACGTCGGTGTCCTCGCCGCCGCGGGTGATGGTGCCGCTGTCCCGGACGATGCCGGTAACGCGCCAGTCGCCGCCCACCACATCACCGGGATCGGTGTCATTGCCGCTGCCGCAGGCCGCCGGCACCAGCATCACCGCCGCCGCCAGCACCGGTGCCAGAATTTTTTTCCAGACCTTCATACGCTTCTCCGTATCGCCGCTTACTGGGCCCGCTGGTAGCAGTCGTACTCGCCGCCCCAGTACATCACGCCGTCGTCCACCACCTGCATGTCGTAGGTGACGCCGTCGAACGCCGTGGAATCGGCATAGTACAGGCCGTCCTCGCCGCCGTCCCGGATAGTGCCGCCGTCCACCATGGCGGGATCGCCGTCGCCGCCGGGACGTTCATACAACTCCCAGCTGCCGTCCGCCGCAATGCTCAGAATGCTGGGTGCGCCGGGGGCGCCGTCCAGATACCACTCGCCGGCCAGAGAGGCATAGTCGCCGGCGGGGTCTGCGTCACCGATATTTTCACCCGGCAGATCGCCGCTGACCTTCGTAAAGGTGCCCAGCGTGTCGACGTGCAGCGTACCGTCCTCGTCAGACCAGCTCCGGTATGCCATGCCGTCGTGCGCGTTGTAGAAGTAATCGCAGCCGTGCTCCGGCACGGACTGGATAAAACCGCTGGCGGTCAGATCGCCGTCGGCACCGTACAGCGTAAAGTACGTCTCATCACCGGCCTCGACCGGCTCCACCGTCATGATGCTGCCGTCCTCGCCTGTCCAGGTGCCGCCGTATACGTCCAGGTCTGCCATCAGCAGCGAGTCCTTCACCAGTCCCTCGAAGGAGTCCGGCGCATCATTGCTGCCGCCGTCGTCGTTTCCGCTGCCGCTGCCGCAGGCGGCCAGCGCAAGACACAGCACCAGCGCCGCCGCAAGGATCAAATGCTTCTTCATGTTTTTCATCGTTTCGTCTCCTTTTCCAGATAAATCGTATCAATGCTCCTGTTCCGCCATAGACAAGATCTCGTTGTGGCTCAGCTCCACGTCTCCGAAGCGGACGAAGATGCCGTTGGTCACAGCACTGCGCCACACCTGCGGGTCGGAAAGCGCGCAGAACCGCATTTTGTCCAGATACGGCTTCATGTCCAGAAGCAGGCGGCTGCCGGACACGAAATCCACCTGCAAAATGTAGTCGGACAGCGGCGTGACGGCTGTGAGATACCTTCGGTTCAAAGATGCGTCCTCCTTTCTGCGTGTATCGCGGAGATAAAAAGATCCACCGTACAGACATTGTACGGTGGATATAGCGGAATGACCATTCCCCAATGGTTAGGTTTTTTCTGTCAGCAGCCGGGAAAGCCGTCTGCGCTTGGTTCGGGTATCTCCCTCGATGTGGAGCTTGAAATAGATCTGCTTGACGTACTGCTTTACGCTGCCCTCGGAGAGAAACAGCTTTTCCGCGATCTCACGGTTGCTCAGCCGCTGCGCCATCAGCTCCGCGACCTCGCATTCCCGCGGCGTCAGGACGGCGAGGACCGCAGGCCGGGCGTGCTGCGCCCTCCGCCGCATGGCCGCCTCGCCCAGCTCCCTGATCCAGGCGGCCGGGCCGCTCCCTGTTTCCCGCGCCAGTATGGGGGCCAGATAGCCGTAGTTCTCCACGAACGGCATCACAAGACCGTCCGGCGCCGCGTCGGCAAGCGCCCCCGCAAGCCACATGCGGGCCTCCTGGGATTTGCCCAGCCGTTCGTAGGCGGCAGCGGTCTGGATACGGATGTGCAGCGCCACCAGCGCATAGTGCATCCCTTCGCACAGGGCCAGCAGCTCCGCGCTGCGCCCGATGACCTTGGCGTAAGCGCCCTGGGCGAGATACACCTGGTTTTCGATCATCTCCATCATGGGCCTGCCCGGCGCAAGAAAGTTGACGGTGGAAAGCAGGTGCTGCGAAAAAAGCGCCGGGATATTTCCCGTTTCCCCCTGCAGCGCATGACAATAGGCGCCGGCGGCATTCCAGATATTGATCCAGGCCGCGTTATGGTGCCGCAGCAGCGCCACGTACCGCTCCTCAAAGCCGTATCGCCGCTCCACATCCGCGTGCATGGAGAGCCGCCACTCCAGAAAATCGCAGCACAGCGCCATATTCTCCTGCCCGTTGTCCCTGATCTGTGCGCGGGCGCGCTCCAGCGCGATGTGCGCGTCGGTGAAGCGCCCCTGACAGAACAGCGCCTCCGCCCGCATGATGGTCTCCGCGCCCTGTCCGTGGCTGACCGTGATCTTATAGTAGTGCGGCATGCACTCGTCCATCTCGGCCAGCTCGCGCTCCAGATCCCCCGGCGCCCGGTAGAACATCATCAGGACGGACGGCGAACCGAAGGTCCAGCCGCCGTTGTTCCGGATGCTGATGGCCGGGCGGGACATCTGTGCGCTGGCGCTGCGGTGCAGGCGGCTCATGGCGCTGATGTCGTTGTAGCAGAGAAAGCTCATAATGAGATCGCACTCCCCCTGCAGATCGCCCCGCTCCTCCGCTGTCAGCTCCGGATGATCTTCAATGGCGGAGAGCAGCAGAGATTTCAGCTCCATCATCTTCGGGATATTCCGCCAGTTGAACATACTGCGCATCAGCACCAGCAGCGCCAGCGGGTGCGCTTTCAGAACGGTGACAGGGCACTCCTCCAGGGTGGCCAGCACCTCCGCAGGGTGCAGCGACGCCAGCAGAATACCGGCGTCCGCGCACACCACCCGCAGCAGCGCGTGGTGATCCCCGCTGCTGCGGTAGGCGGCCATGGCGTGGAGATACTGCCCATGCCGCTCGTACCAGGCGCCGAACCGCTCCCAGCAGCGCTTCCGGGCCTTGTCATCCATCGTCAGAAAGCTGCGCTTGGCACATGCCTTCATCATGTGGTGGAACCGGTAGGTAACGCCGTCCGGCAGGCACTTTACAAAGGCGTTCTGATCGGTGAGCAGGGCAAGGATCTGCTCCGCGTCGTCATCCTCCGTGATAAAGCGCGCCATTTCCGCGGTGAACTCGTCGGCCAGTCCCATCACCGCCAGAAACGCACGCTGCTTCTCCGGCAGCGGCTCGATCATCGCCGCGGTAAAGGTGGCATAGATATCGGAATTGCGGTCCGGCAGCACGCCGCGTTCGGAAAACGTCCGCAGGTTCAGATAGACGGCGGAAAACCAGCCCTCGCTGGAGTAGAGGATGCTTTCCACCTGCGCATCGGAGAGATCCGTGCCGCAGCGGTGGGCATAGACCGCCAGCTCCGTGTGATTCAGGCGCAGTTGCTCCGTGCCCAGCTGATAGACCTTTGCCCCCAGCCGCACCGCCTCGGCGGCAGGCAGAAAGCGGTCCCGGCTGGCCACGATCAGATGCACATTGGCGGGCAGGCGATTTGCCAGCATGCAGAGAAAGACAGATGCACGCTGCTCCAGCAGCAGGTGGAAATCGTCGATGAAAATATAGCAGGATGTCTCCCCTGCCAGCCCGTGGCAGAGATCGTCCACCAGCAGCCCGCCGCCGGCCGCGTCTGTGGGACAGGGATAGTCCCGCAGAAGGTCAAGTCCGGCGCGGGAAAAGGCGTCCTGCACGCTTTTCCAGAAGATCGCCAGGTTGTCGGAATAGACGCTGATGCGGATGATCCTCAGTGCCTCCGTTTTGGCGCGCTCCTCCAGGTACCAGTTCACCGCCGTGGTCTTCCCGTAGCCCATGGGCGCCACCACAGTGGTCATGGCGCAGCGGGCTATGGGCCGCAGGCTCTCCTGCAGCCGCTCGGATATGTAAATGGTATTCAGCTTCCATTTTGCCTTTGGCATGATGCATACCTCCGACCATTCATTTTTCCCCGGACAGACGCCTGACGAGCGCCGTGCCGCCGTGCTGTCCCACCGGTTGACAGGGGTAGACGCGCTTGTAAAAGAAAAAGCCTTGAAACCCTGTGGCTTCAAGACTTTTCTCTGGTGCGCGGTACAGGACTCGAACCTGTGACCCCATGCACGTCAAGCATGTGCTCTACCAGCTGAGCTAACCGCGCA
>CAKTPQ010000046.1 GCA_934591745.1 uncultured Oscillospiraceae bacterium
AAGCACGGCGGTATCGAGGAGACCATCACCGTCCGCCGCCTGTCCTACGGCGTCGGCGTGGAGAAGGTGTTCCCCGTCCACTCTCCGTCCATCGAGAAGATCGAGACGGTGCGTCACGGCTATGTCCGCCGCGCCAAGCTGTACTACCTGCGTGACCGCGTTGGTAAGGCAGCCAAGATCCGCGAGAAGCTGTAAGCGATCAACGAGATCAGAAAAGCGCCCACATCCGTGGGCGCTTTTTGCCGTCTTTTTCCCCTTTGCAACAGGCGGAAAAATATGTTATACTGCTGCAAACTGCATCATGAACGAAAAAACCGGAAATAGATGCTGCATGATGCATACATGATGCATACATGATGAACGGTAAATTTTACCAGAGGAGGTGTGCGCCGTGCAGATTGAAGGGCTCAGCTGGTTTCCCGGCCACATGACAAAAACCAAGCGGATGATCGCCGCCGAGATCGGCCACATGGACGCCGTCTGCGAGATCGTGGACGCCCGCATCCCCCAGTCCAGCCGCAATCCGGACGTGGACGAGCTGACGGCGGGCAAGCCCCGTCTGGTGGTGCTGAACCGGGTGGACCAGGCGGACCCCGCCGAGACAAAGAAATGGGCCGCGGCCTTTCGGGCACAGGGCTTCGCGGTGCTGGAGGCCAACGCCAAGGGCGGCGTGGGTACGGAGAGATTTGCCGCCGCTGTCCGGGAGCTGCTGCGGGAAAAGCTGGCGGCCTACGCCGAAAAGGGGCAGGTGGGCCGCACCGTCCGCGTTATGGTGCTGGGCATCCCCAACGTGGGGAAATCCACGTTTATCAACAAGGTGGCCAAGCGTAAGACCGCCAAAGCCGAGGACCGGCCCGGCGTTACCCGCTCCAAGCAGTGGGTGCCGGTGGACGCCACGCTGGAGCTGCTGGACACCCCCGGCATCCTGTGGCCGAAGTTCGATGACACAGAGGTTGGCAAGCGATTGGCCTTTACAGGCGCTATCAAGGACGACGTGTTGGATATCGAGGAGCTGGCCTGCTATTTGATGGAGTATCTGGCCGCCCACTACGCCGATGTGCTGCGGGAGCGGTATAAGGTCGACATAGACGAGGGCGACAGCGGCTACGACCTGCTGGAAAAGGCGGGGCGGAAACGGGGCTTCCTGATGCGGGGCGCGCAGGTGGACACCGAGCGCATGGCCCGTATCCTGCTGGATGAGTTCCGGGGCGGCAAGCTGGGCCGCTTCACGCTGGAGACGGTGGAGGAGTGCGGCGGATGAGAGAGACGGCGGACCTGTGGGTATACGAGCGGGAGGCCCGGACGCAGGGATACACGGCGGTGTGCGGTGTGGACGAGGCCGGCGCCGGGCCGCTGATGGGGCCGGTGTACGCTGCGGCGGTGATCCTGCCGGAGGACTGCGGCCTGCCGGAGCTGAACGACTCCAAAAAGCTGACGGAGAAGCAGCGGGAGAGGCTGTTTCCCCTCATCAAAGAGCGGGCCATCGCCTGGTCCGTTGCACGGGTGGAGGCGCCGGAGATCGACGCTACCGACATCCTCAGCGCCCGAATGAAAGCTATGCAGATGGCCATGGACGGACTTGCCGTGACGCCGGAGCTGGCACTCATCGACGGCAACCGGGACAAGGGCCGCAGCGCCGCCATCACCACGCCGCACCGCTGCATCGTGGGCGGCGACGGCAGATCCGCGTCCATCGCGGCGGCATCCATCCTGGCCAAGGTCAGCCGGGACCGCTATGTGACGGAGGTGCTGGACAGGGCGTATCCCCAGTACCGATTCGCAAAGCACAAGGGCTACGGCACAAAGCTGCACTACCAGATGCTGGACCAGTACGGCCCCTGTCCGGAGCACCGGAGGAGCTTCCTGAAAAAGTGGGAGGAAAGGCGATGAGCGGCGCGGCAAAAAGCCCCGGTGCGCCGCAGAAAGCCGCCGCACTGCGGAAGGGCGGACGGGCCGAGGGGAGCTGGGGCGAGGCGCTGGCGGCGGACTACCTGCGGCAGCGGGGATACCGGCTGGCGGCTCACAGCTACCACTGCCGGTTCGGAGAGATCGACCTCATCGCCTGGGACGGGGACATCCTGTGCTTCGTGGAGGTCAAGACCCGCACCAACACGGACATGGGCCTGCCCCGGGAGTATGTGACCCCGGCCAAGCAGCGGCGGCTGAAAAAGACGGCGCTGTACTACCTCAGTGAAAAGCAGCTGGACTGTCCCGCTCGGTTCGACGTGGCGGAGGTCTATGCGGACAGCCCTTACAGCCGGGAGAACGCCCGCATAGAATATCTGGAAAACGCCTTTGAATAGGGGAGTGACAGCATGGCGATACCATATTTTGATGCCCACTGCGACACCATCTGGCGCTGCATGGTGACGGAGCCGGTGGAGGGCTACGGCGACACGGAGGCGGAGCAGCGGGTCTATTTCCAGAGCGGCGGCAGCCTGCGGCAGAACGGCGGGCACGTCGATCTGGAGCGGGACCGGGGCTTTGCCCGGCGGGGCCAGTTCTTCGCCCTGTACGACGATGTAAAGGCTCTGCCGGCGGGGACGGCGTGGCAGCGGTGCCGGGAGATGCACGACTGGTTCCTGCGGGAGCTGGCGGAGAACGGCGACATGGCCGCGCTGTGCTGCACCGGCGCGGAGGCGGACGCAGCGGCGCTGGCCGGAAAAACGGCGGCGTTCCTCAGCGTGGAGGGCGCGGATCTGCTGGACTGTAAAGTGGAAAACCTGCACACCGCAGCAGGTTGGGGCGTACGCTTCGTGAACCCGGTGTGGAACAACGCCAACGCCCTCAGCGGCAGCTGCGCCGAGGAACCGGATCGGGGTCTTTCGGTACAGGGTAGAGACTTCATCCGGGAGATGGAGCATCTGGGCGTCTACGCCGACGTGTCCCACCTGTCCGATCCCGGCTTCTGGGATCTGTTCCGCATGACGGAAAGCCCCATGGTGGCGTCCCACTCCAACGCAAGAGCGCTGTGTCCTCACCGGCGGAACCTGACGGATGACATGTTCCGGGCCATCCGGGACACCGGCGGTGTGGTGGGCCTTAACCTGTACCGGGACTTTGTGGGCGGTACGTCCATGGACGCGCTGGTGGCACATATCGAGCATTTCCTGGCGCTGGACGGGGAAAAGACCCTGTGCATCGGCGGCGATCTGGACGGCTGCGAGGCGCTGGCGGCGGGGATGCGCGGCGTGGAGGATGTGCCCCGGCTGTACGAGGCGCTGGAGAAGCGGGGGTACGGAAAACCTCTGCTGGAGGACATATTCTGGAACAATCTGCGCAGGCTGCTGTGAGACGGCGGCCGGGGAAAGGAGGGACGCCATGGCGCTGTACGCCATCGGGGACCTGCATCTGTCGTTAAACAGCGACAAGCCCATGGACATCTTCGGCGAAAAGTGGCAGGGCTATGTGGACAAGATCAGAGCGGGGTTCGCGCCGTTGCACGAGGACGACGTCACCGTGCTGTGCGGCGACCTCAGCTGGGGCATGAGCCTGGAGGAGTCGCTGGCGGACTTTCAGTTCATCCACGCCCTGCCGGGGAAAAAGATACTGATGAAGGGCAACCACGACTACTGGTGGAACACCGCCTCCAAGATGCAGCGGTTCTTCGACCAGCACGGGCTGGACTCCTTTGAGATCCTGCACAACAACTGCCTGTTCTACGGGGACAAGGCGCTGTGCGGCACACGGGGCTGGTTTTACGAGCTGGACAGTGAGGGTACCCACAACGGCAAGATGCTGGCCCGGGAGGCCGGACGGCTGGAGACATCCCTGCAGGCGGCGGGGGACCGGGAAAAGCTGTGCTTCCTGCACTATCCGCCGTTGTACCAGGGCTACGAGTGCCCGGAGATCCTGCGGCTTTTGCAGCGGTACGGGGTGAAGCGGTGCTTTTACGGCCATCTCCACGGCGCCAGCCACAAGCGGGCGCTGGAGGGGATGCACTACGGCACCGAGTTTTCGCTGGTGGCGGGAGACTGGCTGGATTTCGTCCCCAAAAAAATTTGCGAATAAGAGAAAAAACAGTGGAAATTCCCGTTCTTTTCTGTTATCATACTATATTGCATTGGTTTTGCTATGAATACGGACCGGTGCGGAACGGAGGAATAAACAAATGACTGTGAAAAGCTGCGAGAAACTGGAGAAGAGCAGAGTTGCTCTGACCATCGAGGCGAGCGCCGAGGAGTTCGAGGCCGCCGTCAACAAGGCGTATCTGAAGATGCGCGGTAAGATCAACGTACCCGGCTTCCGTGTCGGCAAGGCCCCCCGCAAGATCATCGAGAAGATGTACGGCGCCGAGGTCTTCTATGAGGAAGCTGTCAATATCATCCTGCCCGACGCCTATGAGGACGCCGTGAAGGAGCAGGGGCTGGAGACGGTCGGTTATCCCCAGGTGGAGCTGGAGTCCTGCACCAAGGACGGCGTGGTGTTCAAGTGCACCGTGGCCGTGTATCCCGAGGTGAAGCTGGGCCAGTACAAGGGACTGGAGGCCCCCAAGGCGGAGGTCAAGGTGGCCGCTGCCGACGTCAACGCCCGTCTGAAGGAGATGGCCGACCGCAACAGCCGTCTGGTGTCCGTGGAGCGCGCCGTCAAGAAGGGCGACACCGCCGACATCGACTTCGAGGGCTTCGACAATGGCGTGGCCTTCGACGGCGGCAAGGGCGAGAACTTCGATCTGGAGATCGGCTCCGGCAGCTTTGTGCCCGGCTTTGAGGAGCAGCTCGTTGGCATGAAGGCCGGCGAGGAGAAGGACATCGACATCACCTTCCCCGAGAACTACACCCCTGAGCTGGCCGGCAAGCCCGTGGTGTTCCACGTCAAGGTCAACGAGGTGAAGGTCAAGGAAGTGCCCGCCATCGACGACGAGTTCGCCAAGGACGTGTCCGAGTTCGACACCCTGAAGGACCTGAAGGCCGACATCAAGAAGAAGATGACCGCCGAGCGCACCGAGGCCGCCCAGCGCGCCTTTGAGGATGTGCTGAT
>CAKTPQ010000047.1 GCA_934591745.1 uncultured Oscillospiraceae bacterium
ATCTCTGTGGCCAAGGCCATGAACCGGAAGCTGGCGCGGCTCAGTCTGGGCGGCGTCCGGGACGAGGCGGATATCCGGGGACACCGCAAGACCTACATCGGCGCTATGCCGGGCCGCATCATCGAGGCCATCAACCGGGCGGGGGCTATGAACCCGCTGCTGGTGCTGGACGAGATCGACAAGCTGGGCAATGACATGCGGGGCGACCCGGCGTCGGCCCTGCTGGAGGTGCTGGACAGCGAGCAGAACACCTCGTTCCGCGACCATTTTCTGGAGGTGCCGGTGGATCTGAGCCGGGTGATGTTCATCACCACGGCCAACACCACGTCCACCATCCCCCGGCCGCTGCTGGACCGGATGGAGGTCATCGAGCTGAGCAGCTACACCGACGAGGAGAAGCTGCAGATCGCCCGAACGCACCTGCTGCCCAAGCAGATGAAGGAGCACGGGCTGAAAAAGAGCCAGATGCGCATCAGCGACGACGCCATCCGGGCGGTCATCGCCGACTACACAAGGGAGTCCGGCGTCCGGACGCTGGAGCGTCTGCTGGGCAAGCTGTGTCGAAAAGCTGCCATGCGTCTGGTAGAAATGGATGTAAAGCGGGTTGACATTACACCGAAGGATCTGCGGGAGCTGCTGGGTGTGCCCCAGTATCAGGACAATTCCCGCAGCAAGCAGGATCAGGTGGGCGTGGTCAACGGCCTTGCGTGGACAGAGGTAGGCGGCGAGCTGCTGGAGGTGGAGGCCGGGGTCATGGCCGGCTCCGGCAAGCTGGAGCTGACCGGCAATCTGGGCACCGTCATGCAGGAGTCCGTGAAGGCGGCCTACACCTGCCTGCGCAGCCGTGCGGCAGAGCTGGGCATCCCCAAGGACTTCTATAAGAACAAGGATATCCACGTCCACTTCCCGGAGGGCGCGGTACCCAAGGATGGGCCGTCGGCGGGCATTGCCATCGCCACGGCCATGCTGTCGGCGCTGACGGGCCGGCCGGTGCGCCACGATGTGGCCATGACCGGCGAGGTCACGCTGCGTGGGCGGGTGCTGCCCATCGGCGGGCTGAAGGAAAAGACCATGGCCGCCAAGCGCAGCGGCATCCGCACGGTCATCATCCCCAAGGAGAACGAGAAGGATCTGGAGGAGATCGACCAGACCGTCCGGGCGGCCCTGCGGTTCGTGATGGCGGAGACGGTGGACGCCGTGTTCGCCCACGCGCTGGCGCTGCCGAAAAAGGAGGCGGCGGTGGAGCATCTCACCGCCATAGCCGGTATGGAGCGACAGGAGGTGCGCTGTGGCGATCAACTTTAACAAGGCGGAATTTGTACTGTCGGCTGTAAAGGCAAGCACCTTTATCCGCGACGGAAAACCGCAGGTCACGTTTGCTGGACGCAGCAATGTGGGCAAGTCCTCCGTCATCAACCGTCTGCTGGGGCGGAAGAATTTCGCCCGGGTGGGCGCTACGCCGGGCAAGACCAATCAGATCAATTATTTTGACATCGACGGGAAGATCTACTTCACCGACCTGCCGGGGTATGGCTACGCCAAGGTGTCCAAGGAGGAGCGGGACCGGTGGGGGCGGCTGATGGAGAGCTATTTCGCCGAGCCGGATCTTATTACGCTGGGTGTGCTGATCGTGGATGCGCGGCACAAGCCCACCGCCGACGACGTCACCATGTGCGACTGGTTCAAGGGCACAGGGTGCCCGGTGATCGTGGTGGCCAACAAGCTGGACAAGCTGAAAAAGAGCGAGATCGAGCCGAATTTGACCCGCATCCGGGAGACGCTGGCGCTGGACGAGGGCGCGCTGCTCATTCCGTTCTCCGCGGAGAAGGGGACGGGCAAGACGGAGCTGCTGGCGGCCATCAGCGACGGCTGCGGAAAGTGAAAAATGAACGGAAAAAGCGGTCTGCCGGAGGCAGACCGCTTTTTGATGTGTTATTGAAGCTCCTGTTCCAGTGCGTCAAACTCCGGGGTGGAGAAAAATTCACCGAGCGTGATGCCCAGACCATCGCAGAGCATTTTGATGGTCAGCAGTTTCGGGTTCTGGCTCTTGCCGTAGAGAATGTTCTTGATGCTGGACGGCGGCAGGGCGCTGATAGTCGCAAGGCGGTTGATGGTCAGATCACGCGCCTCGCAGAGGTGCAGGATACGATATCCCGGACGGCTTCGGTGGTGTTCATATATTTGAAAAGTTACTCCGCTTTTTGCTTTACCGGGAACTGGATCTGGGCAAGAATGACGGCGGCGAACATAACGACGCAGCCGATGTACTCCCGGACGCTCATCTGCTGCTTGAGGATGATGGCGCCGGCAATGACGGCGAACACGCTCTCCAGGCTCAGGAGGATAGTGACCACCGTGGGGTTGGAGTCCTTCTGTGCCAGGATCTGCAGGGTGTAGCCCACGCCGGAGGAGAACACGCCCACATACAGGATGGGCAGGGTGCAGGCCAGAATGGCGTCCCAGTCGGGCATGGCGAAGATGGAGGTGGCGGAGGCGGCGTCGCCGGTGCCGTTCATGCCCAGCACCACGCAGACGACCTTGGCAATGGTGGCCAGAACGGCGGCCACCAGGAACTGGACGCAGCTGAGCCGGAGGCCGTCCACCGAGGCGGTGAAGTGGTCGATGACCAGAATATGTACCGCGAAGCACACGGCGCACACCAGCAGCAGCAGGTCACCGGGGGCCAGAGAGAAGTCGCCCTTGATGCACAGCAGGTACAGCGCCGCCACAGACAGCACCACGGCGATCCAGGTGGGCAGGCTGACCTTGCGCTTGAAGAACAGGCCGAACACGGGCACCAGCACCACATACAGGGCGGTGATGAAGCCGGCCTTGCCGGAGTCCGTGCCGGCGGAGATGCCCGCCTGCTGGAAGTTGGAGGCGATAGCCAGCGCCGTGCCGCAGCAGATGCCGCCGATCCACATCTGGCGGTTGGCGGCCTTGCGCTGGATGGCGGTGGGGCTGGGCTTATCCCTGTTGACACGGTCGAAAATGGCCATGATGATCAGCAGCACCACCACTGCCACATAGGAGCGGATGGCGTTGAAGGTGAAGGTGTCGATGACGTCGGCGCACACATCCTGCGCCACGAAGGCGGTGCCCCAGATGAAGGCGGCCAGAATGGGGAATACCACCTGCCGCACCTGATTGTGTTTCATGGGTATTGTGTCCTTTCTCTCTGTATTATTTCTCTTGATCGGGGCCGGTGTGCCAGCGGAACTTATGCTCCTCGCCCCGCAGCAGGCGCCGGAGATTCTCCCGGTGGCACCAGACCACCAGCGCGGCGATGATGACGGCCAGCACCGTGTACAGGCCGTTGTGTCCGCAGAAGAACCATGTGGAGATGGGCATGCTGACGGAGGCGGACAGGGAGCCGAGGGAGACGTATTTCGTAAGGAGCCACAGCACGGCGAACAGGCCCCATGCGATCAGCGCCACCCGCCAGTCCAGCAGCCACACCAGCGTGCCGCCGGACAGGATGCCCTTGCCGCCCTTGAAGCCGAAGAACACCGGGAACATATGACCCAGCTCGCAGCCCAGGCCGCCCAGCAGGACGCCCAGCTGCCAGTCACCGGCCAGATAGCGGAGGATGGTGCCGCCGATGAGGCAGGCCGCCACGGTCTTGCCCATATCGAACAGGATGACGCCCAGGGCGTACTTGGCGCCGTAGGTGCGGTAGAAGTTGGTGAGGCCTGCGTTGCCGCTGCCGTGCTGGCGCACATCGTCCTTGATGACGAAGTGACTGACCATGACGGAGCCGTTGAGGCAGCCCAGGAAATAGCCCAGCAGCAGAATGATGAACAGGGCGAATACGGAGGCCCAGGCGAGGTAGATCACCCGTCATCCTCTCCTTTCTGGCGAATGGTGATGGTGATGGGCGTTCCCTCCAGTCCGAACACACTACGGATCTGGTTCTCCAGATACCGCTGGTAGGAGAAATGGAACAGCTTCTTGTCGTTGCAGAAGATCACAAAGTGGGGAGGCTTGACGCCCACCTGCGTCATGTAGTAGATCTTCAGGCGGCGGCCCTTGTCCGTGGGGGGCTGCACGCGGGTCTG
>CAKTPQ010000048.1 GCA_934591745.1 uncultured Oscillospiraceae bacterium
CGCAGCAGATCCGCCTGCATTTGCAGCAGGATATCGGACACGCTGGCGCCGCCGTCCACCCGCAGCATGGTGATGTCACAGCCGGCGTCCTGCCGCATGGCCAGCATCAGATCCGTGACCTGATAGGCGATGCACTCCAGCACTGCCCGGGCCAGATGGCCCCGTCCGGTGCCCCGGGTGATGCCCAGCACCGCGCCCCGGGCGTACATGTCCCAATAGGGCGCGCCCAGCCCCGTAAAGGCCGGCACCACCACCACGCCGCCGCTGTCCGGCACCGAGGCCGCCAGCGTGTTGATCTCCGGCGCAGCGCTGATGATGTGCAGCTCGTCCCGCAGCCACTGGATGGTGCTGCCGCCGTTGAAAACGCTGCCCTCCAGCGCGTAGGTTGTCTCGCCCCCCACCTGCCACGCCACGGACGTCACCAGCCCCGCCCGGCTGCGCACCGGCGTATGCCCCACGTTCATCAGGGTGAAGCAGCCGGTGCCGTATGTATTCTTGGCCTCGCCGGGAGCAAAGCAGGTCTGGCCGAACAACGCGGCCTGCTGGTCGCCGGCAGCGCCGCACACCGGTACGCCCGCCAGCTTCTCCAGCCCCTCTATGCCGGGACGCACCGTACCGTATACCATGCTGTTGGGTACGGGCTTGGGCAGCATGGCCAGCGGCACCCCCAGGATGCCGCACAGCTCCTCGTCCCAGCACAGGCGGCGGATGTCAAAGAGCATGGTACGGCTGGCGTTAGAATAGTCCGTGACGTGCTGGCCGGTAAGCTGCCAGATGAGCCATGTCTCCACAGTGCCGAACAGCACCTCGCCCCGCTCCGCCCGCTGGCGGACGCCGGGAACGTTGTCCAGTATCCAGCGGATCTTGCTGCCGGAAAAATAGGCGTCGATCAGCAGCCCCGTGGTGGACTGGATGCGCTCGTCCAATCCCTGCCGCTTCAACTCCTCGCACAGCTCCGCTGTGCGGCGGCACTGCCAGACGATGGCGTTGTACACAGGCTTGCCCGTGGCCTTATCCCAGAGGATGGTCGTCTCCCGCTGGTTGGTGACGCCGATGCCGGCGATGCTGCCTGCGGGAAACGCCGCGATGGCCTCCGCCGCGGCCCGGCGCTCCGTCTCCCATATCTCCATGGGGTCATGCTCCACCCAGCCCTCCCGGGGATAGTGCTGGGCAAAGGCGTGCTGGGACATGGCCGCGATACGGCCCTCTCGGTCGAAGACAATGGCCCGGGAGCTGGTGGTACCCTGATCCAGCGCCAGAATATGATCGGACATGGCTTCTCCTCTTTTCTTTTTCGTTTTTGTGTGGTACACTACTCGTGAATAGATTATACCATGAAGGGAGCGGGATTTCCATGACGAATATGACCGAATTCACCTTCCTGTCCACCGATGGGAAAACACAGCTCCACGGCATGCGCTGGGAGCCGGAGGGCCGCAGTGTCCGGGCCGTTCTGCAGCTGTGCCACGGCGTGGCGGAGCACGTCGCCCGGTACGACGCCTTTGCCCGCTATCTCAACAGTCTCGGCATCGCCGTGGTGGGCCATGACCATCTGGGTCACGGTCTGTCCCTGCCGGAGGGCGGTACCCCCGTCTACTTCGGGGAGGGCAACACCTGGCACACCGTGGTGGACGACATCTATGTGCTGCACCAGCGCATCCGCCTTTGGTATCCGGACGTGCCCCTGTGTATCATGGGCCACAGCATGGGATCGTTCCTGACCCGCACCTACCTCATCCGTTATCCCGGCACGGTGAAGGCCGCCATCATCATGGGCACCGGTTGGCAGCCTAAGGCCGTCATCGCCGGCGGTCTGGCGGTGGCCAAGGCCGTGGGCGTCGTGGTGGGCGAGAGCGGCACCAGCGATCTGGTGACGAATCTGGCCTTCGGCGCATACAACAAGCTGTTTGCCCCCAACCGCACCAGCTGCGACTGGCTGTCCGCCGACGCGGACAACGTGGACGCCTACATGGCCGACCCCCTGTGCGGCGCGGACGCCACGGTGGGCCTGTTCCGCCAGATGCTGCTGGGCATCCGGTTCAACCAGCGGCTCAGCAACCTGCGCCGGATGGATCCCCAGACGCCGGTGCTGTTCATCGCCGGCGGCAAGGACCCGGTGGGCGACTGCGGCAGCGGCGTGCGCCGGACGTATCAGGAGTTTCGCCGCGCCGGTGTGCAGGACTGCACGCTGAAGCTGTACCCCGGCCTGCGCCATGAGATCCTCAACGAAAAGGCTCAACAGCAGCAGATCTTCGGAGACATTGGCCTATGGCTCACCGCCAAGCTCTAACACATGGACAGTTCTGACAGCAGACGGGGCAGGGACATGAGGTCGATGTTCCCGCTGCGGCGCAGCACCCGGGCGGACAGGAAGCAGTCCGCCACGAACAGCAGCAGCACGGCGCAGGTGACGGCCGGCGGCATGCTCCGCGCCAACACAGATACCCACGGGTGGACGTACCGCACCGTCAGTGCCGTCAGCGGCCCCCACACCAGCGCGAACGGCACGCAGACCCGGCGGTTCAGGTCCATCTTTGTGGCGCTGTAATCCCAGAACATGACGCCCAGCAGCTTTTCATAGAGAAAGTGGACGGCGTACTCCACCGCTGTGGCCGTCAGACCACCGTACAGTGCCAGGCGCCAGAACGTGTCGGTCATGTCTGGCGGCAGGATCAGCACCGCCAGCATGGCAAGGCCGTACACCGGGCACAGCGGCAGCAGCAGAAAGCATTTGCGCACCCGGTGCGGCGACCGCCGCACCGCCGCGTACAGCTTCTCCAGCCCATAGCCGCCGAGACTGTACAGCAAAAATAGCCAGAATCCATAAAAAAACAAACTACGCACCTCCCGCCACACAGTTTGCGCGGCGGAGGTACGAATGATACGGGAGGAATGAGACATGACGGATTGGGAAGCTCTGCGGGCGGAATGCCTGCACTGTCACGCCTGCACATTGGCGGACACCCGGACCAACGTGGTCTTCGGCGTAGGCGCCGAAAACGCGGAGGTGCTGTTTATCGGCGAGGCGCCGGGCGCCAACGAGGACGCCCAGGGCGAGCCGTTTGTGGGCCGGGCCGGCAAGCTGCTGGATGACATGCTGACCATGATCGGACTGGACCGCAGCCGTGTCTACATCACCAACTCCGTCAAGTGCAGACCGCCCCAGAACCGCGACCCGCTGAACACGGAGAAAGACGCCTGCCACGGCTATCTGGCCCGGCAGCTGGCACTGATGAAGCCCAAGATCATCGTGTGCCTCGGCCGCATCAGCGCCATGGAACTGATCCGTGAGGACTTCAAGATATCTCAGGAGCACGGGCAGTTCTTTGAGAAGGACGGCGTGCAGATGATGGCGCTGTACCACCCAGCCGCCCTGCTCCGCGACCCCCGGAAGAAGCCGGAGACCTTCGCGGATCTGAAGCGCCTGCAGGCGAAGATCATGGAGATCTGCGACCACACGCCTATTCAGTTTACATAAAACTGCCATGAAAGTCGAACACATCGCCCTTTATGTAGAGGATCTGGAAGCAGCCAGAGTATTTTTCATGAAATATCTCGGTGCCGGCTCAAACGCCGGATACCACAACCAAAAGACAGACTTCCGCTCGTATTTCCTGACCTTTGATGACGGTGCGCGGCTGGAGCTCATGCATAAGCCGGACATGACGGACATGCCGAAAACTCCGTCCCGCACCGGCTACGCGCACATCGCATTCGGCGTGGGCAGCCGGGAGCGGGTGGACGCCCTGACCGCGGAGCTGCGCGCCGCCGGATATGAAGTCGTCAGCGGTCCCAGGATCACCGGTGACGGCTATTATGAGAGCTGCATCGCCGTTATTGAGGGAAACCTCATCGAGATCACCGTATAAAAAAAGAGAGGTGACGCAAAGCGTCACCTCTCTTTTTTCGTCTCTTAATACGCCACGCCCCAGTAGATGTCGGTAGTGGCGGGCTTGCCGCACATAACGCACTTGCCCTCGGTGCCGGACTGCTTCAGCGGCATACAGCGGCTGGACACGCC
>CAKTPQ010000049.1 GCA_934591745.1 uncultured Oscillospiraceae bacterium
GCCGTATTTGCCCCGGATGGCGTCCATGGCGCTTTCCAGCTGCTCCTGCCGCTGGTCGCGGAGGGGCGCGTCGCCCGCCAGCAGATCCAGCTGCTGGTAGGAGTCGGCGCTCTCCGTGATATACAGGGCGGTGACGGACAGCAGCCGGATGGGGGTAGGCGCTTTCCAGAGCTGTTGGGTCAGCTCCAGCGCCGCGTTGTAGATGTCCCGCATCAGGTGGGTGGGACCGGGCAGACGCATCTGGCGGCTGACCGTGCGGAACTGGGCGTCCCGGACACCCACGGACACGCCGCCGCAGTACAGCCCCTGCTGCCGCAGGCGGGCGGCCACGCTGTCGCTGAGCATCTGGAGGCCGCCGCGCACCTGCTCCCAGCGGGTCAGGTTTTCCGGAAAGGTGGTGCTGTTGCCCACGGACTTTACCGGCTCGTGCTCGTGCTGGGGACGAACGGGGGCGTCGTCCAGTCCGTTGGCGTAGCGGTAGAGCTGGATGCCCGCCTTGCCCATGAGCTGCTCCAGCATCTCGGGTTTGCAGGCGGCCAGCTGCCCGATGGTCTCCACACCAAACTGGGCCAGCGTGCGCTTTGCAGCGCGGCCCACGAACAGCAGATCGCCCACCGGCAGGGGCCACACCATATCCCGCCAGTTCTCCCGGGAGATGACGGTGGTGGCGTCGGGCTTTTTGTAGTCGCTGCCCAGCTTGGCGAATACCTTGTTGAAGGACACGCCCACGGAGATGGTCAGCCCCAGCTCCTGCCGGAGCCGGGCGCGGATGCCGTCCGCCAGCTGCCGGGCGTCGCCGCCGAACAGGTGGAGGCTGCCGGTCACGTCCAGCCAGCTCTCATCGATGCCGAAGGGCTCCACCAGATCGGTGTACTGACCGTAGATGGTGTTGACCCGGCGGGAGTAGTCGGCGTACAGGCTGTGGTGGGGCGGCAGCAATATCAGGTGGGGGCACTTCTGTTTAGCCTGCCACACCGTCTCCGCCGTCTGGACGCCCATCTGCTTGGCGGGCTCGTTTTTCGCCAGGATGATGCCGTGCCGGGAGGAGGGGTCGCCGCAGACCGCCACCGGCACATTTTGCAGCGCCGGCTTCTCCAGCAGCTCCACCGACGCGAAAAAGCAGTTCAGATCACAGTGGAAAATGATGCGGTCGGCCATGGCGGGTCCTCCTCTCAAGTGGAATGTTTGTTCTATTATACCACAGGCGGCGGCGTTTGAAAAGAGAAAAAAGCAGACGCGCCCGCAGGCGCGTCTGCCGTTGTGTTTACTTGTGCAGCAGGGGGCTGAGGGGCTTGTAGATCAGGAAGCACAGCGCCACGTCCAGAAGGCCCTTGCACAGGGTGAAGGGGACGTTGAACACCAGCAGGCAGTTGAACAGGGCGTTGCCGGTGGGGATCTGCGCTACGGTGCCAAGGATCGCCTGATACATCCCCACGATGCCCTCCAGCGGCAGGCCGTACAGCACCACATAGGCGGGGTAGACGATGAAGTAGTTCAGAGGCAGGCTGATAAGCGCCATGGCGGCGGCGCCGGCCAGAGAGCCCCACAGTGCGCCGGAACGGTTCTTGTGCTTCTTGTAGATGATACCGGCGATGAAGGCGAAGGTAGCGCCCAGCAGGAAGTTGGACAGCTCGCCCACGCAGGCGCTGGAGCCGAAGGGCAGGTGCAGCAGGTTCTTCACCAGCTGGATAGCGACGCCGTAGACGGGGCCGAGGGAGAACGTGCCAAGCAGGGCGGGCAGGTCGGACACGTCCAGCTTGACGAACGCGGGCATGACGGGGATGGAGAACTCCACGAACTGGAGGACGGCGGCCACCGCTGCCAGCAGGGCGGCGACCGCGATACGATGGGTCTTTTGCTTCTGAGTCATAAAAAAACACTCCTTCTTGATGATAAACACCCGGAAAATTGCCTTCCAAGGTGTACGCATCAAAAAAGAGCATTACAAAAATGCCATACACGCCTTCTCTCATCCAGACTATACTGTCGGTACCGGAATCGCACCGGTTCCTGCGGCTCACGCCGCTCGCGGACTATACCGCCGGTGGGGAATCACACCCCGCCCCGAAGACAAATATGCGGTTGTTTTCGACTCATATGATACACCATGCTTCCCCGGAATGCAACTGTTTTCTGCGGAATGGGACAATATATCAAATATCAACAAATATTTATCGAATTACAATAAAAAATAATTGACAAACGATATGCGGCGTGGTATGCTGACCGCAGAAAGGATGTGGAGGATATGAGACGTATCGAGCATAAACGGCTGGCGGCGCTGCTGCGCATCGGGCTTGTCATCGCGGCGCTGGTGTGCGCGGCCATCTTTTTCTGGTTCCTGCCGGAGCTGGGCCGGGGCATCGTCAAAACGGACCCGGAGTACGCATGGGCCTTCTGGCCGTGTCTCATTTTCGCGTGGCTGTTCGCCGTGCCGGTGTTCTGGGGCATGGGGCGGATGTGGGACGTCTTCGGCCGCATCGGCCGGGGCGCGGCATTCTGCAGGGAGAACGCCGCAGCCATGCGCACTGTGTCCCGGTTGGCGTTTTTCGACGCGGCGCTGGTGCCGGTGGGTACCATCACGCTGGCACTGCTGGGCGCAGGGTCGCCGGGAATGACGGTGATCGCCATGCCCGCGGGCACCATGGTGTGCGCACTGGTGGGCGTCATGGCCATGGCCCTGAGCCGCCTGGTGGCGGATGCGGCGGCGCTGCAGGACGAGAACGACCTGACGGTGTGAGGTGGCGGCATGATCGTATTTCATATAGACGTGATGCTGGCAAAGCGGAAAATGAGCCTGACGGAGCTGAGCGAGCGGGTAGGCATCACCATGGCCAACCTGTCCATCCTCAAGACCGGAAAGGCCCGGGCGGTGCGGCTGGAGACGCTGGACCGGCTGTGCGCCGCGCTGGACTGCCAGCCGGGGGATCTGATGGAGTTCCTGCCGGACGAGGAGGAATGACCCCTTTACAAAATCCGGCTTTTTGGGTACAATAAGCGGCGGAAGGCAGGTGACGGCATGGGGCCGAGACAGATGTCCGTGTGCTTTTCCGGCTACCGGCCGGAGAAGCTGCCGTGGGGCGAGAATGAGTCCGATCCCCGGTGTGCCGCGCTGAAAAAGCGGCTGTACGACGCGGCGGAGAGCGCCTGCGCCCAGGGATACCGCCACTTTATCTGCGGCATGGCCCGGGGCGTGGATCTGTACGCCTGCGAGGCGGCGCTGCGGCTGCGGCGGGAGTATCCGGACGTGACGGTGGAGGCCGCCATCCCGTGCCCCAGCCAGCCGGAGAGCTGGCCGGCGGCGGAGCGGGAGCGCTGGCGGGAGCTGGTGGCGCTGTGCGACTACGAGACGGTGGTGCAGGACCACTACGACGCCGGGTGCATGCAGCGGCGGAACCGGTACATGGTGGACCACGCCGCCATGCTCATCGCCGTCCACGACGGACAGCCCGGCGGCACGCGGCGTACCATCGAATATGCCATGCGCCGGCGTCTGGATGTGGTGATCCTGCCGCCGGTGGAAAACGAAAAGGAGACAACAGGACTATGACAACGTATACCTATACCCCCAAGGGCGTCTGTTCCCGCCGCATGACGGTGAAGCTGGAGGACGGCATCATCCGCGATGTCCGCATCGAGGGCGGCTGCAACGGCAATTTGCAGGGCATCAGCC
>CAKTPQ010000050.1 GCA_934591745.1 uncultured Oscillospiraceae bacterium
AAGTCCTTCAGGGACTTGTTCAGGGCGTGACCCATGTGCAGCGCGCCGTTGGAGAACGGAGGGCCGTCGTGCAGAGAGAACAGGGGCTTGCCCTCGTTCTTCTTCAGCAGCTCGTTGTAGAGGTCGATCTCCTCCCAGTGCTTGAGCATATCCGGCTCACGCTTGGGCAGACCCGCCCGCATGGGAAAACCGCTCTTGGGCATATTCAGTGTCTTTTTGTACTCCATGTTGCGTCTCCTTTTATCTGATTTTTTGAATGACAAAATAAAAAGCGCCTTTGCCTCCTAAGAGACAAAGGCGCGTAAAAGCATCCTCTGCGGTACCACTCTCGTTGTCACAGCTGTGACCACTCACCCCCACCAACCGTGGGTACGGGAAGATAACGGCCCGCCGCCGTCCGCGCTTACCGGCTGAAAAGCCATCAGGCGGATGCTCAGGAGTGATACCCCAGACCGGCTGCCCGTCCGCCTTGCACCAAACGGCGGCTCTCTTTGCGCGGCAGGGAGGCAGGGCGCGTCTCCTTCATCGCAGTTGTACAGTGTTTCCTTGAGATAACGTTACTATACTCACAAAAACTGCCCTTGTCAATGGCAATTTTGCCGAAAAAACCGATTTTTTACAGGATACCGGCCAGCGTCAGCAGACCTACCGCGCCCATGAACGTGTAGACGATGCCGCAGATGGTCAGGATCACGGTGATGGCCTTGTACAGGCCGCTGTCCTTTTTCGTGTGCTTGAAGCGGCGGATGTAGAACAGGGACAGGCAGGCGATGCCCAGCAGCAGGGATGACAGGCTGTTGAGAAGAATGCTGTCCTGATACACCGTCAGGCGCAGCACCAGCACCACGATGATGCTGGCGAACAGTACGCCAAGCCAGACCTTCAGCCAGGTGGGCAGCTTGACGCGCTCCTGCTGATTGGCCTTGTCCATGATCTTCTGGGCCATATAGCTGCCGGTGGTGTAGCCGCCGTAGTTGCTGTTTTTCTTCTTATGGTGGACGTTCTTGTTGGGGTTGCCCTTCGCCTTGCGGATGTTCTCCTCCTGATTGGCGTACTGGTTCACGTTCATGCGGTAGTTGTTCTTGGCCATGGGTCATTCTCCTTCTGTCATTTGATGGGTGAGATAGCGGCGCAGCAGGTCAAGGGCGTGGTGGGCGGACAGGGTGCGGATGCGCGCCCGTCCGCCGCCCAGCGTCAGCCGGCGGACGAAGGTGCCCTCCGGCGCGGACAGCGCCGTGAACACGGTGCCCACGGGGTTGCCCCGGTCATCGCCGTCGGGGCCGGCCAGTCCGGTGACGGACAGGGCAAGGTCGGAGCCGGTGAGCACCCGGACGCCCACGGCCATAGCGCGGGCCACGGGGGCGGACACGGCGCCGTAGGCCTCCAGCAGGGAGGCGGGGACGCCCAGCGCGTGCTGCTTTACGCCGTTGGTGTAGCTGACCACGCCCCCCAGAAAGACCTGGGACGCACCGGGGAGGTCCGTCAGGCGTTTGGCAATAAGGCCGCCGGTGCAGCTCTCGGCGGCGGAGAGGGTCAGATGCCTGTCCCGGCAGAGGCGGAACACCGCCTCCTCCAGTCCAGAAACATCTTCGCCGTAGAGATAGCCGCCCAGCCGCCGCCGTACCTCCGCCAGCACCGGCGCCATCCGGGCCTCGCAGGCCGTCTCATCATCGGCGCGGGCCGACAGGTGCAGCGACACCTCGCCGGTGCCGGCGTAGGGCGCCAGCGTCAGGTCCTCCTCCTGATGGAGCAGGTCGGCCAGAAGCTCCTGCACCTGCGGCTCCGTCAGGCCGAAGATCCGCAGGTCGTGGGCGCGGATGACCTGTCCGTGCAGCCGCTCCAGATAGGGCAGCAGGCAGTGCTCCGCCAGATAACGGCACTCCGAGGGCACACCGGGCAGCAGCACGGCGGTGACGCCGCCAGCGGAAAAGGCGCAGCCGGGGGCGGTGCCCACCGGGTTGTGGAACACGGTGCAGCCCGCCGGCAGATAGGCCTGCTGCAGGTTGCAGGCGGGCATCTCCCGGTGGAACACGGTGTCGAAGTAGTGCTGTATCTCCTCCACCACCTCCGGGTGGAACACCAGCGGTGTGTCCAGCGCGGCGCATACCGCCGCTTTCGTCATGTCGTCGTAGGTGGGGCCAAGCCCGCCGGTGAACACCAGCAGCTCCGCACGGCGCCTGGCGGCGTTGACGGCGGCCTCCAGCCGGGGGGCATCGTCGCCCACGGCGGTGTGGTACAGCACGTCCACGCCGGCGGCGGTCAGCAGCTCCGACAGGAACCGGGCATTGGTGTTGGTGACGCCGCCGGACAGCAGCTCGCTGCCCACGGCGATGATCTCCGCAGTACGGGGCATGGGATACGCCTCCTTAGAACTGGGGCTTGACGCGGATCATCTCGCGGTTCGCCATAGCCCGCTGGCACAGGCCCTCCACGTCCAGCGCGGCCTCGTATTCCCGCGCCTCCTCCACGCTGGGCTTTGTCTTGGGATGTCGGGGGGTGAATACGGTGCAGCAGTCCTCGTAGGGCAGGATGGAGGTGTCGAAGGTACCGATCTTACGGGCGATCTTCACGATCTCCTCCTTGTCAAGGCCGATGAGGGGGCGCAGCACCGGCATGGTGGTGACGTCCTCGCTGACGGCCAGCGCCTGCATGGTCTGGCTGGCCACCTGTCCCAGATTCTCGCCGGTGACAAGGGCGCGGCAGCGCAGCTCATGGGCCAGCTGGTCGGCAAGGCGCATCATGAACCGGCGCATGATGAGAGTAAAGTGATCCTCCGGGCATTTGCGGCGGATCTCCTCCTGGATTTCGGTAAAGGGGATGATAAACACTGCCAGACGGCCGCACCACGGCGTCAGCTCCTGCGCCAGCTTCAGCACCTTCTCCCGGGCCAGCTCGCTGGTGTAGGGAGGGGAGGCGAAGTGGATCATCTCCAGCTGGACGCCGCGCTTGGCGATCATGTAGCTGGACACGGGGCTGTCGATGCCGCCGGACAGCAGGCTTACCGCGTGGCCGCCCATCCCCAGCGGCAGTCCGCCGGCAGCGGCCTCCGCCGGGCCGTGGACGTAGGCGGCGTCCTCCCGCACCTCCACATACACCGTCAGCTCCGGGTGGTGGACGTCCACCGTCAGGTGGGGGAAGGCGTCGTGCAGCGCGCCGCCCACCCACTGGCTCAGCTGGATGCTGCCCATGGG
>CAKTPQ010000051.1 GCA_934591745.1 uncultured Oscillospiraceae bacterium
GAACCTGTGACCCCATGCACGTCAAGCATGTGCTCTACCAGCTGAGCTAACCGCGCAGACAACGATAGTATATTACCGCAAAGCGGGCTTATTGTCAACACTTTTCTTGCCATTGGGCCGGAAATTTGTTATACTGGCGAAAAATATGCGCAAGGAGATGGTCAACGTATGGAGAGGATCGCACTGGTCACCGGCTCGTCCCGGGGCATCGGCCGCGCCGTGGCGCGGAAGCTGGCGGCGGAGGGCTGCGCCGTCTGCATCAACTACCGGGAGCGGCAGGACTGCGCCGACGCGCTGGCGGCGGAGCTGGCAGCGGCGGGCTGCCGGGCAATGGCGGTGCGGGCCGACGTGTCCCAGCGGCAGCAGGTCAACGACATGGTACACCGGGTGGAGGACACCTTCGGCCCGGTGTCGCTGCTGGTGAACAACGCCGGCGTGGCAGGTCAGGCCCTGTTCCAGGACATCACGGACGAGCTGTGGCACCGCTATTTCTCCGTCAACGTGGACGGCGCGTTCCACACCGTGCAGGCAGTGCTGCCCCACATGCTCCACTGTCACGCGGGCTGCATCGTCAACATCTCCTCCATCTGGGGCCTGCGCGGCGCCAGCTGCGAGGTGACGTATGCCGCCACCAAGGCGGCGCTCATCGGTCTGACCCGCTCGCTGGCGGCGGAGCTGGCCCCCACCGGTATCCGGGTCAACTGCGTGGCGCCGGGGGTCATCCGCACCGATATGCTCAACGCCCTGCCGCCGGAGGTACTGCCCCAGCTGGCGGAGGAAACGCCGCTGGGCCGTCTGGGCACGCCGGAGGACATCGCGGAGGCGGTGGCGTTCCTGGCCGGCGACCGGGCCTCGTTCATCACGGGGCAGGTGCTCACCGCCGACGGCGGCTTCATTCTCTGATACGGTGCGCGAGAGGGCGCACGGCCAAGCCGTGCGCCCTCTCTTTTCGTTTACATATGCTGCTCCGGCAGGGGCAGGTTGTGCAGCATCACGCGGCCGAAGCAGGTAAGGCTGCGGCCGCTGCCCCGGTGAAAGACCACGTCCATGTCGGCTCTGGCCCGGTTCAGGGAGAACAGGTACACCATGCCGAAGCCATCCCGGCAGTACTGCTTGCACAGCATATCGCCGTCCACGCAGAAAATACCCACGTCGCCGTTCTGCAAAGGATCGTGGTTGACGTACACGATGGCGCCGTCAGCGATATAGGGTGCCATGGAGTCACCCTGGATGCGGACGGCCAACTCCGCGCCGGGAGGCACCTCCCCCTCCACGGGAACGAGGGTGTAGTCCTCGCCGAACACAGGGGCGGCAAAGCCCGCCGCCGCCGGGGACTGGTACAGGGGGATGGTGCGGCGCTCCTGCAGAGGGCGGAGACGGTGCTCCTCCTCTACCATGACGCCCAATGCGTCCACCAGCGTGTGGACGGTCTGCCGTCCTGTCACCGGCAGGCGCCGGTACTTCTCCAGCAAATGCAGCTCCTCATCGGAGCAGGAGCCGCCCCCGCTGCGGAAGCTGCCGCGGTACAGATAGTTGGGATCCACCTCCAGCGCGTCGAACAGACGCAGCAGCACACCCTCCTTGGGGGCGCTGACGCCGGTTTCGTAGTTGCCCACCGCCGAGAGCGAAACGCCCAGCCGTTCTGCCAGCTCTGCGCGGGACAGGCCCAGCTCCTCCCGCCGTTTACGCAGTTGTTCACAAAAACTCATAGGCACCCTCCTCGCCGGTTTTCGACAAATTCTGACTCTATCCTACTCTGATTTTTTGGTTTTGTCAATCTATTATAACAAGAAACTTGAGATTTTATGCTTGACATCACAAGATTCTTGTGATACGATAGGCGAGTCAACAAGAAAACTGGTTTTCGGGCAGCAAAAAGCCGCCGCCCTCTCGGGCGGCGGCGCACAGGTGTTCACTCGTCTGCGGCCTCTGCATCCAGCGGATCGACAATGGTCACGGTGTCGCTGAGTACATGCGTCTCCGGCCAGTAGCGGATGCCGGGGGCAGTGATGGTGCCCGCCCAAAGCTGGTAGACGATGTTCTCCGGCATCCAGACATCGGCGGTCAGCGTGCCGCCGGTGAGCAGCACGGTGGGGATGGCGTCGGTACTCGCATCCACAAAGCCCCAGCCCTCCCGCAGGATGAATTCGCCGCCGCGGCACACCAGCCGCGGGCAGTCCAGCAGCAAGCCCACAGAGGCGGTGCCGCCGGTGACGCAGACATCGCCGGCGACGGCGGCGCGGTCGGTGGTCAGGGAGCCGGACAGCAGGATCAGGTTGGCGGTGTCCTCCGCCGCGCTGTTGGCGACCAGCCCTACCTCCGGGCAGGTGACGTCCACGCCGTCTATGACCAGCGCGGGCAGCTTCTCCTTGCCGGTGCCCGCCTCCAGCCGCTGGGACAGGGTCAGCGTGCCGCTGCCGGTGATGACCACCGTATCGAAGCCGCCGAAGTGGCCGATCTCATCCCAGCCGGTGTCGGCCCAGCAGTCGCCGGACAGCTCCAGCCACAGGATACCGCCGGAGGTGCTGCAAAGGCTGGGCACATAGCAGCTGTCCGCCTTGAGGTGGACGCAGTGGTACAGCTCACCGTTCCAGCAGAAGCGCCCGTAAGCGCCCTCCTCATAGGCCTTGCCGTCGGTGAGGTCCGCCACCATATAGCCCTCTCCGCCCGACGCGGCCAGTTGGCCGTATTCGCCGTTGTGCCACAGGGGCAGGTAGTCCGGCGCGCCGTGGGACGCTCCGGCCGCCAGCGGCAGCTTACTGTTGGTGGGGGCGATGATCTCCAGCTCGGCGTAGTCGTAGTACAGGCTGCATACCGCCGGTACGGAGGGAGTCTCCGGTTCGTCAGGCTCCGTCTGGTCGGGCGGCGCCGGTGTATTGGTATCGCCGCAGGCGCACAACAGCGCCAGCAGCAGGGAAAGAAGCAGGCAGGATATGCGTTTCATGTCCGTTCCTCCTTAACATAAACCGTGTGATGCTGTCATTATACACGCAATGTCGTAGGTGCGCAACGTTCCGGACAAAAGAATACCGACCACCCTGTTGGGCAATCGGTATTTTTGGTGGGGGATGGTGGATTCGAACCACCGAAGGCGTTGCCAGCAGATTTACAGTCTGTCCCC
>CAKTPQ010000052.1 GCA_934591745.1 uncultured Oscillospiraceae bacterium
CGCCAGCCGCTGCCCCATGTGATCTCAAACATCACATACAGGTTGTAGAAGGGGACGATGGCCGCCCAGCCGGGCTTACCGGCCTTCCGGAAGATGATCCACATGCACACCAGAACAAACACGCACAGGACAAGCGAGATAATGGTGGGCAGCGGGTTAAAGGTCGGGGTACTGCTGTAATCGTAATAATCGTAATAATCGGAATAATCGTACATTGCTTTCTCCTTTCCTAACGACATCGCCGGCTGGCAGTGTGCTTGCCGACTAATGTGATTTGTTGTCACAGGGTTGTTGCCCAATCCAGACAGAATCTTTTGCCACCGCGCTTCACGCCGCATAATGGGTAGAAATCGGGAGAATGGCTCACCTACGCCTGAGGCTGATAGGGCGGCTGGGTACGGTGTGCTTAATCTTCCTCTGCCGGAGCATATTCCTCGGAGGTACCTATAAGGAGCTCCCACAGGAGCGTCCTCAGGACGTCCTCATACTCACCGTTGTATTCTGCCGTGAGAATCTCGTCCTCTCTCTGGCTGGTGATGTGGAGGTAGCTCTCCGTCCCGTCAAGGACAGACACCCCTTCTGGCAAGGCTCTGGGTGGTTGATGCCAGTTCTCCCGAAGGCACGTCTCCACCTCAGCCCATTGCTCCGACGTCAGGGGCGCATCTATCCGCTCGACCCTTTCTCGGCTACCCTCGGTGTCGATGCACCACCCGGAGATGGTATACGCACCGTCTGTCTCCTCCAAATCAAAGCGGAAACAGTCGTCGTAGCACGAAGCACTCTGCGACCAGCGTATGCTTTTCAGCGTGTCTCCATCTCGAAAGGCGTTTGAAAACTCGTTCATCATACCATCACCATCCATGATCCGATCCGTCACAAAGTGTTTATAAAGCCCCGACATAGCAATACCTACTACCGCACCGATCAGGAATATCCAAAGAAGTTTCCTCTTCATCCCGATCAGGGCCGGGGAGTGCCGCAGTTGGCGCAGAACTTGCCCTTGTTCACCGTGCCGCAGGCGCAGGTCCACTCGTCGGAGGCGGGCTTGGGCTGGCCGCACTCGGCGCAGAACTTACCGGTGTTCACCGCGCCGCAGGCACACTTCCACTCACCGGCAGGCGCGGGCTTGGGCTGGCCGCACTCCGCGCAGAACTTGCCGGTGTTCCCGGCGTGGCCGCAGGCGCACGTCCACCCTGCGGGAGCCGCCGGTGCAGGCTGTGCAGCCGCCTGCTGCGCCGCCTGCTGCTGCCCCATGGCAAACAGGTTCCCGGCGTTCATGCCGCCGGCCTGACCGGCCATTCCCATGCCCATAAAGGCCATGGCAGGGCCGGCAGCCGTGTTGGAAGCCGCCATCTTCATGGCGTCGCCCTGGCTGCCCACCAGATGTGCCGCCGCACGGGTCGGATCCATGAACGCCGCGTTCCGCTGCAGCTCCTTGAGCATCTTCTCGTCTTCCTCGTCCGCCGTCACGCTGGACACGCCGAAGGACACGATCTCGATACCGCGCAGGTCACGCCACTTCTTGCTCAGCACCTCGTTCAGCGCGTCCGCCAGCTCCAGCGTGTGGCCCGGCAGCTGGGAGTACCGGATGCCGTCCTCGCCGATCCGGGCAAACGCCGGCTGCAAGGCCGTCAGCAGCTCCGTCTTCAGCTGGCTGTCCAGCCGGTCACGGGTGTACGCCTCACTGACGTTGCCGCACACATTGGTGTAGAACAGCATGGGGTTGCTGATGTGGTAGCTGTACTCGCCGAAGCAGCGGATGCCCACATCGATGTCGATACCCGCACGCTGATCCACCACGCGGAAGGGTACCGGAGACGGCGTGCCGTACTTGTTCCCGATCAGCTCCTTCGTGTTAAAGTAGTAGATCCGCTGATCCTTGGGCGCCTCGCCGCCGAAGGTGAAGCGGTTGGCCATGTTGCTGAACACGTTCTTGATGCCCTCGCCCAGATCGCCGGTGAAGATGGACGGCTCCGAGGACATATCGTATGTATACTCGCCGGCCACCGCGCACATATCCACGATCTTCCCCTGATCCACGATCAGCATACACTGGCCGTCCGCCACCGCGATGACGCTGCCGTTGCTGATCACGTTGTCGTCGCCCTTGGTGTTGCTGGAGCGCTTGCTCGTCTTCTTCTGGCCCTTGACCGCCAGCACGTTTTCAGGGATCGCGTCGCAGTAAAAGAATTCCTTCCACTGATCTGCCATCACGCCGCCCGCGGCGCCCATTGCTGCTTTGATAAGTCCCATATCCTTCTCCTTTTCTGTATTTGTTGTGATTTGTCCGCAGGGCTCATAGGCCCCTGTTATTCATCGATCCATTGTCCGTCCGCCCGCTCGCAGTAGACGACCCATACCACATACGAATCCTCCACATGGCGGTGCATCTCCAGATAGTTGTTGTCGATCACGGTCACGGTGTACGTCGTGTTCTCCGGGCCGCCCATCAGCTCCACGTACCACTCCTCGTTGGCGCAGCCATCGTACATGGCTCCCTTGTGGAACCTCACGTGCAGCCCGTCCAGATTTTCCTGGTCGCCATACCTATTGGCGTATTTGTACCACGCGCCCATGGACCATGTGCCGCGCCCGTCCTCGACGCCGTCAGCGCTCATGAACGTCAGTGTCACGGACATTTCCTCGTCCGCCAGCTTATACCGATCGCCCTCGACCTCGGCCTCGATGCCGATCCACTCGCCGTCCAGGTACTTCCGGTACTTTTCCATGGTGTAGTCCGTCCCGCCATCGTAGAAGTCTTCCTCGCCGCCCTCCGGGTCAAGCCCGTCCACCAAGTCGGTGTCACCGCCATTCGGGGGCGGCGTGTCTATCGTGGTGCCGCCGTTATTCTGCGGCTGACCGTAGGGGATGAACTCCACCTGACAGGCTGTCAGGCTCACCGCCAGCGCCAGAAGAAGCGCCAGCGCGATCCACCGCCGCTTCACGGCTTTAAGCCCAGGGATCCTGGGCGGCCGGGATGCGGATGCCGCTGAGGGGACTGGAGTACTCCCACAGGAACCACTCGCCGGTGGAGGGCTTCTGCCGCAGCTTGATGGGCCGGGGCGAATCCGCGCCGGGTGT
>CAKTPQ010000053.1 GCA_934591745.1 uncultured Oscillospiraceae bacterium
GCCTTGGCGCTGACCAGCTCGGTGCAGCTCATGTCGGCGCCCAGCTCCCGGCAGATCTGGCGGAAGGCCATGTCCGTGACGCCCGCCATCGGCGCCAGATACAGTTTTCCGTTGACAGTGACGTGTCCGATCTCCATGGCGGCACCTCCCCTTTTGGCTTGAAATTGTATTGTATCACAAAAAGTTTCTGTTGACAATCCGGTTTAACTGTGTATACTGTGTATATACAGTTTGCACAAGGAGGCCTCTTATGCAGCTATACATCGACAACCGCAGCGGCGCGCCCATCTATGACCAGATATACAGTCAGATCAAGGACGCCATCCTGTCCGGACAGGTGGCCGAGGGCGAGGCGCTGCCCAGCATACGGGCGCTGGCCAAGGATCTGCGCATCAGCGTCATCACCACCAAGCGCGCCTACGACGAGCTGGAAAACGAGGGGTTCCTCTACACGCTGCCCGGCAAGGGCTGCTTCGTGGCGGAGCGCAGTACGGAGCTGCTGCGGGAGGAAAATCTGAAAAAGATCGAGACGTATATGCAGGACATCCGGCGGCTGGCCGCGGCCTGCGGTCTGTCGGACGGCGAGCTGGCGGACATGTGGCGTCTGCAGAAGGAGGATACGGAATGAACGCACTGGAAATACACGGGCTGACAAAGCAGCGGGGCGGCTTTGCCCTGCAGGGGCTGGAGCTGACGCTGCCGGCGGGGTGCATCATGGGCCTTATCGGTGAGAACGGCGCCGGGAAGTCCACCACCATCCGGCTGATACTGGACAGCCTGCGGCGGGACGGCGGCACCGTCGCCGTCTACGGGAAGGACAACCGCGCCCTCACCGCGCTGGAGCGGGAGGACATCGGCGTGGTGCTGGACGAGGTGGGGCTGCCGGAGTACCTGAACGCGGCCCAGATCGGCCGCATGATGGCGGGCATCTTCACCCGCTGGCAGCCGGCGGTTTATGCCGAGTACCTGCGGCGGTTCGGGCTGCCGGCGGATAAGCCGTTCAGGGACTACTCCCGGGGCATGAAGATGAAACAGGGGCTGGCGGCGGCGCTGAGCCATCAGCCGAAGCTGCTGCTGTTGGACGAGGCCACCTCCGGGCTGGACCCGGTGGTGCGGGACGAGATCCTCACCATCTTCGAGGATTTCACACGGGATGAGAGCCACGCGGTGCTGCTGTCCAGCCATATCGTCAGCGATCTGGAGAAGATCTGCGACTATATCGCGTTCCTGCACCGGGGGCGGCTGCTTCTGTGTGAGGAAAAGGACCGATTGGCGGAGGAGTACGGCATCCTGCGGGGCGGGGCGGATGGCCTCGACCCGGCGGCGGTGTGCGGAAAGCGCGCCACCCCCTACGGCACGGAGTATCTGGTGCGGCGCGGCGCTGTGCCGGCCGGGACGACGCTGGGGCAGGTGGGCATCGAGGAGCTGTTCGTGTTCATGGCGAAGGAGGCGTGAGATGAAGGGATTATTTTATAAGGAGGGCCGCTGCCTGTGGCAGTACGGGAAGTCGTATATCCTTCTGGTGGTCGTGTTCTTCGGGCTGGCGATGCTCAACAGTGACGGGCAGGGCGGCTATCTGCTGTGGCTTTTGTACCCGGTGTTCTTCCTGGGGTCACTGCCGGCATCGCTGCTCAGTGCCGACGAGAAGGACGGGTGGCTGGTGTACTGTGAGGCGCTGCCGCTGACGCGGCGGCAGATCGTGACGGTGAAGTACGTCACCAGCGCCGCGCTGACGGCGGTGATCGCAGTGCTGGTGCTGCTGGTGGCTGCGGTGTGCGGGCAGGCGGAGATGCTGTGGGGCAGCGAGCTGCTGCCGCTGCTGCCGCTGGCGGGTATGCTGGCACCGTCGCTGATGTTCCCGGCCATGTTCCGGTTCGGCGCCACCAAGGGCCGGGCGGTGTACATCACGGTGGTGATCGGCATGGCCGCCGCCTGCGCGGCACTGATGGTAACCGGTGATACCACGGAGCGGACGTGGCCGCTGCCGCTGACGCTGGGCATCGCGCTGGCGGTATTCGCGGCCAGCTGGGCACTGTCGGTACGGTGGTTCGAGGCGCGGGAGCTGTGACAGCGCTGTCCGGGCGGCGCGCCCCCCTGCCGCCCGGACTCCCGCGAAAAATGTGAAAAAAGGTGTTGACATTCGCGGAGGTTCTTGCTATAATAAGCGAGCTTGAGTTCCAAGGCGAAAGCGCACATGGCCAAGTAGTTCAGTTGGTTAGAACGCCAGCCTGTCACGCTGGAGGTCGAGGGTTCGAGCCCC
>CAKTPQ010000054.1 GCA_934591745.1 uncultured Oscillospiraceae bacterium
CAGCTTTCCCATCGGCATATCCTCCTGCAAATTCATCTATTTGCAAAAATCTTCACTGAGGTGACATCACCTAAATCTCGCATGTCTACCAATTCCATCATGCCCGCAAATATGAGCTGCGCCGCTATATCAGCTATTTTTCACCGATACCGGCGGTATTGTAGCACATTTTCCGCCGGAGCGCAAGGAATGTTTTGACGGCGGTGGAGCCGGTATGCTACACTGATGGTACCATCACGATGCATCGGAAAGGAGCGCCCATCATGAACGAACAAATTCTCCGTCTGGCGCGGGAAAACGCGCCCTGCTTCATCTACTCCCGCGACATGCTGGCGCGGCAGGCCGCCCTGCTGCACGATACATTCCCTGGCTTTGACATCCTGTTCTCCGTGAAGGCCAATCCGTTCCCGCCGGTGCTGCGGGCGCTGGCGGCGCTGGGCATCGGCGCGGACGCCGCCTCTGCCCGGGAGGTGCTGCTGGCAGAGGAATGCGGCATGGACACCGCCAACATCTACTTCTCCGCCGCCGGCAAGTCCGACAGCGCCCTGCGTACGGCGTGGGAGCACGGCCATCTCATCGCCGACTCCATCGGCGAGGCGGTGCGCATCGGCCGCATCGCCGCAGAGCGGGGAGAGGTGCGGCCCATCGGCGTGCGCATCGACCCCTGCTTCAACATGGACGGCGGCCCCGGCGGCCCCGGCAAGTTCGGTGTCTGCGAGGAGGATCTGCCCAAACTGCGTGCGGCGCTGGAGGGGATGCCTGTCACGGTCTGCGGCATCCACGTACATCTGCGCTCCCAGAATCTTGACGCCTCCGTGCTGACGCGGTACTACGAAAACTGCTTTGCCCTGGCTCTACGGGTACAGGAGGTGCTGGGCTGCACGGTGGAGTACATCAATTTCGGGGGCGGCGTGGGCATCGCCTACAACGAGACGTCCCAGCGCCCGCTGGATTACGGGGCGCTGCGGCAGTGTGCGCAGCGCATCGCGGCGGAGAACCGCCGCACGCTGGGAGCGCGGCTGCTCATCGAGTCCGGGCGGTTCCTGACCTGTCAGGCCGGCACCTACTTCATGCCGGTGGTGGACAGAAAGACATCCCGGGGCGTGACCTATGTCATCGTGGAGAACTGTCTCAACGGCTTCCAGAAGCCTGCCGTGGCCGCCATGCTGCGCCGCGTGGCGGGGCCGGAGGCGGCACTGTCGGCCCAGGAGCCGCTGTTCACCGGGGAGCGAGCCTTTACCGTCACGGCGCTGGGCGACCCGTCCCGCACGGAGACGGTACACCTGGTGGGCAACCTATGCTGCGCGCTGGATGTACTGCAGGAGGACTTCACCGGCCCTGCGCTGGACGTGGGAGATCTGGTGGCTGTGTCCAACGCCGGCGCCTACGCCTGCACCCTATCGGTACAGCGGTTCTCCAGCCACCAGCCGCCTCAGGAGCTGCTGGCGGACGAGAACGGGAACGTTCTGAATTGACGCAGGGGGGGGGGAGTGGACGGCTCCCCCTTTTCCTGTACCGCACCGCTGCCCTCGTCGACCTGCCCAGTACGATGGAGAATAAATTGTATATGTTGACGAAAAAGGACGTGCCTGCCGGGAATTTTCATACAAATCAATAAAATAGAGGTTGTCAGACCCCGGAATATAAGCTATAATCGATACGTTGAGCTACTGTCCGCAGCCGTGTGGGCGGCGGACTTGAAGAAAATGAAGGGAGTACATCACCACTATGACTGCTAATGACATTCGCAATATCGCGCTGCTGGGCCACGGCGGCTCCGGCAAGACCTCTCTTGCCGAGCAGATGCTGTTTATGACCAAGGGGATCGACCGTCTGGGCAAGACCGCCGACGGCAACACCACCTGCGACTACGACGCCGAGGAGACCAAGCGCAAGATCTCCATCTCCCTGGCCTTTGCCCCTGTTATGTACAAGGGTAAGAAGATCAACGTCATGGACGCTCCCGGCAACTTCGATTTCTCCGGCGAGGCCGTGTGCGCCATCCGCGCCGCTGAGTGCGCCGTCATCGTGGGCAACGCCAAGGACGGCCTGTCCGTGGGTATGGAGCGTACCTGGAAGATGCTGGGCAAGAAGCCCCGCATGATGTTCATCAACCGCGTGGAGGAGGCCAACGC
>CAKTPQ010000055.1 GCA_934591745.1 uncultured Oscillospiraceae bacterium
GCCTGCGCCGGACGGCCTCGTCCACTGTGCATCGAAGGACGCCCGCCGGTCGGTACCGAAGAAGCCCGTGACCTGCCGGTCATCATACGCCAAGCCGTGCAGCGCCGCCGTCTGCGCCGTCCCCCGCCGGGTACACAGCACCCGTCCGCTGCAAAGGGTACCGGGCCGCCAGCTGCTCTCCATCTTCCACACCGGCCAGACGGTCATGCCTTCGGTATACCGGGAGCTTGGCTGGGTGTCGTAGTACAGGTGGTGGATCACGATATAGTGCTTTTCGCCGTCTGCGCCCGCCAGCTCCACCGCCACGCTGGTCATGGTCTGCTCCAGCGTGTCAAAGGCCCGGTAGACGTAGGTATAGGAGCGGGTACCGTCATCGTGCCTGGTGGTGATGGTGCGGTCGTACCGCAGCACACGGAGCGGGTCCTCGCCCAAATAGTGCTCCATGACGATCTCCCGGTATTTTGTCTGGTTGTACAGCTTATCCTCGTTGACAAACACCGCCCTCGCGCCGGACATCGCCGCCACCTCCTCGGCAGTCAGGTCGTCCAGCACACGCCGCGGCATACCCAGCGCCAACAGCTCCGCCCGGATCGTCTCATCCTGCGGCGCGTCGGCGCGGGGCTGCCAGTCCATAGGATATCGCTGCCCCAGCAGCATGGCAAGCACCACCGCCGCCAGCGTCACGCCCAGATAGCCCCACAGCACCGCCGCCATCGAAAGGCGCACCGGCGCGGCGTGGATGACGTAGCCGGTGTCCGCCAGTGAGCGGGAGAGCTTCACCAGATTCCGCAGGATCACAAGGTACACCGCCAGCACCGGCAGCACCAGCAGCCAACCCTCCAGCCCGATCATGGCCAACGCCATCAGTACCGCGTAAAAGGCAGCCAGCGCCCCGGCGGCGGGAGCGGATGGCTTCTCCGCCCCGGCGGCGCGGGAAACGCCCACCATGCCCCGCCACAGGGTGATCAGCGTTGCCTGCATCAACGCCATATCCACATAGGCCAGCGCCGCCCCCCTCTCCACCGGCAGCGCCGCCAGCACCATAGCAGCAGCGCGCATGACGGCGGCGGAGAGGGACAGGCCGTAGGCCCACCGCAGCGCCCCGTTCTCCTGCCGCAGGGTGCGGAAGCCCAGCACCAGCAGGATGCAGCCCAGCGTGGGCAGGATGTAGTGCAGGTACAGAAGCTGCAGCGTCAGCGTCTTCAGGGCGATGCCCCACACGATGCAGCCCATGGCGCTGCGCCACGGACTGACGTCCGGTGCGGGCGGCAGGGCATCGGCGCCCTCTGTCAGCAGCGCGTCAAAGCGCAGATCGTCACTCACAGAAGTCACCTCCCAACAATTCCCGCAGCCGCTGGCGCAGGCGGTACAGCCGTCCTTCCACGCCCCGCTCCGTCAGGCCCAGCTCGGCGGCGATCTGGGCGGTGGACTGGCAGTAGTAGTACTTCCGGTAGAACAGTGTCTGCTCCCCAGCGGTCAGGCTCCTGACGGCCTTGGCCAGCAGGCGGAACCGCTCCTGCCGCAGCAGCTCGTCCTCGGCGCTGCCGGCGCCGTGGGGCACGTCTTCCCCCAGCGCCGTCTCCGGATGCAGGCCGCGGGCGCGGTTCAGCGCGCAGTTGCGGGTCAGCGCTGTCAGCCATCCTCGCAGGGAGCCTTTCTTTTCGTCGAAGCTGCCTGCCGTCTGCCACAGCTTCACGGACACATCGGCCAGGCATTCCTCCCGGTCCCGTGTATCCGGCAGGATGGGTGCGATGACATAGCGCAGCAGGGCGCCGTGGCGGCGCAGCAGCGTCTGCAATGCCGCTTCGTCACCGGATGCGATCCTGTCCATCAGGGATACATCGTCCACTGTCCCACCACCCTTCGTCTCTCTCTGCCTTATTATACACGGAAGCGGCAGAAAACCCACGAAAAATTTCCTGTTGGAGGGGGAAACGCGGCTTTCCGCCGGTGATACGCCATTTGTCGAAATGTTTTTTGGAAAAGGTGTTGACACTTCCGGGCAAGTGTGGTATTCTAATCAATGCCGAATCCGCCGGTGTGGTGGAATGGTAGACACAGGAGACTTAAAATCTCCCGGCAGCAATGCCGTACCGGTTCGAGTCCG
>CAKTPQ010000056.1 GCA_934591745.1 uncultured Oscillospiraceae bacterium
ATGTTCCGGACGGATTCATATGTCCAGAAATTCCGCACCTTGTAGCGGCCCCGGACTTTTGCCAGATAGGCGGAGGGGGTCTCAGTGCCGGACACATTCAGCCGCTGCGCGATCTGTGTGATGCTGATGCCCTGCGAGGCCCACTGAAATATCTGCCTGACGACATCGGCGGCAGGTGGATCAATTACGATGGTGTTTTTCTGCTCACCCTTTTGATAGCCGTAGGGCACAGCGCCAAAGGCATATTCGCCATTCAGCTTTTTGCGGTCTGTTACGCTTTTGATCTTGCGGGACAGATCGCGGCTGTATAGCTGGTTCAGCAGGTTGGTGATGCCCAGCTCCAGACCACCGGTGGATTCACCATAGTCGGCGCTGTCAAAGTGGTCATTGATGGAGATGAAGCGGACGCCATACGCAGGAAATACAAACTCCAGATAGTGGCCGCCCTCCAGAAAGTTTCTGGAAAAACGGGAGAGGTCACGTACAATGACAGTTTTGACACTTCTAGATTTTACCAGCGACAACAGCCGCTGCATACCGGGACGGTTCATATTGGTGCCGGTGTAGCCATCGTCTACGATCTCCTCAACAGTTCCCTCCAGATCAGGACGGGATGCGAGGAAGTTCCGCACGCAGAGACGCTGTGCGGAGATACTGAAGCTCTCTGCGGTGTTTCCGCGTGCGACGTCACCATCCTCCGAAGAAAGGCGGTAGTAACAGATCATGAGATCGGACGTCACTTTATCCACAGCAAGCAGCCTCCTTTGCCAGTGGGTGATAGGGACGCAAGGCGGCGAAGGGGTCGGCATAGTTGAGCTGGATCGTGATACTGCGATCCTTGTGAATGGAGATGCGCTCCACAAGCGTATCAAGAAGCTCCCTCGTTATGGCCGGGAGCCGTTGATATTCCTGCATGGCGCGTACCCATGCCTGTGCGGTGGATAAGCCTTTCTGTATCTGCTCGATCCGCTCCTTTTCTGCGGCTTCCGCCGCGAGAATGCGGTTGAGCTCTGCCCGATATTTTTCCTTTGCGTAAAGGAATTCCTCACGACCGATCAGACCGGTGGACAGGTCGTGAATCAGCATATCCAGCTTCCGGTCAAGGCCCTGCCGCTGGAACCGCAGGCTTGTGGCGGTATTTTGTTTTTCCTGCTTTGCCTGTGTCAGTTCGGCGGAGTGGTCGATCTCATGGATCAGCCGCTCTACATCAACAGCCAGTGTCAACTGCCGGTCTAAGACATCGGTAATAGCGGCAAGCAGCCGCTCGTGGCGGATGTAGTGGCTGGCACAGACGGTGTGCGCGGAGTAGCGGTATCGGTTGCAGTCATAGAACAGTCGGCTGGGCGAGTGTGCGCCGTGCCGGGCGCAGCCCTTACCGGCCCCCATGGGACTGCCGCACTCCGCGCAGAACAGTTTACCACGGAAAAGATCGGCCTGCACATCGCCAATATCAGCACATGCGCGATAGGCGGTGCGGGACGCAAGAACCTCTTGATTGACCTGCTGCACCTCGTCAAACAGCTCCTTGCTAATGATCGGCGGATGCGCGTTTAGAATGACCGTCCATTGCTCCGTGGGCTGACGCTTCTTTTTCTCGTTCAAATGGTTTCGGGATACTTTCCCATAGGTGCGGTTGCCGATATAGACGTCGCTGCCGACGATCTTGCGGATAGTCGCTCTGCTCCACAGTGCGTCACGGTATGCTGCGGAGCTGTTCATTCCACGCAGATAACGCAGTTGGGCGGGGGACGGGATATGTTCCTGATTCAACTGCTTTGCGATGGCGTTGAAGCTGACACCCTCGGAACGCAGAGTAAAGATACGCCGGACGACTGGAGCGGTGTCCTCATCAATATCATAGGACGCGGCAGCGGCGTTCCGGAGATAACCGTAAGGGATACTGCCGGACGAAGGCAGATAGGTGCCGCTGCGCATTTGCGCGTGGATGCTGCTGCGGAT